>JAKALO010000140.1 GCA_021824125.1 Deltaproteobacteria bacterium | reverse complement strand
CGATGTACGGGATCGGCACCATGAAGAATAGGAACGCCAGCGGAAAGAGACACAACCGTAACCCTTCCTCACCGAACACGATCCAGAAGAGTCCTCCCGTGATGAACACGAGGGAACTGCGCATTGTAAAGTATTCGCCTCCAGCCTTCCCCACCACCAGCATCGCCACACCCACCAGGACAAGGAAAATCCCGGGGAGCAAGGTTCCTTTAGATGCAAACGCCCTCAGTTCGCCACGCCGCTCCCAGATGAGCCACGCGGAGAACAGGGGGACCAGGAATCCGTGGGAGAAGTTCGGATCGTTCCACCAGTCGTAAACCAGCTTCGGCACGACCGTCCAGTACAGGGTGGCGGCGAACAGGAGGGCGAGGGGAAGGAGAAACTTGTCTTGCTGTGGTAAGGGTTGACTGTCTTCCACAGGTGTCAGTCAGGGATGACGCGTGGGATGTTGGGATAGAATCCGGAGACGAAGGCGAGCAGGCGTTTGGTGGCGGGTTCTTCGGTCTCCGCCGTTGCGGCCATCGAGAACCGTACGAGCGCCCCGTCGCTCCGGTTGCGCAGGATCGCGTCGCGGATGAGGTACAGCTTCTCAACGTATTCGTCCGCGATGACCCGGCCGCGGGACTGGTACCAGTAGATGACGATCTCCCGCTCGGCCCCTTTCGCGAAGACATACCGGTTGGGGCGGATCTCGCGCACTCCGGGATACTTCACAGGGATGGTCACGGTGTCGTTCTTTATCGGGTTGAACCCGCTCCCGGGGTAGCAATGCCGCGGGGAGTGAGGCATCGCCCCCTCCTTCTGGCTCTTGTAATATCCCACGTACAGCCAGACGGACTCCTTCCCCTTCGTGAAGCGGCGCATCAGGTATTCGTCGACCCCAAGGTTCTCCAGCACCTTGGTCGGGAACGCCTGGTCCGTGCTCTCCCACCCGTCGAACAACTTGGGGATGGAGTAGAGCGGCTCCCGCGGGACCTTCGCCTCGCTCTTGTTCAGGAAGAAGTTGACGTAGACGGACGCGGCCAAGAGGATCGCCGCCGTGACCAGCAGGGCATTCCGCTGCCTCACGCTTACCTGGCCCCCCGGCCCAGCAGGACGATCTTCACGGTCCGGAACAGGATCAGCAGGTCGAGCTTCAGCGACATGTTCTTGATGTAGAAGAGGTCGTACTGCAGCTTCTCCTTCGACTCCTCGATGGTGCCGCAGTACGTGAATTCCACCTGGGCCCATCCCGTCAGTCCCGGCCGGACCGTGTGGCGGAGCGAATAGTAGGGAATCGCCTTCTCGAGCTGCACCACGAAGGCGGGACGCTCCGGGCGCGGTCCCACCAGGTTCAGGTCCCCCCTGAGCACATTGAAGATCTGGGGAACCTCGTCGAGGCGCGACTTCCGAAGGATCCTCCCCATGCGGGTGATCCGGGGATCGTTCTCCGCCGCCCACCGGGGGCCGCTCTCCCCTTCCGCATCCTGCCGCATCGACCGGAACTTGAGGATCCGGAAGATCTTCCCCCTCCTGCCCACCCGTTCCTGCCGATAGAAGACCGGACCCGGGGAGTCGATCTTGATGAGGAGCGCTGCCACGAGAAGGATCGGCGAGAGGAGGATAAGGAGAACGACGCTTGCGAGCAGGCTCACCACGCGCCGGAAAAAGAGCAGGAACCGCGACTTGCTGAACCCTTCGTGGAAGATGAAGTACGACGGGGAGAGGTTGTCGATGGCGATGCGCCCGGAGAGCTTTTCGAAGAAGGAGGGCCACTCGACGACCTCGCACCCCCGCACGCGAAGGTCCAGCAGGGATTCCACCGGGTAGCCGCCGCGGCGTTCGCTTAAGGCCACGACCAGTTTGCGCACCTTCTTTTCCCGGACCAGGTCGGCGACCTGCGAAAAGCCCCCCACGATCTCGCCGGTGCCGTTGGTCCGCACGTCGGCGGATTGCGGGTCCCCGGCGAAACCGACCAGCCGGAACCCGAGCCGCTCCCGCTTGAGGACCTCCTCCCCCACCATCCGGGCGGTCTCCCCCGTCCCCATCACCAGGATGTTTTCCCGGGGAGCGAGGCGGGTCAGGTAGAAGTCGAAGACGATCCGCCAGAAGAGGAGGAAGACGGCGACGAACAGGACGGTAAGGTAGTACATCGTCCCTTCCACGCCGAACCCCGGTACGGCGTATGTGACCAGGCCGATGCCGATGCAGACGAACCCGACCGCGAAGAGGACGGAGAAGAAGAGCTCCCCCCACGTCTGGGAGTTCTTCAGGTCGTACATGTCCAGGAGGTACATGCACGACTGGCAGATGAACGCCACGACGATCCCGCGCACGATCGCGTCGTTCAGGGCGATCGACTCTCCACTGCCGGTCTTGTGGAGCAGCAGGAAGCTCGCCAGGACGGAGACGAGGATGATCCCCCCCTCCACGAAGAAGCAGACGGCGCTCCGGACGGGGAAGAACCGGTTTTCGAGCGTGATCACCCGCGGGCTTCCTTGTTTTTCATGGAGGTGTAGTAGTGCCCGTAATATTTCCCGTAGTACCGCTCGGACTTCGGCTCCACGCCGTTCAACACGACTCCCAGGATCTTCTTCTCCCCGATCTCCTCGGTCGCCTGCTTGAACATGGCGAGCGGGGTGAAGCCGGCGCGGTAGACGAAGATCAGGCCGTCCAGCCGTTCCCGCATCGACATCGTGTCGGCCACGGGAAGGATCGGCGGGGTGTCCAGCAGGACGAGGTCGTACCGCTTCCGGGCCTCACCGCTGAAGGCGCGAAAACCGTCCCCCGCCAGCAGATCCGCGGGTGCGGCGACCGACGTGCCGGAAGAAACCGTATCGAGCCCGGGGACCGCGCTCTTCCTGACGACATCCGTGAATGCGGCGGCGCCCAGAAGGTATTCCGTCAGTCCGTGGTGCACCGGGGTCCCGAACCCTTTCGACAGGTCCGCCTTGCGGATATCCGCGTCGACCAGCAGGACCGCCTTCCGTTTGGTGCGGGCGAGGCTCACCGCGACCTTCGCGCACGTCAGGGTCTTCCCCTCGCCGGCGATCGTGCTGGTGACCCCGATCACCTTCCATGCAAGGGTGTCCAGCTTGTATTCGAGCTTCGACCGGAGCGCCTTGAACTGCTCCAGGAAGATCGGGTCCTCCTCCCCCACCTTGAGGAGGTCGATCCGCTCGCGCCCCGGGTCGGCGCCATTACCGGAAAAAAGGTCGAGAAATGGGATCTTCATCGTCTCACCGCACTCCCTGCAGGATGGTCCGGACCTTTTCCCCGTAGACGAGGAGGAAGACGGTGACGGCCGTGGTGAAGGCGATCAGTCCGCCGAAGACGGCCGCGCGCCGGCGACCCACCTTTTTGGCGTACGCCTTGTCGTGGATGCTCGGGATGCTGGCCAGAATGGGGAGCTCGGAGAAGTGGCGGAACTCCTTCGCCCCGCGGACGGACGGATCGATCATTTCGAGCCCGATGGCGCCCCCGAAACCGATCAGCAGGGCGGCGAGGACGGCGATCCCGAAGACCTTCGGGCGGTTCGGGATGAACGGCTCCTCGGGAAGGTTCGCCGGGTCGAGGATCTGGAACTGCTCCCCTTTCTGCCGCTTCTCGAGGTTCTGCGAAATGTCCGCGTCGAGTTTTTTCTTCAATAGTTCATCGTACGAACGCTTCAGGTTGTCGTAGTCGCGTGTGAGCGAGATCATCTCCTGCTCCCGTTTCGGGGAGCGCTCGACCCTGGCTTCCATCCCGGTCACGCTCTTCTGGATATCCTTCCGCTCCTTCTGCAAAGACTGGATATCAAGGTCGAGACCGGCAAGCACGGAGCGAAGGCGGCGGATCTCCTCTCTCTCGCGTGCCAGCGGGGAGGCCGGGTTGGAGGTAAATGGTGCGGGCCGCCTGGCGACCGGGTCGCCGGGCGCGCCCTGTGCCGGCTGGGGGGCGGCTCCCCGGGCGTCGGCGACCTGCTTTTCCAGCCGGGCGATCTCTTCCTTCAAACGGCGGATCCCGGGGTACTTTTCCGTGTATTTCGCGGAAAGGTCGGCCAACTGTGCGCGCTTCGCGTTCAGCTCGGTCAGATACGGAGCCGCCGGATCCGACGAAGAGATCGGCTCCGCGACGCCCCCTTCCGCGCCTCCCGAAGCGGCGCGCGCCTGCGACTCGATCGACGCGACCTGCGATTCGAGGGTGCCGATCTGGGACTCGGTGAACATCCTGCGGTCCTGGGCGGAGCGGATCGCGTCGGAGTTCGCCTTCATCTGGTCCTGCATCCGGGACATCACCGCCAGGTTCGCCTGCAGCTGCTGCGGCAGCTCCCCCATGTACGCGGACTTGTACTTCTTGACCCGCTCCTCCTGCTCCTCCAGCTTTTTTTTCGTCTCCTGCAGTTGGGATTCGAGGAAATCCGCCGTCCCCACCGCCTGTTGCTCCCGGTTTTTCAGGTTCTCGTCGATGAAGAAGGAGGCGAGGCGCGAGGTGGTGAGCATCGCCATCTGCCGGTTCTCGTGGACGAAGGAGAGGGTGAAGGCGTCGGTATGGCGGACCTCGATGGTGATCCGCTTGCGCATGTCGTCGACCACTTCCTCGACCGGCTGCTTCTTTCGCGCTTCCTTGAAAAGGCCGAGCTCGTCCATGACGGCGACCAGCCGGGTGCGGCTCATGACCTGCTGCTTGATCGTGCCGAGCCGGTCTTCGATCCGGATGCTGACCGTGCTTTTCACGTAATTCTCCGGGACGCGCTGGGGAACGACGAGGATCGTGGTGCTCGACTTGAACCGTTCCGGCGTGACGACGCAGTAGACGCTCGCCCCGAAGAGGATGAACAGGATCGAGAAGACGATCAGCCACTTCCTGCGAAGGAAGATCTCCAGGAACTCCTGGGGCTGCATGTCGGGGCGAAGCGGCATCGGATATCCTCGTTACGCTCAGTAGATGTTGTACGTGTGGCCCAGCGTGAGCCCCAGGAAGGCGGAGTACCGGGTCAGATCGGTTCCCACGGCGCCGTTGGACCATTGGCGAAAGGCGGTGCCGGAGAGTCGGACGGATACCCACTCCCGGACCTGATAACGGATCCCCGCGGTTCCGGTGGCGCTGGTCAGGTCTTCGGATACGGCGGCGTCGAGCGACCGGTTCTGCTGGAAGTTCCCCGAGAGATCGGCCGTCCATTCCGCGGCGAACCGGTCGGCAATGGAAATACCCACCGACTGCCGGCGGGTCGTCAGGCCGAAACCGCCGCCGCCCGACTGGTCGACCGAACCGGTGAGGGCCGCGCGGAAGTCCCTCTCCGCATAAGTCAGCGAGAGCGAACCGGCAGGCGACCAGGTCGTGCGGTCGGGGAGGCCGGTCTGCCCGGTTTCCCGCGCGCGGGATGCGCCGGCGCGGGCGCTCATCGTCAATGCCGGAGAGAAAAGATACGTCCCCGTGAGCCCGCCGGAGACGGTCCGGGAGTCCCGGCCGCTTTCGAAGGTGTTGCGGGCCGTGTTGAAAAACAGGCCCGGGGAGAGAAGCGGCGTGAGCTTGTACGTCAGCGCGGCGTCCCCGGTCACGACGCGGGAGTCGACGTTTCCGGCGACGTTGTCGAGGAATTGCAGCTTCGAGAAACCGCCCCCGACGGAGAAGTCGGTGTTCGGGGTGACCAGGTAGCCGACGCGAAGCGCGCCGCCGAAATCCCGGCTCTTTCTGTCAGCGCTCTCCGACGCGATCGACGGCTGGATCGACGGATCGCCCGACGGCATCAGCTGATTTCTACGGAAGGAGTTCTGCGACTGCACGAAGTGGGCGGAAGGCGCCATCGAAAACCTGGGCGTCATCCGGATGGGTGTCGCATCGACCGCCAGGGCAATGGCGGAATTGGTGCTGTTCAATTCGGTGTACTTGTAATACGTGTCGGAGGTGAGGCTGGTCCGCAGGCTCA
>JAKALO010000139.1 GCA_021824125.1 Deltaproteobacteria bacterium | reverse complement strand
CCCCCCCCTCCGGTCATGGCGTCCTCCACCGGTCTCTCCCTGCCGTCAACAGCGCGTCGGCCTCGGGCGGCCCCCAGCTCCCCGCGGGATAGAAGGACAGGTCCCGTGCCGGGTCCTCCTCCCACCGTCGCAGGAACGGGTCCAGCAGCGCCCACGAGGTTTCGACCTCCTCCTCGCGCGGGAAAAGCGTCGGGTCCCCGTGCATTACGTCGAGCAGCAGCCTGCCGTACGCCGGGGTGCTCCTCGTCCCGAACGCCTCCCGGTAGGAGAAATGGAAATCCACCGGCCGCACGCAGACAGCGGGGCCGGGCTCCTTGGCTCCGAACCGCAGGAAGATCCCCTCC
Source organism: Deltaproteobacteria bacterium (assembly GCA_021824125.1). Classification (GTDB taxonomy): domain Bacteria; phylum Desulfobacterota; class Deferrimicrobia; order Deferrimicrobiales; family Deferrimicrobiaceae; genus JAKALO01. Next base: position 5,650 of record JAKALO010000139.1, on the reverse strand, counting down.
TCGGGCTGGATGTTCACTACCAGGAGGTTCGACTCGAGCTGTCCGCACGCCGTTTCCTTGAACAGCAGGGAGGGGGCCGGGTGGAACTGGATCGCGATCTCGGAGACTTTCCGGGCCATCCGTTTCCCCGTACGCAGGTAAAAGGGGACGCCGGCCCACCGCCAGTTGTCGATTCCCAGCCGCAGCGCGGCGTAGGTCTCCGTGAACGATCCCGGGGACACGCTCTTCTCCGCGCGGTACGCGGGGACCTTTCTTCCGCCGGCCTCCCCTTCGGCGTACTGCCCCCGGACGCACATTTCCCCCACGCGCTCCGGGGCGACGCGCCCGACCGATCGCAGCAGCTTCAGCCTCTCGCCCCGCACGTCGCCGCCGTCGAGCGAGGCCGGCGGCTCCATCGCCACCAGCGCCATGAGTTGCAGGAGATGGTTCTGGATCATGTCCCGGACCGCCCCCGCCTCCTCGTAGAAGTCGCCCCTGCCCTCGACGCCGATCGATTCCGCCACGGTGATCTGGACGTGGTCGACGAAATTCCGGTTCCAGACCGGCTCGAATATCCCGTTCCCGAAGCGGAAGACGAAGATGTTCTGAACCGTCTCCTTGCCCAGGAAGTGGTCGATGCGGAACACCTGCTCGTCCCGGAACACCGACAGGATCTCCCGGTTGAGCGCCCGAGCGCTCGCAAGGTCCCGCCCGAAAGGTTTTTCGACGACCAGGCGGCGGAAACCCGGCAGGTCGTCCGTCGGAACGGCGAGGCCCGCCTCCCCGATCCTTCGCACGAGGGAGGCGTATTGCCGCGGTGCGACCGCGGCGTAGAATACGATGTTGCCGGGAATCCCGCGGTCCGCGCAGAGGGACCGGATGCGCGCGCAGAGGCCCGCGTAGCTGTCCGGGTTCTCGAGATCGGCGGGATGATAGAAGACGCGGGACGCGAACTCGCGGAAGGGCGCATCGTCGAACGCCCCCTGCGCCTGTTCGCGCGCGGCGGAAAGGAGCAGGGACCGGAACGAATCGTCCGGGTGCGCGGTCCGGGAGACCCCGAGCACCGCGAAGCCTTGCGGAAGAAGCCCCTCCACGAAAAGCTCGAAGAGGCCGGGGACGAGCAGGCGGCGCGTGAGGTCGCCCGACGCGCCGAAGATGACCAGGAGGCTAGCCTGCATTTTTCACCACTTTCCCGCTTCGGTGGCAGGTGGCGCTACCCCTCCGCTTCCGCCCATCGACTCATCCTTTCGCATCCGGGACCGCTTTCACGGAGTGACCCCCGAACTCGTTCCGCAGCGCCGCCAGCATCCGCATCGCGAACGAATTCTCCTGCCGGGAGAGAAACCGCATGTAGAGGGAAAGGCCGATCGAGGGGAGCGGCACCCCGGCCTCGATGGACCGCTCCACCGTCCATCGCCCTTCGCCGGAGTCCTCCACGTACGGAGAGAGCCCGGAGAGGGAAGGGTCTTTCGCCAGGGCCCTGCCTGCCAGTTCGAGCAGCCAGGACCGCACCACGCTCCCCCGGTTCCAGAGGGCGGCGATCCCGTGAAGATCGAGGGGGAAAGGCGCCGTCGAAAGGAGCTCGAACCCCTCGGCGTACGCCTGCATCATCCCGTACTCGATCCCGTTGTGGACCATCTTCACGAAGTGACCGGAGCCGTGCGGACCCATGAAGGCGAACCCGTCCGCGGGAGCCAGTGCCGCGAAAACCGGCGAGACGACCCGGAACGCCTCCTCGTCGCCGCCGGCCATCAGGCAGTACCCCTCGGAAAGACCCCAGACCCCGCCGCTCGTCCCCACGTCGAGAAAACGGATGCCGCGCTCGCCAAGCCGTTTCGCCCGGAGGGGGGCGTCCTTGTACATCGAGTTTCCGCCGTCGATGACGATGTCCCCCGGAAGGAGGAGCGTCAGCAGGGCGTCCACGTTTTCGTCCACGGGCCGCCCCGCGGGGACCATCAGCCAGACTACCCTGCGGGGTGAAAGCTTCGAGGCGGCGTCCGCGAGGCTCGACGCGGGAAGGGCCCCTCCACGGGCCGCCTCCCCGACGGCGTCCGCCGACCGGTCGAAGGCCACCACCTCGTGCCCCCCGCGCAAAAGCCGCCGGGTCATGTTCAGCCCCATCTTCCCCAGGCCCACCATCGCGATCCGCATGGCTCTTGCCCCCTTCCGGCGGGTTACAGGTTATTCCGTCAGGCGCCGCCCGCCGATTCGAGCCTTCGCCCTATGGCCGTTAAAAGCTTGGAAAAGGAATCGGCGAAACTCTGCACGCCTTCCCGGGTGAGGGTCTCGCACACCTCCTCGAGCCCGATCTCCAGGAGCCCCAGGTCCGCCAGGACGGCCTTTGCTTCCCGCTCCCTGTGCGTCAGGGTATCCAGAACCACCCCGTGGTCCCGGAAAGCATCCATCGTCTGCGGGGGGATCGTGTTGACGGTGTCCGGGCCGATCAGCTCCTCGACGTACTTGACGTCCGGGTACAACGGGTTCTTCGTCCCCGTGCTCGCCCATAGCGGGCGCTGCACCCGCGCCCCCTTCGCGGCCAGCTCGCGCCACCCAGGCGTTGAGAAGAGCGCGCGGAATTTCGCGTAGGCCAACCTCGCGTTGGCGACCGCGACCTTTCCCTGCAGGTCAAGCGCCATCTCCGCCCGGGGAGAGCCGGGCCATTTCGGAATCGTCGCCTGGAGAAGCTTGTCGACGGCGGTATCCACCCTGGAGACGAAGAAGGAAGCCACCGAGGCGACGCTCCGGGGGTCGCCGCCGGCCGCGATCAGCCGTTCCACTCCGCGGATGTAGGCCTCCGCCACCTCCTCGTACCGCTTCACGGAGAAGATGAGCGTCACGTTGACCGGGATTCCCCCGGCGATCACCTCCTCGATGGCGGGCAGGCCTTCCCGCGTGGCGGGTATCTTGATGAGCACGTTCGGACGGGAAACCGCCCGGAAGAGCTCCTCCGCCTTCGAAATCGTCCTCTGCGTGTCGTACGCCAGGTCCGGGTCGACCTCCAGCGAGACATACCCGTCGGATCCCGCGGTCGCGTCGTGGACCGGCCGGAGGACGTCCGCCGCCCGCCGGATGTCCTCCGTTGCAATATCGAGGTAAGCCTCCGGGACGCTCTTGCCCGACGACGCGAGCGATCGGAACTGGCCGTCGTATTCCCGGCTCCCGGAAATCGCCTTCTCGAAGATCGTCGGGTTCGAGGTGACGCCCCGGATCCCGTCCTCGTCGACCAGCCTCGCAAGCCCCCCGGACTCGATCAGTCCCCGGTGGATGTAGTCGAGCCATGGGCTCTGCCCAATCTTCCCCAGCTTGACCAGCGGATTTCTTTTCGTGCTCATGGGCATTCCCTCCCGGCATCCTGTACCTTAAAGGACCGCTTTCGCCTTGGCCGCCACGTTCTCCGCGGTGATTCCGAACTCCCGGAACAGGCGGTCACCCGGCGCGGACGCGCCGAACCGGTCGATTCCAACCGCGATCCCCTCCTCCCCGAGGTACCTGCTCCAACCGAAGGTGCTACCCGCCTCGACGGAGACCCGCGCCCGGACGGCGGGCGGAAGGACCGCGTTCCGGTATGCCGCGGGCTGCTCCTCGAACCGCTCCCGGCACAGGAAACTGACCACGCGGGCCGGTATCCCCTCCGCCTCCAGCAGCTTCCTCGCGGCCACCGCCACGTGCAGCTCCGAGCCCGACGCCAGGAGGATCACTTTCGGGTTCCCGCCCGTCCCTTCAAGGTAGATGTATGCGCCGCGGTAGACGTTGCCGTCCCGGTGGACATCCTCGGGCGGCAGGACCGGCAGCTTCTGCCGCGAGAGGACAAGCGCGCTCGGTCCCGATGTCCGCTCGAGGGCGATTTTCCAGGACGCCGCGGTCTCGTTGGCGTCCGCGGGCCGGAGCACGTACAGGTTCGGCATCGCCCGAAGCGAGGCCAGGTGCTCGACGGGCTGATGCGTGGGGCCGTCCTCGCCCACGCCGATCGAATCGTGCGTGAACACGTAGATCACGCGAATCCCCATCAGCGCGGCCAGCCTGATGGAGGGGCGCATGTAGTCGGAGAAGACGAAGAACGTGGCGCCGTAGGGGATGACCCCCCCGTGGCGCGCCATGCCGTTAAGGATCGCCCCCATGCCGTGCTCGCGTACCCCGAAGTGGAAATTGCGCCCCCCCGGCGGCGCGTCGGGGAGAAACTCCCCCCCCTCCTTGATAAACGTCTCGGTGGAGGGCGCGAGGTCCGCCGACCCGCCCGCAAGCTCGGGCACCCGCGCCGCGATGGCGTTCAGGACCATTTTCGACGCGCTGCGCGTGGCGATCGCGCCACCCTCGGGAGGAAACGACGGGAGGACGTCGGCCCATCCCTCCGGGAGATCGCCCCACTGCACGCGCTCCCACTCCATCGCGAGGTCCGGGAAGGCGCTCCGGTACTCCGCCATCCGTATCCGCCACTCCCGCTCGAGCCGCTCGCCTTTCGGCACGGCCTCCCGGAAATGTTCGAGGACATCCCCGGGGACGAGGAACGCGGGCTCCGCCGGCCACCCCAGCGTCTCCTTCGCCAGCGCCACCTCCGCCTCCCCAAGGGGGGCCCCGTGGGCATCCGCCGTGTCCTGCTTGTTCGGGCTGCCGAACGCGATGGTGGTACGGACCATCACGAGCGTAGGCCGTCCCCGCTCCGCGAACGCCCCCTCGATCGCACGTGAGAGAGCCGGCAGATCGGTGTCCCCGTCGGAGACATGCAGCACGTTCCACCCGTACGCGCGGAAGCGCCCCTCCACGTCCTCGCGGAAAGCCAGGTCGGTCGACCCCTCGATCGTGATCCGGTTGTCGTCGTAGAAGGCGACCAGGTTCCCCAGCCGGTGTAACCCGGCGAGGGAGGCGGCCTCCGAAGCCACCCCTTCCATCAGGTCCCCGTCCGAGCAAAGCGCCACGACCCTGTGGGAGACGATCTCGTGCCCGGGCCGGTTGAACCGATGTGCGAGCAGGCGGGAGGCCATCGCCATCCCCACCGCGTTCGAGATTCCCTGCCCCAGTGGGCCGGTCGTCACCTCGACGCCGGGGGTGTGCCCTGCCTCCGGGTGCCCCGGCGTCCTGCTCCCCCACTGCCGGAACTGCCGTATGTCCTCGAGGGAAAGATCGAAGCCGGTAAGGTGCAGGAGGGAGTAGAGGAGCATCGAGGCGTGGCCGCACGAGAGGACGAACCGGTCCCTGCCGGGCCAGTCCGGGTTTTTCGGGTTGTACCGCAGATAGCGCGTCCACAACAGGTACGACAGCGGCGCAAGGCCCATCGGCGTGCCGGGGTGGCCCGATTTCGCCTTCTGCACGGCGTCTACCGACAGGAACCGGATGGCGTTGATGGCGCGCGCGTCAAGCGTCGACTGGTCCACGATATTTCCCCCCGGCGTGATCTTGTATGCGATTGCCCGCCGCCGACGGTTCGCGACGGGCCGTTCTTTCCCTTTTGTCCTAATCCTCTTTTTCCGGACGAGCCCCCATCTTATCACCGGATTCCGCATCCCGCGCCCCTTCGGGCCGCGGGGGACGGATCAGCGACGCGAGGACGGAGGCCCCCAGCAGGCCGGCAACGACTAACAGGGAGAGCCGGATCGGCACCAGGACCCACTCCGCGACGATCATTTTCACACCGATGAAAAGAAGCACGAACCCCAGCCCGAACTTGAGGTAGCGG
>JAKALO010000138.1 GCA_021824125.1 Deltaproteobacteria bacterium | reverse complement strand
CCCTCAGCTCGTGGCTTTCAGATCACCACATGAAGAGTTTGAACGCCCTGTCGGCGGTCTGCCCCGTGCCGCATTTCACCTTCACGTGCGTGAAGGCACCGATCCCGCCTGGAACGTCGAAGGTGTACCCTCCCGTCCCGGCGGCAGGCCCGGTCAGAATCATGTTGGTCCCGTTCGGAGTCGACCTGTAATCGGCATACGTGGTTCCCCCGTCTCCGCTGACCTGAAGGTAGACGGTGGACGATTCGATCGTGGGCACGTACACGGCGAGGTGCGTGACCGCCTTTGGGATCGCCACCGCGGGGGTTACCGTGTTGTCCGTGGCGTACGCCAGCGTGGCGGTCGCCACGGATGGGTTTCCGGCGAGGGCCGGTATGACGGCCCCGGCTGCCAGGAGCAGCACGGCCAGAAAGAGAAGCGCGTATTTCTTCATCGCAGAAACCTCCTTCTTGTGAGTGGGGGGCCTTCACGACCCCCCGTTTAGAGTTATCAGATGACTTCCTTGTCCCCGGTGGAGCCGCCTTCCGCGGGATTCCCCTTCTCGACGGCGGCACCGGCGAGGGTCGTCTTCCCGTTTGGAAGCGAGGGCAAGGCGACAGGCTTCGGCGAGACCTTGATTCCCGCCTTCTTGAACGCAGCCAGGGCGGCGGCGTCGACCGGCTCCATCCACTTGCCGGACGGCTTGCCTTCGAACTCGAACTCGTCCCCGAGCTTGCGCTTGTGGAGGTAGAACCCGAACGCTGTCGCGCGGACTCTCATGGGTCACCCCGCCCTTACGTGATGTTGAAGCCGTCGGCGTACGCCTTGAAGCCGCCGAGCATCGACAGCGGAGCGATCCACGCCGTGATCGTGATCGTGGGGGTCGTGCCGCCGCCGTTGAAGTACAGCCCGAGGTACCGCTTGGTCTTGGAGCCCTGCGGGATCGGGATGACCCACTTCGAGCCGGCGGTCAGCACCGTGCGGCTCGGCTGGATGAGGGCGAGGATGGTCGGACTGCCGAGGTCGGCCGCGGCCGACTCGATCGCCTGGAACTCGTACGTCTCATCCCCAGTCGTGGCGTCGGCCGCGACGTCGACGATGAAGCCGATCCCGAGGGGTTCGCCCTCGGAGAGGTCGTTCCCGGCCGCGCCGGAGTCGTAGGTGTTGGTGGATGCGGCGTCGACCGTGAAGGCCTGCGCATCGCAGAGCAAGGTCTTTCCATCGAGATACATGGCTTATCTCCTTTCGGGAGTAAATGGTTGCTGGTCGGGTGCTACACGATGGATCAGGTGATGCGCGCCTCGGACTCGGTCAGCGCGTCGACGGTCTTCACGGGGATCCCAAGGAAGTTGACCCCGCCGCGGACCGGGTTGCCGAACTGCGTGGCCGCCTCCGGAACGGAGAGGGCGTTCTGGCTCTTGTCCAGCGCCTGCACCCGGAGGAAGGACTTGAGGGTCCGGTTCATGTAGAACGACGCGCGGCCCATGCTGTATGACGGAATGCGGTCCATCGCCCGGGACATGAGCTTGATGAGGTTCGCCTGCGCGACGGTCTCGTTCGTGAGGTCGGAGACGTCGATGTTGCAGATGCGGACCGCGTACCGCCAGTCCTTAACTACCACGCCGGTCTTCCACTGGAACCGGTCCTGGTAGGCGCGCATCCGGGACCCGGCCACGCCGGCCGTGGTCTCCACGGTCACGATGCCGAGGTCCTCGTGGATGAGGCCCGCCTCGGAGTCCTTCGGGAAGATCCCGTGGACGGTGTTCTCGCCCCACACGATGAGCCAGATGGAGGCGTTGTCGGAGCCCGTGCCGCCGCCGTCGAGGATGTTCTGCGCGTTGTTCGCGCCCGAGATCGCCGCGTAGTGCGCGCCCAGGCCGATGAACTCCTCCGGCGCCGCGGCGGTGCCGTAGAACAGCGTGGAGGCCATCTCCTGGTTCATCGCCTCGATGAACGCCTTCGCCTCGGAGAGACGGAACGCACCGACGTCGGGGGCCAGCTTGGCGAGGTCCAGGTCCACCTCCGACCACGCCTCGAGCATCCCGCAGTTCGCGTCGATCTGCGCCTTGGTGGACTTGCTGGTGGCGACGCCCTGGTTCAGGAGCCGCCAGTAGACCGCCGGGAGACCGGTGCGAATCGTGGTGCGCTCCCCGGTCGGAAGGTTGCCCTGCTTGAACAGCATGTCGTCGAGGATTTCGTTGCTCTGCGAGAGCAGCTCGATTACCGCCGCCACTCGCCCGTCGGGGCCGATGGACTTTGCCCAATCAGCAAGCGTAAGTACGCCTGCGCCCACTGTCGCCATGATCGTTCTCCTTTTTCGGGGATGTGGTGAGCCGGTGGATCAAAGGGCGTCAGAGCGCCCGGAAAAACTTCGTTACGTGGTGCTGTCGTACAGCCGCTCGGAGAGGGACCTCTTGCTGGCCCCCGAATCCCCGCCGGCGCGAAGCTTCCCCTCGCCCCGGGCGCTGGCGATCAGGAACACGAGCTCGAACAGGTGCGGGTGGTCCCCCAGGCCGGATTTCTCGATGACGTCCTGCATATCCTTCGGCAGCGCCTTGATCTCGCGCTCCACCAGGGCCTTGTTCTCGTCGTACTTTCCTCCCCACGACGTCCGCAGGGCCTTGTCCGCCGCCTCGGCTGCTTTCTTGTTCTCCACGTGCGCTGCGATCCCCACGGCGACCTGCTGGTCGACGATTCCCTGCAGCGCTTTCGCGGGGGTCCCGGCCTTGTGGGCGATGGCGACGAACGCCTCGAGGCCCTTCTGGTCCACGACTTCGTCGATGGATACCCCGGCGGGAGGCGTCGGAAGCTTGATGCCGTACTCCGCAGGCGTCGCCGGAACGGCGAAGTCCGCCGCCTTCTTCGACAGGTCCCGGTACGCCCCCAGGACCTCGGTCACCGGCTTGCCTTTGAACGGCTCGAACACGGCCGCGTCTGGCTTCAGTGTGTCGGGCAGGCCGGTGAACCACTCCTGATCGGCGGGAGGATCGCCTCCGGAGGATCCGCCCGACCCACCCGTCCCGTCGCCTTCCGCCAACATCAACACCCGATCCTTCCTCAAGTCGTGCAGCATGGTTTCACCCTCCTCCAGGGTCTGAAAGTTCCATCGCTGCGGCTGCGGCGATGGTGTTCTCGATGTCGTCGTATACGGACCGGCGCCCCTCCTTGAAGTTCGTCACGTCCGGATACCCGGGGACGAAGGAGATCCCGCCGTATGAACTTTTCAGGTCTGCCAGGATCACCTTCCCGTCTGCGGACCGGGACCACCGGAGGTACGCCTGGAACTTCTCTTTCGACTTCTCGCCCGTGAGCCGCTCCCGCTCGGCGATGATCTCCTGCAAGATCCGCTGCGAATTCGGAATGCCAGGCTTCACAGGCCCATCTCCGCTTCAGGGACCATGCGGGTACGGCCGCCCATCATCCCCGGGTCGGCCTCCGCGTCGGTCTTGCGCGCCTGGGCGGTCTTGAGCATCTCGTCCGCCATCTCCGTGCGATCGGTCCGGGCCTTCTGCTCGAGCGCCGCCTTCGCGCGCGCCTCGCGGCGGGCCGCGACCTGGTCCTTGCCCCGCATGACCTTCGACGGAACGGATCCCCCGGCCGCCCGACTCCACAACGCCTCGTCGAAGTCAATCGTGTCGAGCACGTCGGAGTCCTGTGTCCGCTCGAAGATTGAGAGCGTGGCGGCCATCTGGGAGTCGATCGCCAGCGTGTCCTGCGACCGCTGCGCTGCCGCAAGCGGCCCCTTGTAGACCACATCGATCGACCGATCCTCGGGAGCCGCCTGCAGAATCTCTTCCGGAGGGAGCGGGAGCGCCCCGGCGCGCAGCATCAGCCCGAACACCCGCGAGATCGTGGGGTCGAGGAATTCCGACTTGTGGCGACCGAGCACCCCCGGCCCGAGGACGCGCATCATCAACTGGATCCGAAGATGCGCCTCCTGCGCCGTCATCTCCTTCTCGGGAAGCTGCAGAAGGCCGGAGTGGAACGCCTCGTTGATCACGCCCCGCATCTTCTCTTCTTCGACCTCTGCCACGTCGAACCGGGCGCCGTTCAGGATCGGTTGGACGGCCGGGGACATCCCGAGCGCTTTTCCGTTCACGTCATGGACCGCCCCGGGCAGCCACCGGATGGATCCGGCCAGCCCGACGTCTTTCAGCAGCGGCGGGAACAGTGCCATCGCCAGGCTCATGAGCTTGAACCGGACCGCCTCGTTCAGGGTGCGGATGTCCGGGTAGGCGGACTCGCCCAGACCCCGGCCGTAGATCCTCTCGCCGTTGCCGCGCGACCATCGAGGCGTCGGTGCGGGGAACTCGTGGAAGCCCTTCTCCTCGAGCAGGGTGCGGCGGTCGTGCTCGAGGTAGTAGCAGGCAAACGGCATATTCCACGCGAAGGGCCGCTCCCCGTTCGAAGATGGGGCGTTCTTCCGGGGCTCCACGACCATGAGGATATTGACCGGGGAGTACGGGCGATTGATCGCCGCCTGCTTCGTAGTATCCGAGGCAGTATCCGGCCACTCGTTTATGACATCGATCGCCGGGATCGTCGTGTGCCAGTAGACCGTGTCGATCACCCGGCGCCGATTCTCCGCGCACCAGGCATCGCCCAGGGAGATCGCCGTGAACTTCAGCCCGCCGAACTTCTGCCCCGGCGTGACGATCTCGTCCTCCTCGATGAACATGGGGGAGGCCGTGCCGAAGATGATGTTGTCGAGATACGCCTCCGGGGCCTCCGAATCCCAGTTGGACATGGCGAAGGCCGCCAGCATCCGGTCCGCGCACTCCTCGAGCCAGTCCGAGGTGGACTTCTGGTCCATCAGCCCCACGTTGCGGGTCTGCAGGCCGAACCACGGAAAATTCGTCGCCGTCATGGATCCGTGCATGAACGACGCGAGCTTCTCGGCCGCGCGCGTCCCGGTGCCGTCGTACTGCATATCCGTCAGCTTCTGGCCCTCGCGCTTGTTCCCCCGCGAGAGGATCCCGCGCTTTCTCGGCATCAGGACTTCGGCGATGCGCTCCCAATGCTGCTCGAAGGGCTGGCGGATAGCTTTGAGCTGCTCGAACCGCGCAAGGATCTGTTTGGGGTCCGCGGCCACGTCGTCAGCCTCCGAGGACCGACCCGGAGCCGAGGGTCGGGTTGACGATCATCGACGCGCCGAAGCCGCGCTTCCGTTTCAGCGCCAGGCGCTCGAGGCCCTCGCGCTTGGACGCCTCGAACAACGCCTGCTTCTTGGCCTCCGTCGCCGCCGCCGACGCTGTTGCCTCCGCTTGCAGGCGCTCGCGCTCCATCGCGTCCGACTCGTGGCCGATCGTCTTCGCGCCGAGCGTGGCGATCGGTTCGATCACCTTGCGCTTGAACGGCCTCGTCACGTGGCTCTCGAAGAAGTCCCCTACTCCGCCCATCGCAATGCCTCCTCTCTGGTGAGTCCAAGAACCGCGACGTCGCACATCTGGCCGCGCCATGCGGCGGCCTTATGGAGCCGCCCCTCAATCAGGAACCCGACGCGCGATGCAGACGCGATTGCGTGGATGTTCCACGTCGGGGTGAGGCCCACGAGCTTGTGGCACTCCGGGACGTTCTCGAACAGCCACCGGACTGCCTCGCGGCCGGCCCGCACGACTTCCGGCCCGCGTACTTCCGGGATCGCCGCCTGGTGGACCTCGAAGATCGAGTGCGCCAGCTTCCGGGCCAGCAGGAGCATCCCGGGCCGGGGCATCAGGAAGAACTTCCGGGGATCGGACAGCGTGTCGGCGATCGCCTCCGAGTCCGGCCACGCCCACCCCTCGTCGAACAGGAACGGCGCCACTTCCGGGTGGAGCAGGACTTCCGCCGCCCGCGCCTCGTCCCCAGGGCCGAGCCTCACGAGTGGAACCCCCGCATCGGCAAACGGACACCCTCCACGAACCCGGCCGCCGGCCCGTGGACGTCTGGACGTCCCACCCTCCTCGGGTCGAAAGCCGTCTCCGCGAACTGGCTGCGCGCCGCCTCCTTCTTCTGGACCGGGAAGGCGAACGTCTGCGCGAACGCATCGGCCAGGTCCGGGGAGTACCCGAGCAGCTTCTTGAAGAGCTTCTTGTCCAGC
>JAKALO010000137.1 GCA_021824125.1 Deltaproteobacteria bacterium | reverse complement strand
GCGATCCTCCCGGTCCACCTGATGGGGTACCCGTGCCGCATGGACGAACTTCACGCGATCGCGGACCGCCACGGCCTCGTGCTCCTCGAAGACGCGGCCCAGGCCCACGGGACGGATTACGGGGGGAAGAAGTGCGGCTCTCTCGGGACGGCGGGGATCTTTTCCTTTTACATCGCCCACAACATCCAGGCGGGCGAGATGGGGTGCGTGACGACGGATGACGACGGAATCGCCCGCGCCGTGAAGAAGATCAAGACGAACGGACGGGAGTGCGACTGTCCGGTGTGCACGCGGGCCGAAGGGCGTTGTCCCCGCCTGTCGTCTCCCGGGGTGTGGGGGCAGTCGCTGGACGGGGATCCAAGGTTCCGCCACGACCTGGTCGGATACAATTTCAAGGTGATGGAGTTCCAGCCCGCCCTGGGGCTTACCCAGTTGCGGAAAGCGGATGCCATCTTCCATGCCCGTCAAGAGAACGTGCGCGCCCTGAACGCAAGGCTCGGCCGTTTTTCGGACGTTCTCGATCTTCCCCCGTTCGACGAGCGGGTGAGTTATCTCGCCTACCCTCTCGCGGTGAGGGAGACATCGGGGATCCGCCGGGGGGATCTGCGGGCCGCGCTCGAGGAACGCGGGGTGGAGACCCGCCCGCTGTTCGGGTGCATCCCGCTGCACCAGCCGGCGTACCGCGATTACCAGAAACGGTATGAGGGCCGCCTTCCGAACGCCGAGCACCTCGGGTTGCGCGCTTTCTACCTCGGCTGCCACCAATACCTCGAGAGGGGCGACATCGACATCGTCGAGCGGGCGATGGAGAGGGCGATCGCCCCGCTGGTTCTTCGATGATGCGTACCCTAATAACCGGTGCGGACGGATTCAGCGCGTCCCACCTGCTTCCGCTGTTGCGTGCGGAGGGAAAGGAGGCGATCTTCGGTGCATCCCTCGCTCCGTCGCCCGGGGACCGGTGGCTGGACCGGACATTCGTGGGAGACATCCTTGAAAAGGATTTTCTTCGGGAAACGATCCGGGAGGCTCGGCCGGATCGCGTTTACCACCTTGCGGCGATCGTTCCCGTGACCTTGGTGCGGAACGATTTCCCGCGTGCTTTACGGGTCAATGTCGAAGGAACGCAGCGCCTCCTCGACGCCCTTTCGGAAGAAGCCCCGGAAGCCAAGGTCCTGATCGTGGGGTCGAGCGACGAATACGGCGCGCGGCCGAGGGAAGAGATGCCGCTGAGGGAGCTCGACACCTTCTCCCCCGCGAACGGCTACGGTGTGACGAAAGTGGCCCAGGAGCTGTTGGCGCGGCTTTATCAGCGGGAACGGGGGATGCCCGTCGTCTTCGCCCGGACGTTCAACTTCACCGGCCCGGGTCAGCCGGCGGACTACGTCTGTTCCTCCTTCGCCCGCCAGGTGGAACGGTGCCGGCAGGCGGGCGGCGGGACGATCCGCGTCGGCAATATCGACGTCGAGCGCGACTTCCTGGATATCAGGGACGTGGTCGGGGCCTACCGGGCCCTGATGGAAAAGGGGACGCCGGGACAGGTGTACAACGTTTGCAGCGGGGAGGTCGTCTCCCTGCGCCGGATTCTCGAGATCCTCCGGAACATCGCAGGCGTCGGAATCGCGGTCGAGCGGGACGAGGCGAGGGTCCGCAAGGTCGACATTCCGTACCTGGTCGGTGACAACTCCCGGCTTCGTGGGCTCGGATGGAAGAGGAAATTCCCGATCGGGGAGACCTTGGCGGATCTGCTGCGGAGCTTGGAAGGGATCGCCGTTTGAATGCGGCATTCCCGGCAATGATGGCTGAACGATTTATGGGCGACCACCGATACATCCTTGGGATGCGCGTCGACGCGACGGACTACGGTCATGCCGCGGAGAGGATTACGGCATGGGGCCGGGAAGGGGCGTCACACTACGTGTGCGTCGCCAACACGCACATGGCGATGGAGTCGCACGACGACGACGCGTTCCGGCGCATTGTGAACGCCGCCGGCCTCGTAACCCCGGACGGCATGCCCATCGTGTGGGGGCTTCGGCTTCTCGGCGTGAAGGGGGCTTCGCGGGTTTACGGACCGGACCTGGCGCTTTCCGTGATGGAGGCGGCCGCCGGGGAAGGACTCGAAATCGGGTTCTACGGCGGCGGCCCCGGGACGTTGGCGAGGCTCAAGATCGTGATGCCCGAACGTTACCCCGGGCTGAAAATCGCCTACGCCGAATCGCCGCCGTTCCGCCCCCTGACGCCCGCGGAGGATGCGGAGGCGGTCGATCGGATAAACGCTTCGGGGACGCGCGTTCTCCTCGTGGGCCTGGGCTGCCCCAAGCAGGAACAGTGGATGGCGGAGCATCTCGGACGGGTCCGCGCGGTCATGGTCGGGGTCGGCGCCGCCTTCGATTTTCTTTCCGGCGTCAAACCCCAGGCGCCTCGCTGGATGATGGGCGCGGGCCTCGAATGGGTGTTTCGTCTCGCCGACGAGCCCGGAAGGTTGTGGCGCAGGTATCTCTGGAACAATCCCCGCTTCGTGGCGCTGTTCGCCATGCAGCTTCTCGGATTACGGAACAGGAAGGAGCCCCCGGCGGTTGAAAACCGACGGCGCGACTAGCCGGGTGTTCGCGGCCGATACCGCGGCGGGGGCCGGAGCCTCCGCTTCCCGCGAGCGGCATTGGGTCAAGTGGGTGAAACTTGCCGTCGACGTGCTGGCGCTGGAACTCTCCCTGTATCTCGGGTATCTGCTGCGAGGGGTTTTGAGCCGGTGGTGGCCGGTTCCGCTGGGCGTGGATCTGTATTGGGGCCTCGCATTGGGGATTCTCCTGATCCCCGGTGGCTACTGGCTCCTGCGGTTGTATCCCGGCTACGGACTGACGGCGGTGGAGAAGTACCGCAGGAGGATGCGAGCCACCCTCGTGCTCTTTTTCGCGTTCATGGTCTGGGATCAACTCGTCATCAAGGGTACCTGGTCCAGGGGAGTTCTCCTGTTCTCCTTCTTCTTCGCGCTGGCACTCCCGCCGTTGTTCCAGGAGGTATTGCGCGGCGTGTTGATCCGGGTCCGCTGTTGGGGGACGCCCGTCCTGGTCCTCGGAGGAGCCGCCACGGGAGACCTCCTCGTGAGTTCGTTGCTCGCCGACCCGGATATCGGCCTGAGGCCGGTGGCTGTTCTCGATGACGATCCCGCCAAGTGGAAGACCGATGTCTCGGGCATCGAGGTGGCGGGTCCGACCTCGTTCGCGTGGGAATATGTCGGACAGGTGAAGTACGTGATTCTCGCGATGCCGGGAGCGGGCCGGGAAAGGCTGGTGGAGCTTGCCGGGATGTTACCGTTCCCCCACATCGTGATCGTTCCCGACCTCCTTGGTGTGCAGAGTCTCTGGGTGGAGGCCCGGGACCTGAACGGCACGCTCGGGCTGGAGATCAAGAAGAATCTCCTGCTGCGAAGGAACCTCCTGGTCAAGCGGGTGGTGGATTATCTCCTCGGCGTCCCGTTCCTGCTGCTCAGCCTCCCCGTCCTTGCCTTCCTGGCGGCCTGGATAAAGATCGTGAGCCCCGGGCCCGCCTTCTTCCAGCAGGACAGGGAAGGGCACATGGGAAAGAACCTGAAAATCTGGAAGCTGCGCACCATGTATCCGAACGGGGAGGAATTGCTGGATCGCCACCTCGAGGCGAATCCCGCCGCCCGGGAGGAATGGGAAAAACACTTCAAGCTCGTGCACGACCCGCGCGTTCTTCCTTGGGTCGGGAAACTGTTGCGGAAGACGAGTCTCGACGAATTGCCGCAGTTGTGGAACGTGGTCCGGGGCGAGATGAGCCTCGTCGGCCCGCGCCCCTTTCCCTACTATCATCTGGAGAAGTTCGATCCCGAGTTCCGCGCCATGCGGAGAAGCGTGATGCCGGGTCTTACGGGACTTTGGCAGATCTCATCCCGTAGCGACGGCGACTTGCGGATCCAGGAAAACCTCGACACGTACTACATCCGCAACTGGTCCGTGTGGATGGATTTCTATATCCTTTGCAAGACCGTCTGGATTGTCTTGACGGGCAAAGGCGCCTACTAAGACCCCTCCCTCCCTCCTCTCTCTCCCCCCCCAAAAAAACCGCAGAACAGGGACGCAGAAGTTTGACTCATCTTTGACAGCAGTTTAAGAGATAACCTGTGACAGGTCTCTCAAGTTCGACACCCTTCGCCCCCTGATTTCAGGATAACCGATGGAATGTATGTGGAATTTCCCGTATTTTCCATGCCGGCCTGTAGTACGTACATGCTTGATATATCGCTTGACAACAAAGGATCAGATGGTATGATTGTAGTATGTTCATCCGGACCCTCAAGCAGAAGCGCGGGGAGAAGGTGTACCGGCACGTCCAGATCGTCGAATCGTTCCGGGATCCGGCCAAGGGGAACGCCCCACGCACCCGCATCATCGCGAACCTTGGAACCGTGGATGGGTTGGGAGAAGCAAGGATCGAACAGTTGATCCTCGGCCTGCGCCGCGCCAAGGGAGAAGACGTCTCCGCGCCCGCCGCCGCGCCGACCCTTGGCACCGTCGAGGACTTCGGCCATGTCCATGCGGTCCTATCCGTCTGGGATCGTCTCGGTTTGTCCGAGGCGCTCGTAAAAGCGGGCATCAACGGAGAAGCGGTCTTCTCCCCGTCCGATCTGATCCGGATGCTGGTCGTTAACCGCATATGCGAACCGGGGAGCAAGCTGGCGTTGCTCGATTGGCTCGATTCGGTCCATTACGGCGATGGGGAGAAGCCGTCGTACCACAAACTGCTTCGGGCGATGGACCACCTTATCGACTGCAAGGAGAAGGCGGAGCCGCTCATCGCGAAGCGACTCCTTCCCGGAGACACCCCCCTGAATCTGGTCTTCTACGACATCACCTCGACGTACTTCGAAGGAGACCGGTCGCTGATCGAAGACGACTTCCGGCGTAATGGCTACAGCCGGGACAAGCGGCCCGATAAACGGCAGGTCGTCATCGGGATGGTGATGACGCCCGAAGGGATCCCGTTGTGCCACCACGTCTTCCCAGGCAACACTACGGACAAGACGGCCGTGGTCGATGTGGTCAAGGATCTCAAGGAACGGTTCGCCCTTCGCCGCATCGTCTTCGTCGGGGACCGGGGGATGCTCTCCGACCTGAACCTCGAAGGGTTGATCGACGAACGTCCGGGGTTCATCGTCGCGCACCCCTTGCGGCGCAACCATCACGCCAAGGAAGTGATCGGATCGTTGGGTCGGAAGTTCGACCGGGATAGCACGAAGGAGCAGTTCCTCGAAGAGGAGCGGCAGGCGTTCCGGTTCGTCCTCGCCTACTCTCCCAAGATCGCCCGGGAGGTCAAGGCCGGGCGGGACGAGCGGCTTAAAAAAGCCGACGCATGGATCGAGGAGCAACTTCAAAAGCTCGTCTTCCCCGCAGCCAGGGGGCGCAAGCCGACTCCGCAAGGGACGTACGACCGGATCCGCGATTACCTGCGGGACCGGAACCTGCTCGGTCTGTACGACATCGCCCTGGCCGATGGCAGCGTTCACGTCACGAAAGACCGATCGGCGTTGCTGTGGGAATCGAAGATCGACGGGATGCTGATGGTCGAGACGACGGACACGTCGCTTTCCCCCGAGGAAGTGATTCATCGGTACAAGGAGCTGGCCGAGATCGAGCGAGGGTGGCGGTGCCTGAAGAGCACGTTGCTGTTGCGGCCGGTCTATAACTGGACGGAGCGCCGGATCCGGGCTCATATCTTCGTCTGCGTGCTCGCCTTGCAGGTCGAACGCTGGATGCGGCGGAAGATGAAAGACGTCTCTTCGGTGCCAAAAGCGATTCGCTCCCTGCAGAGAATCAAGGTCGGCGAGATAGAGGTCGGGGGTAAGACCACCCAAGCAGTGTCACGATCGATCCCCGAGCAGACGGCGTTGCTCGAAACGCTGGGCGTTCCGCCACTCCCGCCGTCGATCTGAGCGGAAAACCCGGGTTGTAGTATAAAAAACGGCTACCCGTCACACATAACACACCTATATTAAAGAACTTTGCAAAATTGAGGTGTCAAACTTCTGGGTACTGCCGCTACGTTGTCGAGTACCTCAGGTTATAACCCCCTCCCCCCCCCC
>JAKALO010000136.1 GCA_021824125.1 Deltaproteobacteria bacterium | reverse complement strand
CTTCTACTTCCTGGCGGGGGCCGACTTCCTGCTGGGCCCTGGCGCGGACCCCTCCGTCCGCAACGTCATCGGAATCCTCAAGGCCGCCCCGGACGTCGCCCGCAGGGTCGTCAAGGTCCGGCACATGTGCGCAAAGATGCTCGAGACGCTTGCGGGCAAGTCGATCCATCCCCAGGCGGCGGTCCCCGGCGGCTTCAGCAAGCCGTTGATGGCCGAGGAGCGCGACAACCTCAAGCCCATGGCGAACGAGGCCTTGGAGTTGGCCAAGTTCTCCATCGCGTTCGCGAAGGAGAACATATTCCCGAAGTACCTGGACGTCGTTAAAACGCTTGGCGTCATCAACACGGGTTTCATGGGCACGGTCGGTGCGAACGGCGCCCTGAACGTCTACGACGGCAAGCTGCGCCTCATGGCTCCCGACGGCTCCTTCGAGGATTTCGCATGCGATAAATACACCGACTTCATCGCGGAGCACATAGAGTCGTGGAGTTACCTCAAGTTCCCGTACGCCAAGAAGTGGGGCTCGTTCTCGATGGGGCTGGAAAACCCGAGCGGCATCTACCGGACCAACACGCTGGCCCGGATCAACGTCTGCGACTCCATCGACACGCCGCTGGCCAACGCGGAGCTGCAGGAGTTCCGCCAGAAGTTCGGGCGGCCCGCCCAGCTCACGCTGCTTTACCATTGGGCGCGCCTGATCGAACTGCTCTACAACGCCGAGAACGCGGTACGGCTTCTGAACAACCCCGACATAACGAGCCCGGAAACCCGGGTCAAGGTGACGCCGCGGGCGGCCCGCGGAGTCGGGTGCGTGGAGGCTCCGCGCGGAACCCTCATCCACGATTACACGACAGACGCCGACGGGATCATGACGAACATGAACCTGATCGTCGGGACTACGCACAACAACGCGCCGATCAACATGTCGGTGACCCAGGCCGCGAAAGCCCTGATCAAGGACGGCAAGTACGACCAGGGGATCCTGAACACGGTCGAGATGACCATCCGCGCCTATGACCCCTGCTTCTCGTGCGCCACCCACCGCCTGGACGGCAAACTGGCCGTGAAGGTGGACATCGTCGATCCGGACGGGAATGTGCTGGACACGCTGGCGAATTGAAAACCAACGAAGGGGAGGGCGGTGTCATGAACCCGGAAGATGACGCCGCCCTTCCCGATTTCTGCCGCAAACCTGTCCTGATCCTGGGCGTGGGCAACATCCTGTTCGGGGACGACGGGTTCGGCTGCGCGGTCGTCGACTACATCGAAAAGAACGCCAAGGTGCCTTCCCACGTCTGCATCCTCGACGTCGGGACGGGCGTGCGCAGCCTCCTGTTCACCCTCGTCATAAGCCCAGTTCGTACAAAGCGGCTGCTGGTGCTGGACGCGATCGACGCGGGTCGTGCCCCCGGCGAGCTTTTCGAGATCGACCCTTCGGATATTCCTCCGATAAAACTGGACGACTTCTCGATGCACCAGGTCCCCACCTCGAACATGCTGCTGGAGCTAAAAGATAGGTGCGGGATCGAAGTGCGGGTGCTCGCCTGCCAGACCGGCCCCCTGCCGGAAGAGGTGCGCCCCGGCCTGTCCGACCCGGTGGCCCGCGCCGTGCCAAAGGCCGCCGCCCGTATCACCAAGGGATATTTCGGGGAAACAACGGGCGAAGGAGAAGGATAACGCCCCCCTGGCTGTGCGGAACATAAAGGGTCCGTTCCGTTGAGCGTCGGGGATGCTCCGTTTCGAGGATATATCAGGGTGAAATCAGGGCAACTTTCGGGAAATAGGTCTTGTAGCGATTCGTATCGCGCGTCAACAGCGCGATGCCGCCGATCGCGGCGTGCGCACCGATATAAAAGTCCGGCAGGGGTGAACGCCGCCTGCCGCCCGAGCGTCTGTATTTGACGAAACATTTTCCCGCAAGAAATCCAGCTTCCAACGGCAACGGGTCGCGGCGGAAAAACTCCGGCGGAACTGCTTGATCGAGGTCCTCGATCCGGTCAAAACCGATTGAGATCTCGGTGTAAATAATGGGGTTGATGACGAGCGTGTGGCTTTCAGCCAGTTTTTCAAGCTGACCGGCGGACCAGTCATACCATTTCGAGTCTTCCGTAACCACATCGAGGATGACATCGCTGTCCACCAGGATATCAGCCATCGGCGCCGCCGGTTTTCATTTCCGGTTGCCGCGTGTCAGCGCCATTATTTCGTCGGTGCCAATGCGCGTAGTGGCCTTGCCGCGCATGATCGTTAACAGGCGGCGGCCGCGGCGGGGATTATTCTCCACTTTTTTCACGATAACGGTGTTGCCCCTGACGACGAACTCCACTTCGGTATCAGGGAGCAGGCCGGCTTTTTTCCGGACTTCGATGGGAATCGTGACCTGGCCTTTACTGGTGACACGCATGGTGGCATCCTCGCATGATATTCTTACTTGACAGAGTAATACTTGATATTGGCCGGGTCAAGGGATTGCGGCAGTTACATGCGGCCATGCCTCTGTCCGGGTTCTCCGGTCAGGCGGGGGATGCCCCGTCGAGGACTTCCCGAACTTTCCGCAGAAGCCCGTCGGGGGTGAAGGGTTTCTGTATGAACGAAAGGCCTGACTCCAGCGCGTCGTGGCGGTTGATGGCATCGTCCGTGTAGCCGGACATGTACAGCACTTTCAGCCCGGGCCTCGACGCTTCCAGCCTGGCCGCAAGCTCGCGTCCGCCCATGACGGGCATCACCACGTCGGTGACGAGAAGGTCGATCGCCTCCCCGTTTTCCTCGAACAGGCGAAGACCCTCGTTGCCGTCGCAGGCCCATAACACCCGGTACCCGTTCTCGGCAAGCACCCGTGTGACGATTCCCCGCACGGAATCCTCGTCCTCCACGACAAGAACGGTTTCCCCGCCGTAAAGGCCGGCGACGGGAGCTTCCGGAAGCCTCTCCGCCTTGCCTTCCACTCCCGGAAGGTAGACCCTGACTGTGGTCCCCCTCCCGATCTCGCTGTCGACGGCGATGTGCCCCATGCTCTGGTTGACGATCCCGTACACCGTGGAAAGGCCCAACCCCGTCCCCTTGCCCTTCCCCTTCGTCGTGAAGAACGGCTCGAACAGATGGCCCTTCACCTCCGCGCTCATCCCGACCCCGGTGTCGCTAACCGCAAGGCATACATACTGCCCTTCGGAGGCGGAAGGGTGTTCCCGCAGGAACTCCTTGTCCAGTTTCGCGTCGGACGTCTCGACGGTCAGTTCCCCTCCTCCGGGCATCGCATCCCTCGCGTTCACCACGAGGTTGACGATGACCTGCTCTACCTGGCCCGGATCGGCCTTCACGCTCCCCAGCCCGGTCCCGAGGACGGTTCTCAGCTCCACGTCCTCCCCGATCAGCCGGCGGAGCATTTTCTCCATGTGGGAAACCACGTCGTTCAGGTCGAGAACCTTCGGCTGAAGCACCTGGCGGCGGCTGAACGCCAGTAGCTGCTGCGTGAGCGCCGCCGCCCGTTCCCCGGCCCGCTTGATCTCTTCCACTTCCTTCCACAGCGGGGATTTATCGTCAATCTGGATCAGCAGGAGTTCGCTGTACCCGGTGATCACCGTCAGGAGGTTGTTGAAATCGTGGGCGATCCCCCCGGCGAGACGCCCCACCGCCTCCATCTTCTGCGACTGCCGGAGTTGCTCCTCGAGGCTCCTGCGCCTGGTGATATCGCGATTGATCCCGATCATCCGCAGCGGCTTCCCGTCCTTGTCCCGGATGACGACGGCATTCGCCTGCAGGAACCTCACTGTCCCGTCCGGATGCACGACGCGAAACTCCGTGTCGTATTCCTTCTCTCCGCGTATCGCGGCCCGGGAGATTTCCATCGCCGCGGCGCGGTCATCGGGGTGCAGGCCTTTTTCCCAAGCTTCGATGCACTTCGGGGAGGCATCTTTCGAAACTCCGTAGAGCTCGAACATCCTGTCGTCCCAGTGCAGCATATTGGCCTGGATATCCCATTCCCAGATCCCGATCCCTCCTGAGGTCGTGGCCAGCTGAAGACGTCGCGTCGTGTCCCGCAGAGCCTTCTCGGCCCGCTTGCGCTCCGTGATGTCCGTTGCCATTCCCCTGACAACGGGTTTCGCTACGCCCTCCGTGCGCAACGTGTTGTTGAATTCCCAGATGCGTCGTTCGCCGTTGCGCTTTTGGACCGTGAGCATGCCCCGTGAGGTGCCATGCTTCCCGATCTCTTCCAGGTACCTGTCGAACTCGTCCCGCACTTCCGGCGCGACCAGTTCGCGCATGTTTATCAGCATGATTTCGTCCTGGGAGTAGCCCAGAACTTTCGCCGCCCAGGGATTCACCGAGAGAATGCGCCCCTCAAGGTCGTGCGTGCATATGAGATCCTGACTATTTTCGACAAGGTCTCGATAACGATCCTCGCTTCCCCGCAGGTTTTCCTCCGCCTTCTTCCGATCGGTGATGTCCAGAAGCAAACCGTCGACGTAAGCGAAATCGCCGTTTTCCCCGTATATCAGCTGCCGCCTGTCCGCGATCCACCGGATTCCGCCGTCCCTGTCGCGGATTCTGTACTCGGAGTGGAGGGTGCCGGTCTTTTCCCTTACCGCTTTATGGAAGGCTTCCTTCAGCCACCCGAGATCCTCGGGGTGGATGATCTCCTTCCATCTTGCGGCCCCGCTCGTGAACTCCCCGGAGGCATGGCCCGTCACCTGTTCGACCTCGGCGCCGATAAAGGACAGGGACCAGTCCGGATGCCCCCTGTAGACGATCCCGGGGACGTTGTTTATCAGGGTGGTGAGTTCCCGCTGGTTCGCCGAGAGGTCTTCCGCCATCCGGTGGAACTCGGAAACGAGGACGCCGACTTCGTCCTTTCTCCCGGAAAGGGGAGGGGGTTCGTAGGCGCCGGTTCCGAAGGTCCGCACCGACCTCGTCAATTTTCGCAGCGGGACCAGGTAGCGGTTTACGAAGAAAAATCCCAGGGCCGCAACCATGACCAGGTAAAGGATTACCCGGACCCTGTTCATGGACCCGAAAAAGGAGAGGAAAGACTTCTGGGGAACCGTAAGGACCATTGAAAGTTTCAGGTCCGGGGAAAAGCGGAAAGGCCTCCGAAGCGCATAAAACGATCTGCCCGAGGAGGAAACGGTATTGAAATCGCTTTCCAGGTTTCCGAATGCCTTGAATGCGGCAGCGAGATCCGGGAATTCCCCGCCGGAGACCCGGGGGAGTTCGCCGGTGTCCTTCCGGAGAATCCTGACGATATTTTCGACCTCGGACGACGCGAGGATCTCCCCCTCCCGGGAAACCAGGTGGATGGAAAGATCCCTGTTCCCGCCCTTGAGATCCGAAAAGAAGCGGGAAATATCCTTGAGCATGACATCCGCCCCGACGACACCCCGGGATTTGCCCTTGCCGGATTCGATCGCCAGGGAAGCGGTGATCCCGACGTCGCCGGTGGTGCGGAAGATGTAGGGACGGCTCCAGCGGATTTCCGAAGATCCCACGG
Source organism: Deltaproteobacteria bacterium (assembly GCA_021824125.1). Taxonomy (GTDB): domain Bacteria; phylum Desulfobacterota; class Deferrimicrobia; order Deferrimicrobiales; family Deferrimicrobiaceae; genus JAKALO01. Next base: position 698 of record JAKALO010000136.1, on the reverse strand, counting down.
CGTTGATGTACCAGGGGCGCGCCCTCGGATCGTAATCGTCCTTCCGCCGTTCCCGCGACAGGACCTTTCCCTGGTTGTCCGTCGCGATCCAGGTAACGATTCCCTCTTCGGCCCCTTTCTTGATACGGTTCCTCCACACCTCCTCCGTCCGCAGGATGAGATAGCCGTTTCCGGCCGAATCCCCGTAATTCACGGAGGTGATGTGGGGATGGGATTTTATGTGCTCCATGAAAAAAGCGTTCGCCGACCGGAAGTCCGAAAAGTCCATGGTCTTCCTCTCCGCGAGATTCTTTGCCTGGAGAAGAAGAAATTCAGTTGTATCAAGCATGTCGGCGGTTTTGTTTTCTATGGACACCGCGGTCTGCCGGAGGACCGCCTCGCTCGCCTTGCGCGTCGCCGACGCGGAAACGAAGTACTGCAGCGCCGTGTCCAGCAGAAAGAGGAACACGAGGAAAAGCAGGAAGACCTCGATCAGACCGAACCAGGATCTCTTCGTCGTTTGCCTGTCGGGGTCGCTCATGATGTCCCTTATCGGCATTTCCAGCTGATTTATTAAATGTTTTTCCGTCCAGGGGAAATATCCGTCCAGCCGTATCGCGGAGAGGTCTTCCGAAGAGCCAACCGGTGAAGGGGAGGGGCGGAGGTAATCCCCCCTTCCCGGCGAATCCCCCGGCGGGAACGGCGGACTTGTCCCGCGC
>JAKALO010000135.1 GCA_021824125.1 Deltaproteobacteria bacterium | reverse complement strand
GCAGTAGACATGCCCGTATCCGCCGCCGCAGCAGGAGACTGGTGAGAAATGCGGGTTAAGTTCGGCCGGATCCTGATCGTGAAGCTTTCCGCGCTGGGGGACGTCGCGCACGCCCTGCCCGCGCTGGATTATCTGAAAAAGGCCGCCCCGGGAGCACGCGTCGATTGGGCGGTCGACCGCAGGTTCGCCGCGCTGCTCGATGGAAACGACGCGCTCTTCCGGGTGGTGCCGCTCGATCTCAAGCGCTGGAAGCGGGAGTGGACCGCGGGAAGCGCAAGGGATGAGGCCGCCGGCGCGGTACGGGAGCTGCGGCAGGGGAAATACGACGTCGCGTTCGACATCCAGGGGAACGCGAAGAGCGGAGTCGTCACCCGTCTTTCGGGCGCTCCCTTGAGATTCGGCTTCGACCGGCACGGGGTTCGCGAGGCGCCGAACCTTCTTTTCACGAACCGTAAGATCGCCATGCGGCCGGACGACCGGCACATCACCCAGAAACTGCTCCGGGTAGTCAGCGCCCCCTTCGGGGGGGAATTCGATCTCGCCTCCCTGCGGGCCGGCATCGCCACGACGGAAGAGCAGGAAAGGCTCGCCGCCCGCGTCGTCCGGGATGCCTTTCCGGAGGCGGCTCCTCTCGTGGTCGTCCACCCGGGAACGACCTGGCAGACCAAGCGGATGGATCCGGGTTTCTGGGCGGACGCGGTGCGCGCGCTGGGGCGGCGGTATCCCCGGATGGGGGTGTTCCTGTCGTGGGGAAATGATGAGGAGCGGCGCGAAGCGGAAGAGATACTGGGAATCGCCGGACACGGTGTGGCGCTGCTGCCAAAGCTCTCCCTCAAGGAGTTGGCGGCCGTATATCGGAGGTGCGGATTCCTCATCGCTCCGGACACGGGGCCTCTCCACATCGCGGCGGCCGTGGGGTGCGCGACGGTGTCCGTCTTCCGGGTGACCGACGGGAACCGGAATGCTCCGTACGGAGCAGGTCACCGGTTCCTCCAGGCGCCGATGCCGTGCACGGCGTGCCTGCGCAAGCGTTGCTCCCGGGACGCGGAGTGCCGGCGGAGCATCTCCCCCGCGGCGGTGGCCGAGGCGATGGCGGACCTGATCGGGAATACGGGATGACGGGTATCAGCGCGATCCTCATCACCAAGAACGAAGAACGCAACGTGGCCGAATGCCTGGCGTCCCTGACGTTCGCCGAGGAGATCGTCGTGGTCGACTCGGGTAGCACCGACCGGACGGAGGAGATCTGCCGCAAGGACTCCCGCGTGCGCTGGTACCCGGAGGAATGGAAGGGGTTCGGGTGGCAGAAGAACAGCGCGCTCGACAAGGCGAAGGGCCCCTGGGTCTTCAGCATCGACGCGGACGAGCGGGTGACGGAGGAGCTGGCGGAAGAGATTTCCGGGATCGGCCTCGATCGCTCCCCGTTTGCGGGATACCGCGTTCCACGCAGGAGCTTTTTCGGAGACACGTGGGTCCGCCACGGAGGGTGGTACCCGGATCACACGGTCCGCCTGTGGCGCAAGGGGGCGGGCCTGTACGAGGAACGGTCGGTCCACGAGGCGGTCCGCGTCGCGGGCTCCCTGGGAACGTTGCGCGGGGACCTTCTCCATTACACGTATCGGGACACGGCCGACTTCGTCGAGAGGATGAGCCGCTATTCGTCCCTCGGGGCGGAAGAACTGCGAAAGAAGGGGAGGCGCGTGTCGCTCCCCGACCTGGTGTTCCGGCCGCCGTATACCTTCTTCAGGATGCTCTTCCTCCAGCGGGGCGTTCTCGACGGGGTCCTCGGGGTGAAGCTGGCGGGACTCTATTCCATGTACACGTTCGTGAAATACGTGAAGGCCTGGGAGGAACGAAGCGGCGGGCCGGCCGTGGGGGGGGCGCCGTGAGGATCGGCCTGGACGCCAATCCCATCTTCCGGACGAGGGCGGGCGTCGGCCAGTATGCCGCCCGGCTCGCCGAGAGGGCGTCCGCGGCATCCCCGTCGGACGAGTTCTTCCTGTACTGCTGGGGAGAGGAAGCGTCCCTTTCCGAGGAATGGCTAGCCCGGGAGAACATCGTCGTTCGAAGGGCCGCCGACAAGGCGTCGTTCGCTTCCATGGTCCGGTCCGACGGGGTCGACGTGTTCCACGGCACCAATTTCCGCCTGCGGGCCAGGGGGCGGCGCGGAAGCGTCGTGACCATTCACGACCTGGCGCTCAAGATCTTCCCGCATTTGCGGAGGCGATGGCTGGGAGACTGGTTCGGCCACTTCAAGACCTCGCGCGACGCGCGCCTCGCGGACCGTGTTATAGCGGACTCGGAGTCTACGGCGAGGGACGTCGTGCGGCACATCGGCGTGCCAAGTGAGAAGGTACGCGTGATCCTGCTGGCCGCTGGGCCGGAATTTCATCCCGTCGAGGACAAGGAAGGGCTTGCGGCGCTGCTCGCCCGGATCGGGATGAACAAACCCCGGTACGTCCTCTTTTCCGGGACGCTGGAACCCCGGAAGAACGTGCCGGTCCTGCTTCGTGCGTACCTGGGTCTGCGCGGCGAGCATCCGGACGCGGGCCTGGTCCTGGCGGGCACGCCAGGGTGGAAGAGCGGGGAAATCACCGGTTTTCTCCGTTCGAACGGGCTTGCGGAAGACGTCCGGATCACGGGGTACCTGGCCCCGCAGGACCTGGCGCTTCTCTACTCGGGGGCGGCGGTCTTCGTGCTGCCTTCCCTGTACGAGGGATTCGGACTGCCGCCGCTGGAAGCGATGGCGTGCGGTGCGCCCGTCATCGTGTCCGACGGGGGATCGCTCCCGGAAGTGGTGGGGGAGGCGGCGATCGTTCTTGCTCCGAATGACGTGGATGGATACCGCCGGGAGATCGCCCGTGTGCTCTCCTCGCCGGAGCACGCGCGCGATCTGCGGGATAAGGGACTCCGCCGGGCGGCCTGCTTCTCCTGGGACAGGACCGCGGCGGAGACGCTCGACGTCTATCGGGAGGTGGCGGGATGAAAGTCAGCGGTTTCACCTTCGTGCGAAACGGGGTCAAGTACGACTTCCCCGTGGTCGAGGCGATCCGGTCGATCCTGCCGATCGTCGACGAGTTCGTCGTCAACGTCGGTAAGTCCGAGGACGACACCCTGGGCCTCATCCGCTCGATGGGGGACCCGAAAGTGCGGATCATCGAGAACGTGTGGGACGAGGCCAAGCAGAAGGACGGCGTGGTCTTCCGGGAGCAGACCGACCTCGCGTTGGACGCGTGCACGGGGGACTGGGCGTTCTACCTCCAGGCCGACGAGGTGGTGCACGAGGAGGAACTCCCCCGCATCCGCGCGCTGATGGAGGAAAACCTGGACCGGCCGAGGATCCTGGGCCTCCATTTCCGGTACCTGCACTTCTACGGCGACTACGCCACGCTCAATCCGTGGTTCTACCGAAAGGAGATCCGCGTCGTGCGTAACAACGGCAAGGTCCGGTCGATCGGCGACGCCGTTGGGTTCTACTGCGCCGACGACCCGGTCGTGAAGAACCTCAAGGACGGCCCGCCGGAACGGTACGTCAAGACCGGCTGCCACATTTACCATTACGGGTGGGTGAAGAACCCGAGGACGATGCTGGAGAAGAAGATCTTCCAGGAATCGCGCCACCACGGGTCGGATTCGGAAATGGTGCGGGGCCTGGCCGCGCAGAAGGAGTGGCAGTTCGCGAATTTCGACATCATGAAGGATTTCCGCGGGACGCACCCGGCCGTGATGCGTGAGCGGATCGAAAATTTCCTGCCGTATCTTTCCCGCGGGAGCCGTTGGCGCAACCCTCGCTTCTACGCCTACGCGTTGCGGCACGGGTTCAAGGGGTGAGCGCGTGACGCGCCCTTCGAGTGGCTTGCGAAAGTCGTTGTCCGCCCTCGTCATCACCTTCAACGAGGAGCGCAACGTCGCGGACTGCCTCGCCTCCGCGTCCTTCGCCGACGAGATCGTCGTGGTCGATTCGGGGAGTACCGACCGGACCTGCGAGATAGCGCGCCGGATGGGGGCTAAGGTCTACGGGAATCCCTGGCCCGGGTACGGGCCGCAGAAGAACTTCGGGATGGAGAAGGCGACGGGGGACTGGATCCTGATCGTCGACGCCGACGAACGGGTGACGCCCGAACTTCGGGAGGAAGTATCCCGGCTCCTTACCGGCCCGGAAGAGCCGTCGTTCGCCGCGTTCACCGTTCCGCGCAGGAACCACGAATACGGCAGCTGGATCGCGCACGGCGGCGCCTACCCGGACCGCCAGATGCGCCTGCTGCGGCGCGGGAAAGGGGCCTACAACGACGTCGAGGTCCACGAGAACCTGATCGTCGACGGGGCGATCGGCGAGCTTCGCTCCCCGCTGCTGCACTTCTCGGACCGGAGCGTCTCCGACCGGGTGACCAAGATCGACCGGTACTCGACCCTTTCCGCGAGGGAGCGGGCCAAGCGCGGGATCCCCGGGGTGGGCGGCAGCCATCTTCTGCTGCACCCCGCGGCCACGTTCTGGAAGATATACATCATGAAGCAGGGGTTCCGGGACGGGGTCCCGGGATATCTCCACGCGGTGATGGCGGCGTACCAGACGTTCCTGAAGTACTGCAAACTGCAGGAGATGCGGAGTGGCCTGGCGTCCGGCAACGGCCCGTCATCCGGCGCCGGGCCGACGGGAAACGTGCGGGAAGGCGGAGGAAAGCGATGAGCCCCCGAAGTAAAAAGAGAACCCTCTACGGCGCCGTCGTCGGGAGGCTTTCGCCGCTTCCGAGGGGAAAGCTTCTGGATGCCGGGGCGGGTAGCGGCTTTCTCTCGAAGGAGCTGGCGGAGATCGGTTTCGAGGTGACGGCGGCGGATATCGACCGGTCGTTTCTCCGGGTGGAGCACCCGGGCATCCGGTTCGTGGAGGCCAACTTCAACGGGGGGACGCCCTTTCCGGAAGGGGCGTTCGATTACATCGTATGCCTGGAGATGATAGAACACGTGGAAAACCCCTTCGCCCTCCTGCGGGAGTTCCGGCGGATCCTCCGCGCCGGGGGTACGATCATCATGAGCACCCCGAACATCCTGAACATCGGGAGCAGGCTCCGGTTCCTCCTGGAGGGGAACTACGAGTATTTCAAGTACCCGCTTCCGGAATGGGAGCGCGACGGGACCGGATCCAACCTCCACGTGAACCCGATCCGCATCCACGAGATGGAGTATTACTTCCTCAAGGCGGGTCTCGCGATCGACGACGTGTTCACGAGTCGGCGGAAATACGGCTTGCGGCTGCTCTTCCCGCTGGAGCTGGCGATCCGCATCCAGTCCGCCGTCAAGGTCGCCCGCTCCCGCCGGCCGAGGGAGATCGACCTCACCCGCCTGTACCGGCATATCCTGTCCGACGACCTGCTGTACGGGGAGCACCTCCTGGTCCAGGCGAGAAAAGAAAACGATCCGGGGACGTGAGACGGCATGAAGGTGCTGTTCGTTCACCGCCAGGAGGGGTCGACGATCGGGGGGGCGTGGCGCGCCCTGCTCCGGATGATCCCAGGCGTAAACCGTTGCGGAATTTCGACGGAGCTGCTGTTCACCTGCGAGGCCCAGGATATAGAGGGACTTTCAGGCGTTCGATGCAATCTCATCCCTCTTCCGCCGGCGCGTAAAGGCAAAGCGTTACCGCGCTATCCTTACGCCCTGTGGAGGCTGACGGGTTTTCTCAGGGAAAGGCGCCCGGACGTCATCCATCTCAACGTGCTGGACGATTCGATTTTCTTTGTGTTGGCCGCCAGGATGGCGGGGGGGATTCCCGTCGTCGGCCACGTGCGCAGCATCCAGACCCCCGACAGGTTCCGCAAGCTTTGGCTTCCCCGGCTGAAGCGGCTGGTCTGCGTCTCCGAAGCGGTCCGCTCGCAGGCGCTCGCCGCGGGGATCCCGGAGGACAGGGTGGTGGTGGCTCACGATCCGCCGGATTCCCGGTGGAAGGAGTGGCCGTATGAGGATGAAAGGAGCGCGTTGCGCAAGACGTTGGGTCTTCCCGCCGGGGCGCCGGTGATCGGGACGGTCGGAAACATCTCCCCGGTTAAGGGGACGGACGTTCTCGTACGCGCCCTCCCCGCCGTCGTTTCCCTTTTCCCGGAAGTACGGTGCGTGATCGTGGGGGGAGACGATCACGTGGTGATGGATCTCAACCGCGTGGCCTACCGCGCGCTGCGCGTCGAGAAGGAATGGCAG
>JAKALO010000134.1 GCA_021824125.1 Deltaproteobacteria bacterium | reverse complement strand
GAAGATCGGGGGGCCCGCCTACCGTATCGGCATCGGGGGCGGCGCCGCCTCCAGCATGATCCAGGGGGAAAACGTCGCCGAGCTCGATTTCAACGCCGTACAGCGCGGGGACGCGGAAATGGAACAGAAGGTGAACCGGGTCATCCGCGCCTGCAACGAGATGGGCGACGATAATCCCGTCGTCAGCATCCACGACCAGGGGGCCGGGGGAAACTGCAACGTCGTAAAGGAGATCATCTACCCGGCGGGCGCGCGGATCGAGATCCGCAGGATCCAGAGCGGGGATGCCACCCTTTCCGTTCTCGAGCTGTGGGGCGCCGAGTACCAGGAGCAGAACGCCCTTCTCATACGTGCCGAAAACGCGGTCCTGTTCGAGAGAATCTGCCGCAGGGAGAAAGTCCCCTGCGCCTTCATCGGGAGGATCACGGGGGACGGCCGGATCGTCCTGTTCGACGAAACCGACGGCAGCACTCCGGTCGACCTCGACCTGGAAAAGATCCTGGGCGACATGCCGAAGAAGACGTTCCGGCTCGACAGGATCCCGCCCGCGCTTGCGCCCCTGAAGCTTCCCGCGGGTCTAAGCGTGCGAACGGCGCTGGACCGGGTATTACGGCTCGTCTCCGTCGGGTCGAAGAGATTCCTCACGAACAAGGTCGACCGCAGCGTGACGGGCCTGGTCGCGAGGCAGCAGTGCGCGGGGCCGCTGCACCTCACCGTGTCGGACGTCGCCGTCATCGCCCAGAGCCACTTCGGGCTGACGGGCGCGGCGACCGCGATCGGCGAACAACCGGTAAAAACGCTTATCGACCCGGCGGCCATGGCGCGGTTGACGGTTGGGGAAGCGCTGACCAACCTGGTCTGGGCGAAGATCAGCCGGCTTTCCGACGTGAAATGCTCCGGGAACTGGATGTGGGCCGCGAAACTCCCCGGGGAAGGGGCCCGGCTCTACGACGCGGCGGTCGCGGTGCGGGAGATCATGCTTGCGCTGGGCATAGCGATCGACGGTGGAAAGGACAGCCTCTCGATGGCGGCCAAGGTCGGCTCCGGGGAAACGGCCGAGATGGTCAAATCCCCGGGAACGCTGGTGATATCGGCCTACGCGCCCTGCCCGGACGTAACGAAGGTGGCGACGCCCGCCATCAGGATGCCGGGAAAAAGCCGGTTGATCATGATCGACCTCGGGAACGGAAGGAACCGTCTCGGCGGGTCGGCCCTTGCGCAGGTGTACGGCCAGGTCGGCGACCTGTCCCCCGACGTGGACGACCCGAAGACGCTTGGAAGGGCCTTCGACGCCGTCCAGGGGATGATAGCGAAGGGTCTCGTGCTCTCCGGGCACGACCGCAGCGACGGAGGCCTCGCGACGACGCTCCTGGAGATGGCGTTCTCGGGAAATTGCGGGCTGGAAATCGCCATGAACGACACCTCTCCCCTGCCCTTCCTGTTCTCCGAAGAGCTCGGGCTGGTCGTCGAATATCTTCCGAAGGACGAGAGGATCATCACCTCTCGCCTGAAGAAGGCCAAGGTCCCGTTCCGGATAATCGGCAGGACGACGACCGGGAAGCGTATCAAGATCAGGATCGACGGCCGTATCGTCCTTGACGAGGACATGAGGGTCCTGCGGGAGACCTGGGAGGAGACGAGCCACCGGCTGGATAGGCTCCAGGCGAACCCGAAATGCGTCACCCAGGAGAAAAGAAACGTTTTCGACCGGCCTGGACCGTCGTACAAGCTCACTTTTACTCCCAAAGCCACCTCCCAGGCCATCATGGGAAAAAAAGAGAAGCCCCGCGTCGCGGTCATCCGGGAAGAGGGAAGCAACAGCGATCGCGAGATGTCCTCGGCGTTCCACCTGGCGGGTTTCGACGTCTGGGACGTGACGATGACCGATTTCCTCGAAGGAACGGTCGACCTGGACCGGTTCCGGGGGGTGGCCTTCGTCGGTGGATTCAGCTACGCGGACGTCCTGGACTCCGCCAAGGGGTGGGCCGGCGTCATCAGGTTCAACAAGGATATTTTCGACCGGTTCCGCCGGTTCTACGAACGGGCCGACACTTTCAGTCTCGGCGTGTGCAACGGGTGCCAGTTGATGGCGCTGCTCGGCTGGATCCCGTGGCATGGGATCGAAAACAGGCGCCAGCCGAGGCTCATCCGCAACGTCTCCGGCCGGTTCGAATCCCGTTTCGCGAGCGTCCGGATTTTCCCGAGCCCCTCGATCCTCCTTTCTGGGATGGCCGGCTCCACCCTCGGGATCTGGGTCGCGCACGGGGAAGGAAGGGCCTATTTCCCCGGGAAGGAAATCCTCAAAAAAGTGGAGTCCCTGTCGCTCGCCCCGGTCAGGTACGTCGACGACAGGAGAGAGGTGACGATGAAGTACCCGTTCAACCCGAACGGCTCCGCCAACGGGATCGCGGCCCTCTGCTCCCCCGACGGCCGGCACCTCGCGATCATGCCCCACCCCGAGAGGACTTTCCTTAAATGGCAGTGGGCCTGGATGCCCGAGGCGTGGAAGAAAACCTTGAAGGCGTCCCCGTGGCTCACGATGTTCCAGAACGCCAGGAAGTGGTGCGAGTAGTGAATTACTTCGAGACTATCAGCCTGAGCGTTTCGCGGGCGATGTGGAGGTCCTCCCGGGCCCGGAGGACGAGGATTCGACCGGAGATCCCGGGGGCCGCAAGGTCCGCATCCGGCCGCAAGGAGCGGTTGCGCCCGGGATCGAGGCGCAGTCCGAGGCATTCCAGCCCCCGGCATGCCTCCTCCCTCAATGAAGCGGCGTTCTCCCCCACCCCGGCGGTGAAGACGAGGGCATCCACGCCCCCCATCGCAACGGCGAGAGACCCTATAGCCGCCCGGACGGAATCGGCGTAGATCGCAAGGGCCAGGCGCGCCCTCTCGTTTCCAACCCTTGCCGCTTCCTGGACCGCCCGAAAATCGGAGGAAACTCCCGACACGCCCAGAAGTCCGCTGCGCCGCTGGAGGATCTCGTCGAGTTCCTCCGGGAAGAGGCCCATCCGCTCCAAGGCGTGGATCAGGATCCCCGGGTCGACCGACCCGGAGCGGCTGCCCATCACGAGTCCTTCGAGCGGCGTGAACCCCATCGTCGTGGCGACCGCCCTGCCGCCGAGCGTGGCGGCAGCCGAGCAGCCGTTCCCGAGGTGGCAGGTGACGACGCGGAACCCTTCCGGCGGCCGGCCGAGGAATTCCGCCGCCCGTCCGGCGCAGTAGGCGTGACTGATCCCGTGGAATCCGTACCGGCGTACCCCGCTCTCCGCGTACCACTCGTACGGCAGCGGGTAGACGTGCCGTTCCGGGGGAAGGTCCGCGAAAAAGGAGGTGTCGAAGACTGCGACGTGGGGGACGCCCGGAAAAGCCCTTCGCGCCTCCCCGATCGCCGCCAGGGCCGGGGGATTGTGCAGGGGGGCAAGTTCCGAGAGCCGCCCGATCTCATCGATCACCCGTGCGTCGATCGGCACGCTCCCGATGAATACCCTTCCCCCGTGGACGACCCGGTGCCCGACGGCGACGACCGGATCCCTGGAGATACCGTCCCGGATTGCGTCCAGAACCGCGGGAACCGCGTCCTTCGGGTCCGCCTCGAGCGTGGGTATCTCGACGATCCCGTCGGCGACAAGGTCCGTGGAGCGGCCCGCGAACAGGGAGAACTTCAGGGTGCTCGACCCCGCGTTGAGGACGAGGACGCTCACGGTTCCCACTTCCAGTCGCGGATCTCCGGCATGTCCTCCCCGTGGCGCTGGATGTAATGCTTGTGCTCCAGGAGCCGGTCCCGGAGCTCCTGCTTCGCGTAGGCCGCCTTCGCCCCAAGCGTCGGGACCCGGTCGATCACGTCCCCCGCGAGGTGGAACCGGTCGAGGTCGTTCAGGACGACCATGTCGAAGGGGGTCGTGGTCGTCCCCTCCTCCTTGTAGCCGCGCACGTGGAGGTTCCCGTGGTTCGTTCTCCGGTACGTCAGGCGGTGGATGAGCCACGGGTATCCGTGGAAGGCGAAGATGATCGGCCTGTCCTTCGTGAAGATGGCGTCGAACTCCTCGTCGGGGATGCCGTGCGGGTGCTCGCTTTGCGGCTGGAGCGCCATCAGGTTCACCACGTTCACGACCCGGATCCGGAGCCCGGGGGTCATCTTCCGCAGCAGCGAAACCGCCGCGAGGGTCTCCAGGGTCGGGACGTCGCCCGCGCACGCCATCACGACGTCGGGCTCGGTCCCGCGATCGTTGCTCGCCCACTCCCAGATCCCCAACCCGGCCGTGCAATGGTGGACCGCCGCGTCCATGGACAGCCACTGGGGTGCGGGCTGTTTCCCGGCGACGATGACGTTCACGTAGTCGCGGCTCCTCAAGACATGGTCGGCGACCGACAGGAGGGTGTTCGCATCCGGGGGCAGGTAGACGCGGATGATGTCCGCCTTCTTGTTGACCACGTGGTCGATGAAACCGGGGTCCTGGTGGCTGAAGCCGTTGTGGTCCTGCCGCCAGACGTGGGAGGTGAGCAGGTAATTCAGCGACGCGATCGGACGCCGCCACGGGATTTCCCGCGTTACCTTGAGCCACTTCGCGTGCTGGTTGAACATCGAGTCCACGATGTGGATGAACGCCTCGTAGCACGAGAATATCCCGTGCCGGCCGGTGAGGAGATATCCCTCCAGCCACCCCTGGCACTGGTGCTCGGACAGCATCTCCATGACCCGTCCGTCGGGGGAGAGCCCCTCGTCGGTGGGAAGGCGATCCGCGACCCACGCCTTGTCCGTGGCTTCCAGGACGGCCCCCAGCCGGTTGGAGGCCGTTTCGTCCGGGCCGAAGACGCGGAAGTTGCGGGAGTCGGCGTTGAGCTTCATGACGTCGCGCAGGAACGTCCCCATGACACGGGTCGCCTCGGCGTCCACGGCCCCCGGGGCGGGAACGTCGACCGCATAGTCCCGGAAATCCGGCATCCGGAGGTCGCGCAGGAGCATCCCTCCGTTGGCGTGCGGGTTCGCCCCCATCCTGCGGTTGCCTTCCGGGGCCAGCCCGGCGATCTCCGGGCGCAGGCGGCCGCGCTCGTCGAACAGCTCCTCTGGGCGGTAGCTCCTCATCCATTCCTCGAGCAGCTTCACGTGGTCGGGACGCGAGGCCATCCTGGAAAAAGGAACCTGGTGGGAACGCCACGTCCCCTCCGAGGGCTTGCCGTCGACCTCTTTCGGTCCCGTCCACCCCTTCGGGGTTCTCAGGACGATCATCGGCCAGCGGGGGCGCGACGTGTCACCCGTTGCGCGCGCGTTTTCCTGGATGCGCCGGATCTCCCCCGTCGACTCGTCGAGGGCGGCGGCCATCGCCTGGTGCATCGCCTCCGGCTCCTCCCCCTCGACGAAAATGGGTGCGTAGCCGTAACCGGTAAAAAGTCGTTCGAGTTCTTCCCGTGGAATCCGGGCGAGGATGCACGGGTTCTGGATCTTGTACCCGTTGAGGTGGAGGATCGGCAGCACGGCGCCGTCGCGGACGGGATTCAGGAACTTGTTCGAATGCCAGCCGGTCGCAAGCGGTCCCGTCTCGGCCTCGCCGTCCCCCACGACGCACGCGACGACCAGGTCCGGGTTGTCGAAAGCGGCGCCGAAGGCGTGGCTCAGGGAGTACCCGAGCTCTCCTCCCTCGTGGATCGAGCCCGGGGTCTCGGGGGCGACGTGGGACGGGATCCCTCCCGGGAAGGAGAATTGCTTGAAGAGACGCTTGATGCCTTCCTCGTCCCGCGAGATGTCCGGGTAATATTCGCTGTACGTTCCCTCGAGCCAGGTGTTCGCGACGATCCCGGGGCCCCCGTGCCCGGGGCCGCAGACGTAGATCATGTCCAGGCCGTGTTCCCTGATGACCCGGTTGAGGTGGACATGGATGAAATTCAGCCCCGGGGTGGTTCCCCAGTGTCCCAAAAGCCTGGGCTTGATGTGCTGCAGCGTAAGCGGTTCTTTAAGGAGCGGATTGCCGTAAAGGTATATCTGGCCGACCGAGAGGTAGTTTGCCGCGCGCCACCAGGCGTTCATCAGGAGGAGCTGCTCACGCGTAAGCGGACCCTTCATGGCGACCTCCTTCTTTCTTTACATAGTTCCGTCTTTGCGAGAGGAATGCAAGACTGCCGGGCGCACCATAAGGAAAGGGCCATGGGTCGCCCCATGGCCCTCGCTTGACACCTTGCCGATGCGGTGTTCGCTATTTACCGGCG
>JAKALO010000016.1 GCA_021824125.1 Deltaproteobacteria bacterium | reverse complement strand
TCCGGCATCAGCTTCCAGACGAGATAGGACACCGGGGGAGTCATCGACATCCGCCCCACCAGGTAGCGCTCGAAGAAGAATACGATCGCCCGGTCGCCTGTCCTTTCCGCAATGGCCAGGATGAGCTCCTGGAGCCCGTTGGAAGGGATCCCGAAAAAAGAGGGGTAGCGCGAAAAGAACGGGGTCACGATCTCCCGCGTCTCCTCCGTCGTCAGCAGGTCCAGGTGAACGAGCGCGGACAGGCGCAAATCCTTCAGCGTCATCGACTGGAGGGTTTTTCGCAGCTCCCGCAGGTTCCAGCCCGGCGGGGCCTCCCGGGGATACCGCTCCATCTCCGGGCCCAAAAGGGTCTCCGGGTCGGCAAGGAAACCCGCCGCCCTCGCGACCCGCTCCCGGATTCCCCGGAGGACCGGCTCGGCCTCCGGCGGCGTTTTCGCGGCGACGGCGCGGTCCATCATCGCGCCGATCTCGCGGGCGACCGCGCGCAGCTCGTCGGGCACAAGCTTCCCGAGCCGCTCCATCAGGTCGAAATAGAGCGCGAATTCGAGCACCCCCTCGTTGAAGCCAGGGTCCGACAACATGTACGGGCGGAAGAGCAGCCCCGCCTTCGCGATCTCCCGGCGGAGCTGGAGGGGGCTTACATCCGCAAGGTGGCCGGCGATCCGCGGCCATTTTTCCACGATCGCCATCTCCTGGTATTCCTCCTGGGTGAGGAACGGAGGGTCGAACCGCTCGCCGTCCTTTTTCTTTTCGGCCAGCTCGGCGATGGCGTATTCGGTGTAGGCCGGGAGGAAATTCCTGACGAATTCCCTCTGTTCGGAATCGGCCCAGTATTCCGTGTAATTGCCGAACAGCTCCTTGCGCTTATCCTCGTCGAGGCAGTCCCCGAAGATCCGCACGGTGAACCGGAGATGCCAGTCGCCGAGCTCGTCCAGCCGCGCCATGATGTTGGCATGGCGGTCCTCGAGGCGGTGCCGCACCAGGTCGACGTACGACTCGATCAATCCGGACCTCCGCACGATCCGACGAGCCGTTTTATTTCGTCAAGGAATGCGTCCCGTGCCTCCCGCGGGAATCCCCAGGTCACAGAGAGCATGGCCCCGGTGAAGGGGAACTCGCCGTCTTCCTCCTCGCCGCCGCACGATCCTCCCTTGACTATCTGGGGGTCAGACGACGGGGCGCCCAACGCGGCGACCACCTCCTCGAGCAGCCTCTCCCCCGCCTCCCCGGAGACGGTCTGGAAGGTACCACCCGTGGGGAGCAGCGAAAAGAAGCAGGGGACCAGGTCCCCGCCTTCCGTCGCAACCAGCGCATCCATGTTCCACTGCGCGGCGGACGAACGAACAGATGCCTTGCGGCAAGTGAGCAACGCGAATCTCCTTTTCAATCAACCGTTTTTACGTTTGGAAACCTGCAGAAGCCGGGAAGGTGAACTCCTTTATTGTTTGGGGGGAGCGCTCTCCTCCCCCTGGACCTTCCGGCGGAGCATCTTCACCATTGTGCTCGCGAAAAAAGCTTCCATCCCGCTGGCGTAATAATCCTCCTGGAGCCACTCGGCGATGTGGGCGCGCAACTCCCGGACGATATCCAGGTTCCCGTCGAAGACGAACACCACGATGCAACGGTCGTCCCCGTCATAGAAGCGAAAGGCGTATTGCCCTCCCGCGAGAACGTGGAGGTCGATTCCCACTACGTCGGCCGCCCACATGTCGAAGGCCCGCTTCAACTCCTTCGCCGTGAAGACCTTGTCCCCGATAAGGAGCGAGTCCGCCCCCGACCACAGGGGACCAAACTCTTTCTCGATCAGCATTTTTTCACTGTATTCCGGCAATCCCATGATTCAACCGCACCCCCTCCGGCGGCGGAAAGGTCATTGAAAATCTCCGCCATGCGCGAAAGATAGTTTTTACATCACCGCACGCCGGAGAGTCAAGCCAATTTATAATACTGTTTTGCATCGAATTGAAAAACCGTATGGTTTTCGGGCGGATGGTTTCCTTGACACTTCGCCCCGCCCGCGGATACAATTCGCCAAGCCTTTCCAATTCCCCAGGAGGTTTTCGGTGGCCCGGCTCGAGACAAAACAATCGAAAAAGCTGTTTCTCGCGGCGAAAAAAATCATTCCGGGAGGGGTGAACTCCCCCGTTCGGGCGTTCCGTTCAGTGGGGGGGACCCCGCTTTTCATCGCCAGGGCGAAGGGGGCGACGGTCACCGACGTCGATGGAAACGTCTTCCTGGACTACGTATCTTCCTGGGGGCCTATGATCCTGGGCCACGCCCACCCGAAAGTCGTATCCGCCATCCGGGGCGCGGCGGGGAAAGGAACGAGCTACGGCGCCCCCACGGAGGGGGAAGTCACGCTTGCGAACCTCATCCGGGGCGCGTTCCCTTCCATAAGTAAGGTGCGGCTGGTCTCGTCGGGCACCGAGGCGGCGATGAGCGCGGTCCGGCTGGCCCGGGGGTTCACCGGCCGCGACAAGATCGTGAAGTTCGAGGGGTGCTACCACGGACACGCGGACTCCATGCTGGTGAAGGCGGGGTCCGGCGCGCTCACCTTCGGGCAACCCGACTCGCCCGGCGTTCCGGCGGACCTCGCCAGGCACACGCTGACCGCCACCTTCAACGACGTCGCATCCGTCCGCCGCCTTTTCGAGAGGAACCGGGGGAAGATCGCCGCGGTCGTCGTCGAGCCGGTCCCCGGGAACATGGGGGTCGTCCTCCCGGCCCCCGGGTTCCTCGACGCGTTGCGGAAGATCACCCGGCAGGAGGGGGCGCTCCTCGTCTTCGACGAGGTGATCTCCGGATTCCGGGTCGCGTTCGGAGGGGCACAGGAGCTTTTCGGCATCGCGCCCGACCTGACCGTGCTGGGCAAGATCATCGGCGGGGGGTTGCCGGTGGGCGCCTTCGGCGGGCGGGGGGACGTGATGGACGCCCTGTCGCCGGTCGGTCCCGTCTACCAGGCGGGGACTCTCTCCGGCAACCCGCTTGCCGTGGCCGCGGGGATCGCGTGCCTCAAAGAGCTGTCCAGGAAGGGGACCTACGGGAAGCTGGGGGAGAAGGCGGATTACCTGGCCGAGGGGCTCCACGGGGCATTCGCGAAATCCGGCGTCCCGACGTGGACGAACCGGGTCGGCTCGATGTGGACCACTTTCTTCCGTAAGGGGCCGGTCGTCGACTACGCCTCGGCGAAGGGGAGCGACACGGCCGCCTACGCGAAATATTTCCACGGGCTCCTGGATCGGGGTATCTACACCGCGCCGTCGCAGTTCGAGGCGGGCTTCGTCTCCCTCGCTCACACGCGGAAAGACCTCGACCGGACGATCGCCGCTGCCCGTGGCGCGCTGGCGCAGTTTTAGAAGCGCCGAGGGTTTTCCGGTTGACGGCCCTTCGAAATGTGTGATAAGAAACCAAGGTTTTTAACGCCGTGACCGAGAAGCAGGATCGCAAGGCGTTTTTCCGGGAACTGGGCAAGTACAGCGCCCTGGGCCTGGAGATGGCCATTTCGGTCGTCATCGGCCTGGGCGTCGGGTACTACCTGGACCGGTGGCTCGGGACATCGCCCTGGCTCACGGTGATCTGGATCGGCATCGGGTTCGCGGCGGGAGTGCGCAGCCTGTACCGCGCCGCGCTCCGTTCGGAAAGGGACCTGGAGCGGGACGAAGCGGAAAAGAGGAAGCCCGGTGGGGAATGAACCCCCCGCGAACGACCCGGGAACCAGTCCCCTTCGTTCAATGGAATGGAAGATCCTCCTCTGCGCCGGCGCGGTCCTGGCCGGGATCGCGGCGGCAGGGCGCTTCCACATGCTCGCCGGCGCGGCCGCCGGCGCCGTGATCGCCTACGGGAACTTCTTCCTGATCCGGAGGATCCTGGAGAAGGCGTTCCTGGGCGCGGGGACGATCCGCAAGTGGTTCATCGTCCAGTACGTGCTCAAGTTCCTGGGGCTCGTAGCGGTGGTCTACCTGGTCATCCGTTCCGGCCGGTTCGACGCGGCGGGGTTTCTGCTCGGCCTGTCCTGCCTCTTCCTGGGGATCCTTCTCGAGGGGCTGACGCGGGCGTTCAAGACGTGACATAAGGATCGCAAGGAGGTCGAATACGATGCGCAAGCGGATCGCGGGAGCCCTAGGGCTGACACTTCTCCCCGCGGCGGCCCTGGCCTCGGTCGGAGGCGGGCACGAACCGTTCTCCTGGTTCCATCTCCTCCCCGTCCACATCCCGCAGTACGTGCTCTCGGCGTTCATGATCGCCGCCATGCTGGTCGTCCTCTCGCTTGCCGCCGTCGGCGGGAAGAAGACGGATGACATGGTCGTCCCGGAGCCGCGGTTCACCCTGCGCAACCTCCTGGAGCTCATCATGGCCTTCCTCCTCGGGATCGCGGGCGACATCCTGGGCCACCACGCGAAAAAGTACATGCCGCTGCTGGGGACCTGCTTCTTCTTCATCCTCTTCATGAACCTGCTGGGGCTCATCCCGGGGTTCGTGCCGCCGACGGACAAGATGAACATCACGGTGGGGCTGGCGGTGATCATCTTCCTGTCGACGCACTATTTCGGCGTGAGGGAGAACGGGGTCGCCTACTTCAAGCACTTCCTGGGGCCGGTGTGGTGGATGGCGCCGATCATGCTGCCGATAGAGATCGTCTCCCACCTGGCGCGGCCTCTCTCGCTGTCGCTCCGTCTTTTCGGCAACATCACCGGCGACCACATGGTCGTCTCGATCTTCCTGGGGCTGGTCCCCTTCGTCGTCCCGTCGATCTTCTACGGGCTTGGGGTCTTCGTCTCGTTCATGCAGGCGTTCATCTTCACCGTGCTCTCGATGATCTACATCTCCGGTGCGGTCGCGCACGAGGAGGATCACTGATTCACGGCAGTGGCCTCACCCCCGCCGCGGGGATGGAACCTCCCGGCGGGATCTCATAACTCGAAAGGGGGACACCCTATGTTCCGCAGACTCACCTTCACTCTTCTGCTGGCGCTGCTCGTCGTGGCAGCGGCCTCCGTCGCCTTCGCGGAAGAAGGTGCTGCCGCCGCAGCGGGCGGGAGCAACGTCAAGACCTTCATCGCGCTGGCCGCCGGATTCGGCATAGCGATCGCATCCTTCGGGGGGGCGCTCGGCCAGGGCAAGGCCATCGCCGCCGGCCTGGAGGGGATTGCGCGCAATCCTTCCGCCCAGAACAAGATCTTCATCCCGATGATCGTCGGTCTCGCGCTGATCGAGTCCCTGGTCATCTACGCCCTGGTCATCTCCTTCATCCTCGTGGGGAAGCTTTAAGACCGCGACGACCGGGACGAGCCGTCCCTGTTTTGAAAGGGCTCCTTCGGGAGCCCTTTTTTCATGGGGTGATCGTCACCGTAAGGCGGTCGGCGTACGGGCCGGACGAGACGTTCTGCCCGGGGGGGATCCTGCCGTAGATCGTCGCGGACTTCGGGCGGTTCCTGTTGATTTTACGGAGCATGACGGTCGACGTGCTCGAAGTCCCATCCCCCCAGATCACATTCATGGATGCGTCGGTGAAAAGGTTGTAACTCAACCGGTCCGGCATGGAGGAATGGGCCATCCTTCTGGGAGCGAACCCGCCCGAGGTTCCGCTCGGACCGATCGCAACGGTGATGTCGGTCGGGGGGTTCTGGTCGCAGGTGACCGTCACGCTCCCCGTGGAATCCAGGGGAGTGGCGCGGAAGGCGTCGTAGCCGCCAAAGAAGACGTTCGTCGTCGCCACGGTGCAGGCGGCTCCGGCCAGGCTTGCCGTGAACAGCAGGACAAGACCGGATATGATCGCGCAGGACCTAACGGCCGTTCTCACATATCACCTTCCCGAGGTCTACGATCATCTCGTCCGTTTCCGGAACGGTCAAGCCGAAGGAGCACGGGTTCCCCGGAATCTCCACGACCGCGACGTGCATCCCGGGCGGGACGTTTTCCATGTAGAACTCTCCACCCTTCCCCGTCGGGAAGGCGATTTCCCTGTCGCCGACCCGGATCTTCACCTCGTAATATTCCGCCGGGGCGACCTTGTCCCCCGATTGTACATGGAGTGTCCCGGTTACGGCCTGGAACTTTCGGACCTCGAACGGGATCACCGATCCGCTTCGAAGCGGGGGGGACACGTATTTCGTCACTTCAGGGATGGAGTAATCGATCGGGATGTCCCGGTCGCCGACCGATACCTGGTTTTCATAGTAGGAACCGAGGTTCGGCACGAAGACCTTGCCCTTCCCGTCGGTGCGGCCGATCTCCTGGTTGTTGCGGTACACCCGCACCCCCTCGAGCCCGCCCACCGTCACCAGGCCGAAACTGTCCTGTATCGGCCGGCTGAAACCCGCGGTCCCCCCGACGTAAGCCACCCCTCCCGAGGCGGAGAGACGCAACGTCTCTACGTCGTTTCCCGCTCCGCCGTACTCCCCGAGGTACTCGGCGGAGTAGATCCCGTGCTTCCCGTTGTACTGGACGAACGGATTGGCCAGCGTCGAGGAGCCCGTTGCCGCGTCCCTGCGCTCGAAGGTTCCACGGAAGCCGACCCCCTCCCCCACGGGCTGATTCTTCTGCGCCTGGATCCTTTCCGTGTCGGTCCCGCCGTTTCGCTGGTAGCTCGCCGAACCCGAGTAGTCGGGCCACGGGTACCAGGTCAGCCCCAGGAAGACCTCGTTCGCCGATTCCGTCTCCCGGACGTTCCGGCACGTGAGGAGAACCGATGTACTCGGAGTGACGTTCCTGGAGTATGAGAGGGAGGCGGTTCTTCGGTTTGCCCCCACGTACTTCTTCGTCACGTCGGCGCTGAACGACAGGAACCCGAACTCCCGATTCCCGTAGCCGGCCCCCGCCCCCGTTTCATACCAGGTCCGCTCCGTCGTCTCCGACCCGGCGGTCGCGTATTCCCTCGAGAACGCCCGCAGTGAGACCCTCGCGCTGAAGCTCCGGTCCTGGTAGGCGTGGTTCACCAGCGCCGCCGCCCCGCTGCGGGCTCCTTTCGCAAGGCTGCCCGCCAGCGACGCGTTCGTTACGCCCGGCATCCCGCTGCGGAACGTCGTCGTGATGCCCGCGTTCATTCCGTCCCGGTCGCCTTCCCCGCGGAATCCGAGGGTAAGGGAGTCGTCGAACCCGTACCTGTGGAACACCGAGAAGGCCGGCCCCCCGTACTCGTTGCTCCGGGACCCGAACTCCCGCCGGAGGACGCCGGCGTTGTAGCTGTATTCGTGGAGCCCTTTCCGGAGGAGCGTTTCAGTGAAGTAATACGGGTACGCGATCCGCTGCTCCTTGCCGAAGGGGTCCTTGATAACCACCGTTACGACGCCCGCCCCGTCGTAGGAGGAGAGGTTCCGGAGCTGGAACTCCCCGGGGGAGATTTTTTCCGTGCGGATCCGGTTCCCGTCGAGGTAGACCTCCACCTCTGAAGGGAAGGCGGCGAGGCCCGAAAAATCCGCCAGGGGGTTGCGGATGAAATACGGGTCGATCCGGAAGACCTTCGACACGCTTATGCCGCCGAGGTTGACGCCGTTTCCCAGGTCCCCGGAGGAGGCGAAGAAGTCGCCCCCCACTATCCGTTGCAGATCCTGCCGCCGGTCGTATGTGAGGCTCGACAACAGCCTCGTGAACCTTCCTTCCCCCGGGGTCTTCCGGAAGGTGGAGTCGGAGAGGAACAGGAAGTCGCCGGCACGTGCCCCCGCGGTGTTCGTCACGTCGAAGCTTTGGAGTTCGAACGATGGTCCCGCGGCGTAGTGTATCCCGTAGTTCAGGAACCCGGCGTTGTCCCGCGGGTAGTAGACTTTGGGTTGCCGCTGCGATGTGAAATCGATCGTCCGCCGCGGCAGCAGGGCGGGGAGGGCGGTGACCCGGAGCACAAGAGTCTTTTCGTCCAGGACGAAGGTGACCCCCCCGATGGACCGGAGGGACACGTACGGCTCCCCGTCGACCAGGGTGACGTCCCCGTCAAGCTCGCGGAACCCGATGGCCAGAAGGTCGTCCCGCAGGACAAGAAAATCACCGCTCCCGGTGATTTTCACGAAGAACTCCCCCTTGTTCTCTTCGTTCAGGACGATGCCGACGATGGCGGTCTCCGCGCACCGCGCGGAAGACGAAAGGAGAAGGAGCATGCCGCCGAGGAAAAAAAAGGCAACGACGTCGCGGGATCTCGCCAAACCGGGTACCGGTGGGGTTAAGGTTCGCACATCGTCTTATCCGGCGAAAGCTCGCCGGCAAGGGAAAACGGTTCCGCTGAAACGATCGCCGTGATCCTGGCCAGTCCCTCGCAGACCTCCTTGGGGACCTCCGTGGTGTGGACGCGCGACGCGCCCTCCAGCAGGTACCAGCCGCCGATGTCCCGGGAGAAGACCTTCTCCCCCTTTACGTTCTCCCCCGCGACGACGATCGACCGTATGACGAAGTGGGCGTTGCCGGCATTCCGCACCGGGATGCTCAGGACCCCCTTTGTCATCGCGAGCTTCCCGATTTCCCCGCGGATCTCCTCCTTCGTGGGTTTCACGAACACCGGGACGCCGAACCGGATGGCGATTGAGATATTCACCCCGTCGGTTTTACGGGGACCGGGGATTTCCTCTATGAACAGGCGGTAGGATTTCTCATTCTTCGCGGCCGGCATTTTGATCCCCACCCGCAGGATCCGGTCCTCCTTTTTCCCGAAGACCATGATCCTTGGGAAGAATAGAAGGTCCCCGGTTTCCGAGTACTTGTCTTTCCCTTCACCGTCCTGGGTCCATGTGTACGCTTTCATCTGGACCTGCAGCGGTTCTTCCGCTTCGTTGTAGACGGTGATCACGCCGCTTTTCGCGTCCCGGCCCAGTTCGAGCCGGATGGGGGACACCCGCCATTCGCCGCCGCGGGCCTCGAGCGGGCCAAGGAGGAGGAGGAAAAGAAAAACCGTGAGCGCGCCACCCTTTTTCATCGGGGAACCGTTTCGTGGGGTAGAAGTTTGGCGATACTATACCAGATCGCCGAAAAAGAAAAACCCGGTTTCGCGGGAAAAAACGGAATCCTTCAGATCGCCCGGGAGGAGAGGGTCAGCGGCCAGTCGTAGACCCCGGCCCGTATCTCCTTGTCCAGCGTGAACCGGTAGGAGAGCTCCATCACGATCGGATCGAGCGTATACGGCATCGGGGCGAAACCGCCGCCCGCCCCGAGCTGGACTTCCCGGCCGAGCCCCCGGACGTAGACCTCCCTGAACGGTCCGCCCGCCCCCTCGAACACCAGCATGAATCCTTGCAGGCTGTTGTTCCTGACCTCGATCCGCGAGGCCGAACGGACGTCCACGTAACCGCGAAGGATGTCCGCGTCCGTGATCGCGATCCGTGCCTGCTGCCAGAGGACCCGGAGGGTCGCCCTCGCCTGGACCCGGGCGCTCACCTCGATACGCGCGGCGGAAGGAGCAGCGACCGCCCGGTGGACATCCTGCGCGGAAGCCACGCTCGCCAGGGAGAGCGCCGCGACGAGAGACGCGGTCACCAGTTTTTTCTGGATCCGCAGTCCGCGTTCGACCTGTTCCGGCCGCAGGTCCCCCGCCTCCACAAGCAGGTCCCCGATCTTCCTTGGAACGGTCCGGCTCTTAAGCAGGGCGGCGTCGAGCTGGACGCGGGTGATCTGTCCCGTGGCGACCAGGATCTCGCCGAGACGGAGCCGCTCCGACGAGGAGTCTGTCCCATCCTGGTGCCGCTGGAACGCAAGTGCGGCGTCCAGTTCCGCGTGGGTGATCCATCCCCTCCGGGCAAGGATCTCGCCGATCCTGTCGCCGCTCCGGCGCTGTTCGTCCAGGGCGGCGGCAAGCTGTACGGGGGTGATCCTTTTCGCCGTCAGGAGCATTTCGCCAAGGAGCATGCGGACGCCCGCGGCCACACGGATGGCGTCCTGGATCGTTCCCAGCTCTCCCTGGACGGACAGGGCGGCCTTCAGGTCTACGGGGTCGATCACCCCCATCCTGACCAGCGCCTCGCCGAGCATCACGTTGGTGCGCTTCTGCTCCTCCAGCGCGCGCGCAAGGTCGACGGGAGTGATGAACTCCCCGTCCACCAGCACCTGCCCTAGCAAACGCCTGCCGGGGATGGTCCCCTCCTTGCCTGTCTTTTCCGCCATGTTTCCTCTAAGAACTCCGATTATTCTTCCAATAATCCTTTAATCCTTGTCGGCACGTAAGCGGAAAAACTTTAGGAATGATTAGCTGCAGCATGTGTATGAGGGAGTAACGGATGGAGAAAAACATTCCGGGCACAGAGAGGGGTGGCCTTCCGGCCACCCCTTCACCGAACGCAGTACCTTGCGAATCCTTTCACGAACCGGTTACGGGTTGATGGTAAGCGTTACCGTGTCCTGGTACACGTCCCCCGGGAGACTCGCATATGACGCGGCCAGCACGTTGCCCGCTATGTTCAGCGTGATCGGGACGGCCGGACCCAACCCGGTTCCGCCGGCGGGGGCATAAGTAAACGAGTAGGGCATGAACTGGGCCGGTCCGGGGCCTGTGCTTCTCATCCGGTTGGCATCCACCCCCGTCTCATCCAACCCGTCGTCGTCCGTGATGGTGTAGGTCGCCCCGGTCGTGCACCAGAAGCTCAGGCTCGCACTCGCCGAAGTGTCCGCGGCGGGGACCGGGAGCACCCCGAACGCCAGCGCCGCCGTCGAACTGTTGAACCTGCAAGTAGGAGACACGGTTGCCGTCACGGTGACGGTGGCCGTGTCCACCGCCATCGCCGTCCCGCCGATCGCGATCATTGCGATGGCGACTGCCGCCACGAATAATTTCTTCATCTTCTCTCCTCCCTTCATTTTCGCCCGGGGACTTGCCCCGAGGCAGATCATTCCAACGGAAAAAACAAGGCGTTTCGTCGATTCCGGTGTGTTATACCTCCTGTCGGTTTTTCTCCGGCATGTTACATCTCCGGGCTCCCCGTCAACGTCTTCCCCGAGTTTCGGCACGGGAGCGGGAAATCTTTAGGGAATTTTTTTCTTCCTTTCGTTTTCGCCCGGGGACTTGCCCCGAGGCAGGTTATTCAAACGGGAAAATCAAGGCGTCACGTCGCTTCCGGCTTCGTCAAGTCCATTAATTGTAATATAAATTATGCGTAATTTAGTGTTGTTAAGACATAATGTCAACAAAAATAAAATAAATTAGGCCCCAATATCGATAATGTTTCCTCCTGCCCTCTCCACGCGTGCCACGGGGGAGGCAAGATGGTATTATTTTCCCCCTGCGGAATACGACGCGGCCAAAGGGGGAATCGAATGCCTTACGTGAACATACGAATCACCCGGGAGGGAGCGACTCCCGGTCAGAAGGCGAAATTGATCGAGGGGGTCACCAGGCTGCTCCAGGAAACCCTGGGGAAGAACCCGGCGACCACCGTCGTTGTGATCGACGAGGTCGAGACGGACAACTGGGGAATCGGCGGGGAGACCGTCACCGCCCGCCGGAAGGACGGCCGATGACGGGAAATGAAATCGGGAAGTGCAAGTCCGCCGGTAAATTTGTATAATCAAAACCTCGATAACATCATTCGACAATCCGCCGAGGGTGTCATGCAGATCGATCCGCTCGTATTCCGGGCGAAGTTCCCCGAGTCTTGCCGTCCCGACAGGTGCCGGAGCCGCTGCTGCCGGTTCGGCGTATGGGCCGACGTCGGCGAGAAAAAGGCCATCGTCGATAACCGGGACCTCTTCCTGCCCTACGTCCGCCCCGAAGCGATCGACCCGGCCTGCTGGTTCGGCCGCACCGAGCCGGACCCGGACTGCCCGAGCGGGATCGCCGTGGAGACCCGGGTGGTGGCAGGCGCCTGCGCGTTCCTGCACCCCGACCACGGCTGCGCGCTGCAGAAGGGCGCCATCGAGGCCGGCCTCCACGAGTGGAAGTTCAAGCCCCGATTCTGCATCATGTTCCCCCTCGTGCTGACCGAGGGCCAGCTTACCGTCGACGAGGACATGAAATCGTTGTGGTGCATGAAGGAGCGGAACCGGACCCACCCGATCACGGAAGCCGTCCGCAAGGAGGTCCAGTACCTCTTCGGGCAGGAGATGGCGAAGGCGCTCACGCGCCAGCCCGTCGTCCGCTAGGGACGGTCCTGTAACAAGACCCGGCAGAACAACGAAGGGATCGCAGTCACACGACAGAGGTGGATAAACCGAAAGAGGACGCCAGGACCGTCCCCGTTTTTATCCCTTCAACGCCTTCCGCAGGAACCGGCCCGTGTGTGACCGTGGGTTGCGCGCGACCTCTTCCGGGGTGCCGCAGGCGATCACCTCGCCTCCCAGGTCGCCCCCCTCCGGCCCGAGATCGATGACGTGATCAGCCGTCTTGATGACGTCCAGGTTGTGCTCGATGATGAGGACCGTGTTCCCCGCCTCGGCGAACATCTGAAGCACGGAGAGAAGCTTCCGGATGTCGTCGAAATGCAGGCCCGTCGTGGGCTCGTCCAGGATGTAGACCGTCTTTCCCGTGGCGCGCTTCGATAGCTCGCGGGCCAGCTTCACGCGCTGCGCCTCGCCCCCGGACAGGGTCGTGGCGGGCTGCCCGAGGCGGATGTATCCCAACCCCACCCGCGAGAGCGTTTCAAGCTTGTGCCGGATCGGCGGGATCTTCTCCAGGAAAGGGAGCGCCTGGTCGACCGTCATGTCCAGCACGTCGGCGATCGTCTTCCCCTTGTAGGCGATCTCGAGCGTTTCCCGGTTGTACCGCTTCCCGCGGCACGCCTCGCAGGTCACGTAGACGTCGGGCATGAAGTGCATCTCTATCCTGATGATCCCGTCCCCCTCGCACGCCTCGCACCGGCCCCCTTTTACATTGAAGGAGTACCGGCCGGGCCGGTAGCCGCGCGCCTTGCTCTCCGGGAGTATCGCGAACAGGTCGCGGACCGGGGTGAAGACGCCGGAATAGGTGGCCGGGTTCGACCGCGGCGTCCTGCCGATGGGAGACTGGTCGATGTTGATCACCTTGTCGACCAGGGGCATGCCGGACAGGGATGCGTGCGCTCCCGGCCGCTCCCGGGCCCCGAAGATCCCCTGCGCGAGCGCCCGGTAGAGGGTGTCCAGCAGAAGCGTCGATTTTCCCGAACCGGACACGCCGGTGACGCAGGTGATCATCCCGAGCGGGAAGGAGACGTCGATGTTCTTCAGGTTGTTCGCACTGCAGCCGCGCAGCGTCAGGAAGCTCCCGTTCGGGCGACGGCGCTTCCGGGGCACCGGGATCCTCTTCTTCCCGGACAGGTACAGGCCGGTGAGCGAGGACTCGTTCCGGACGATCTCCTCCGGCGGGCCGGCCGCGACGATCGACCCGCCGTGCTCCCCGGCGCCCGGTCCCATGTCGATCACGTAGTCCGCGGAGCGTATCGTCTCCTCGTCGTGCTCGACCACGAGGACCGTGTTCCCCAGGTCCCGCAGCTCCTTGAGCGTTCCGAGAAGCCTGCGGTTGTCCCGCTGGTGGAGGCCGATCGAGGGCTCGTCCAGGATGTAGAGGACCCCCATCAGCGAGGAGCCGATCTGCGTCGCAAGCCGGATCCGCTGCCCTTCCCCCCCCGAGATCGTCGAGGAGGTCCGATCCAGACTCAGGTAGTCCAGCCCCACGTTGACGAGGAACGACAGGCGCGCTCGGATCTCCTTGAGGATCCGCGCGGCGATCTTCCCTTCCCTCTCGCCAAGGGACAGGGCCCGGAAGAATTCCAGCGAGTCCTTGACGGAAAGGCGGGTGAGCGCGTCGATCGACAGGCCCCCCACCTTGACGCAAAGCGCCTCCTTCTTGAGTCGTGCGCCGAAACAGTCCCTGCATGGGCGGTTGTTCATGTACCGCGAAAGCTCCTCCCGGATGACCTCGGAATCGGTCTCCCGCAAGCGCCGCTCGAGGTTGCCGATCACCCCCTCGAACGGCCTGGTGAAGAAGTGCCGGCGTTCCCCCTCTTCCATGAAGAAGCGTACCGGCTCGGGGGAGCCGTTCAGGAGGACCTCCCTGGCCCTCGCCGAAAGATCCCCGAAAGGCGTCTCAAGCGAGAATCCGAAGTGCTTCGAGAGCGCCTCGAGCATCTGGTGATGGAAGATCGTGGTCCGTTTCCTCCAGGGGTCGATCGCCCCCTCGCGAAGACTCTTTCCCTTGTCCGGGACGATGAGGTCCGGGTCGAAGTAGATCGTCGTCCCCAACCCGTCGCAACCGGGGCAGGCCCCGTGGGGGCTGTTGAAGGAGAAAAGCCTCGGCGTGACCTCGGAAAGGCTCAGGCCGCAGTCGGGGCAGGCGAACTTCTCGCTGTACAGCGTCCCCTTCCCCGCCTCGTCCAGGACGCGGACCAGCCCGTCGGAGAGCCCGAGGGCCAGGGCAACCGAGTCGGCGAGCCTCCCCCGGGCCCCCGGGGAGACGCGGATCCGGTCGACCACCACCTCGATGTCGTGCTTCCTGTTCCTGTCGAGGGCGATCTCCTCGCCGAGCTCCCTCGTTTCCCCGTCCACGACCACGCGGGAGAAACCGTCGCGCGCAAGCTTCGCGAGCTCCTTCCGGTACTCCCCCTTCCGGCCGCGTACGACCGGCGCGAGGACCCGGACCTTCTCCCCGTCGCCCATCGCCAGGACGGCATCCACGATCTGCGTGACCGTCTGCTGGCGTATCTCCTTTCCGCAAGTCGGGCAGTGGACCCGGCCCACCGACGCGTACAGGAGCCGCAGGTAGTCGTAGATCTCGGTGACGGTGCCGACGGTGGAGCGGGGATTTTTGCTGACCGACTTCTGCTCGATCGAAATTGCGGGGGAGAGCCCCTCGATCACGTCCACGTCGGGCTTCTCCATCTGCTCGAGGAACTGCCGGGCGTAGGCGGAGAGCGACTCGACGTACCGCCGCTGCCCTTCCGCGTAGATCGTGTCGAAGGCCAGGGTCGACTTCCCGGAGCCGGAGACCCCGGTGATCACGACGAGGCGGTCCCGGGGGATCTCGACGTCGATGTTTTTCAGATTGTGCTCGCGCGCGCCGCGCACGACGATCCGGTCCAGGGCCACGGGTTCCCTAGCTTCCGGCCGCGGCCATCCCCGCCGCCATCCGGACCGCGGCCACGAGGCTTGCCGGGTTCGCCTTCCCTTTCCCCGCGATGTCGTAGGCGGTCCCGTGGTCGACCGACGTCCGTACGATGGGAAGCCCCATCGTCACGTTGACCCCGTCCTCGAAGTGGACGAGCTTCAGGGGGATCAGCCCGTGGTCGTGCGTCATCGAGACGACGACGTCGAATTCCCCGCGATACGCCCGGTGAAAGACGGTGTCGGGAGGCCAGGGGCCCGTGGCGTCGATCCCCGCGGTCCGGCAGGCGGCGACGGCCGGGGCGATCATCGCGATCTCCTCGTCGCCGAACAGCCCTCCTTCGCCTGCGTGCGGGTTAAGCCCGGCCACGGCGATCCTCGGGGACCCGGTCCCCATGTATTTCCGGAAGAAGGCGTGCGTGATCCGGATCGTGCGTTCGATGATCCCCTGGGAGAGAAGTTCCAGCGCCCGCCGCAACGCCACGTGGATCGTCACGAGCGCGACGCGCAAGCGGTCCCCCGCCAGCATCATCACCACGTCCGCCCCTCCGCACAGCTCCGCGAGGAACTCCGTGTGCCCCGGGTGAGGCACCCCCGCCAGCTTCAAGCCCTCCTTCGTGATGGGGCAGGTGACGATGGCGTCGGCGCGCCCCGCCAGGACGTCCGACGCGGCCGCGCGGATGTAATCGGCCATCGCGCGCGATCCCGCCGCGGTCATCCTGCCGAAGGGGACCTCTTCCGCCGGAAGGGAGGACAGGGGGAGGGTCTCTACCTTGGCCTCCGAGCCCACGACGGCGGCCGCGCGGCGCAGTATCCCGATGTCCCCGTACACAACGGGCCGGCAGCAGGACAGGACTTCCGGCCGGGAGAGCGCGAGGACCGCGATCTCCGGCCCGATCCCGGCGGGGTCCCCCATGGTCACGGCGATCCGGGGCAGTTTAGCCACGCAGCTTCCGGACGATCTCCGCGATCTGCGCGTGGTGCTGTTTCTGGTGCTCCAGGATTATGAGCTTCGCCCACTCGTAGAGGTTCATTCTTCCCAGAAGCGGCTGCGGGAATTCGCCGCTCCGGGGGTCCACCGCGGCCAGCATGGCGAGCGACTGGAGCGTCTGCGCCCGGGTCGCGGCGGCCAGCGCAAGGAGCTCTTCCTTCCCCATCGTCCCCTTCGGGAGCGCGGCCTCCGGGGCCTTCCCGCCTTCTCCCGCAAGGCCCGGGAACGGCCTCACCGCGAGCGTCGAGTCGTCCGCCGGGTAGGGGGGGAGCTTCCCCGCGTTATCCTTCAGGACTTTACGGATCACCTTGCTCGTCCCCGTCTCGGAGAGGATCATGTGCTCGATGATTTCGCCGATCGACCACTCCCCTTCAGCGCGGGCGGCGAACTCCGCGTCGGAAAGGCCGGACACCAGGGCCAGGATGCTTCTCCGGTTCTCTTCCATCCCGTCCGCAAGTTCCTGGAGCTTCGGTGGCAGCAAGGCGATCCTCCCCTCAGAGCCGTATTTCTATCGACGACGCCGTCTTCAGCTCGGCAAGGATGTCGGAGTACGCCTTCTCGCTGCGGTTGTCCGACATCTCCTCCTTGAGCTCCTCCTTGAGCGTTGCGAATTCCGGAAGCGTCCCTCCCCGCCGCTCCGTCACCTTGACGAGGTACGCCCCGGCCTCGGTGAAGAACGGGGGGGAAATCTCCCCGGTCCGCAGCTTGCGGATCTCCTTCCGGATCTCGGGCATCAGGTCGTCCGTCTTGACGAAATCCGTTGAGAGAACCGACGACCCGGGAATCGAATTCGAGATAAGCTCCATCGCCTCGGAAAACGTCCGTCCCGAGCCGACGTACTCGCCGGCCTGCTGCGCGGCGATCCGGAGCCGGACGGTCCGGTCGACCGTGCCCTCCTCGGGAGGGAACGGCAGGTGCAGCGTCGCGAGCCGGACCTCGCCCCCGACCAGGAACCGCTCGGCGTTTTCCCGGAACCAGGCCTTGACCTCTTCGTCGGTGACGGTCACGTCCTTGAACTTCCTCGCCCGGACGATCGCCCCGCGCTCCATCTGCCAGCGGAGCCGCCTGCGATACCCCTCCAGGGTGATGCCTTCCCGGGCCAGGGCCTCCGAAAACCCGGCCTCCGACAGGTTGTTCGTCTTGCGGACCGACTCGACCGCGCGGTTGATCTCCGCGTCGGAGATCGCCTGTCCCGTTTTCGCCAGCTCTTTCCGGACCAGGGCCGATTCGACCAGCGTCTCGATCCAGTGCAGAACCCTCCGGGGTTCTTTCTCCTCGCGGAGGTAGAGGTCGGCGTCGCCCGCCGGAATGCCAAGACTCTCGGCCACCGCGTCGCGGACCTCGGAGAAGGTGACCGGCTCGTCGCCGACCACCGCGACGACGCCGTCGATGACCCGGGCCGACGCGGAAGGGCCCGGAACCGCGCCACAGGCGAGCGCAAGCACGCCTGCGACCAGCCACGCTCTCCTCATTTTCCCCCCCCGACGAACTGGTCCAGGAGCGCCTCCTGGACCCGGATGTCGGCCTTCCCGACCTGTGCCGTCAGCCACGACCGGAACGCCTCCTCCCTGCGAACACGCAGGATGCCCTCACGGATCTCCGGGGCCGCCGAGGCCAGGATGAGCGTCCGGGCCGGCTCCTTCTCGACCACCAGGAAGAGGTTGAAGCCCCCTTCCCTCGCGATCACGCCGCTCACCTCTCCCTCCTTCAGGGCGAACAATTCCCCCTCGATTTCCTCGGGTAGATCCTCCCGGCCGACCTCCCCCAGGTCGATGGCGACCGGGCGGATGTCGCCCTCCGAAAATCGGCTCACGACCTTCTCCGGACTTTCCCCCTCCAGGATCATCGCCCTCGCCTTGCCCGCGGTTTCCGCCGTATCGAACAGGAACTGGCGGACGCGGATCCGCTCCGGGCGGGACAGCCGCCTGGCGCGTCTTCGGAACTCCGCCTCCACCTCCTCCGGGGACACCGAAGCGCGGGCGGCGGCGATCGCCTCGGCGGTCTTACGAACCAGCAGGAAGCGCGCAAGCCCTCCCCGCCACGCCTCCATGTCCGTCCCGGCCTGGAGGAGCGACTTCTCCAGGCCCCCGGGCGGAAAGTCCGAGCGGAACCGGTCGACCTCCTTGTCCACCTCGGACCCGGAAACCGACACCCCCAGCTTTTCCCCCTCCGCGAGCACGACCGTCCGTTCGATGAGGATGCGGAGCGCACCGGAAGCTTCCGAGCGGGTCGCGCTCCTGGCGGAAAGGGAGGGAGTGAATCCGCGCCGCGCCGCAATCTCGTTTTTCAGGTCTTTCAAGGTGATCCGGCGGCCGTTTACCTCGGCGACGACGACGTCCGCGTCCGCCCGCGGCGCGGATTCCTTCGTGCAGGAGTAAAGGAAGGCCGCAAGAAAAGCGGCGACGACCACCCTGTGAATAACGCCGAAAGAAGGCCTGTGCATCCCGCGAAACGCCGCCTGGTGCGCTCAGCGCCCCACATGCGGCGAGGGGGGGCCGGCCGAAGGCGCCTCCCTGCCGGCCGGAACGGGGGGCGTCCCCGTCCCCGGCGGGGGCGGAGCAGGTTCCGGCTTCACCATCAACTGGACCTTCGCCTGCTTCCTGACCTGTGCCAGGAACGTCTCGAACGCGTCCCGCTGCGCCTGTTCCCGGAGATCCGAGGTGATCTGCTCCTTGACTTCCTCGAACGGCTGCAGCCCGGCGGGTTTTTTCTCCCCCACCCGGATCACGTGAAAACCGTACGTGGTTTTCACCGGCCCCGACACCGACCCCGGCGGGGCGGCGAACGCGACGTCCTCGAACGCCTTGTCGAACTTTCCACGCTCGATCATTCCCAGGTCGGCCGCGATCCCCCCCTCTTTCTCCGCACCCTTCATCAGCTCCCCGAACGGGATCCCCGCCCTGGCTTTCCGGGTCGTCTCCTCGGCCCGCGCACGCTCCTTGAACAGGATGTGGCTCACCCTGACCCGCTCGCCCACCTGGAAATTCGCCTGGTTGGAATCGTAGAACTTCCTGAGCGACTCGTCGGAAAGCCCGGGGGCCTTCTCGGACACTTCCCGCAAAAGCGTTTCAAGGACGATCGACCTGCGGGCCTGGTTCAGTCGCGCGCGGACATCGTCCCTGCGGTCGATCCCGCGTCGCAGCGCCTCCTGCATCAGGAGATCCCGGGTGACCAGGCTCTCCAGGAATTGCATCTTGCCGGACGGGGTTTCCAGGATCGGCCGGACGTAGGGGGGCAGCGACTTCGCTTCCTCCTCGAACGACGCCTCGGTGATCGCCGAGCCGTTGACCACCGCCAGGATCCTTTCGGGTTTTCCCTTCCCCGTGCCGCCACAGCCACACAGAAACGGCACGACGAAAACGAGCGACGCCCAGGCAAACTTGCGCATAGGAAAACTCTCCTTCCACGGGATCGATCGTGCTTTCGCCGGGAAGACTAAATGTTACGCCCCGGCGGAAAGCGGTTCAACAGGTTTTTGGCCGCGGTGAGCACTGCCTCCGGGGTTTCCTCCGGGAGCCGCATCGCGAGCACCTCCCCGCGCACGAAGGAGAAAGTCGGCTTCTCCCTTGTCACCCACTTCACGAGAAGGTGGCGGTCGACCTCCGACCGCTCCGAGAGGGCGAGGTAGAGCGACCCGTTCCCGCGCTTCAGTTCCCGGACCCCTGCCTCCCGCATCGCGACCCGGATCCGTGAAAGGTCGCACAGCGCTTTAGCCGGGAACGGGAGACGGCCGAAGCGGTCGAGCAGCTCCAGCTCGATCTCGTCGGCCGCGTCCTCCGTCTTCCCCTTCGCCAGCCTCCGGTAGAAGTCGAGCCGCACCCCCGCCTCCGGTATGTAGTCGTCGGGGAGAAAGGCCGGTATCCGGATGTCGAGCTCGGGCTCTTCCTCCTCGAGGGAAGGTTTTCCGGAGAGCTCGGCCATCGCCTCCGAGAGAAGCTGGGTGTACAGCTCGTACCCCACCTGGTGGATCTGTCCCGACTGGTCCTTCCCAAGGAGGTTCCCGGCGCCGCGGATCTCGAGGTCGTGGGAGGCGATCTTGAATCCCGAGCCCAGCTCGGTCAGTTCCTCCAGGACGGCCAGGCGCTGCGACGCCTGCCGGGTCATCGCGACGTCCACCGGGAGGAGGAAGTAGGCATAGGCGCGGTGCCGGTCCCGCCCCACCCTCCCGCGCAGCTGGTAGAGCTGCGCGAGCCCGAAACGATGCGCATGGTTGACGAGGATCGTGTTCGCGTTGGGGAGATCCAGCCCCGCCTCGATGATGGCGGTGCAAAGAAGGAGGTCGACCCGGCGGGCCGCGAAGTCGTCCATCGCGCGGGAGAGCTCCCCTTCCTCCATCTGTCCGTGCCCCACGCCGATCCGGACGCCGGGAAGGATTTCCTTCAGGTACCGCTCCATGGCCGGAAGGCTCCTGACCCGGTTGTGGACGAAGAAGACCTGGCCCCCGCGGCGGACCTCCCGCTCGACCGCCTCCCGGATCGTCTCCCCGGAAAACGGGAGGACGAAGGTGCGGATCGACAGGCGGTCCTCCGGCGGGGTGGCGATGACGCTGATGTCGCGGATTCCGGAGAACGCCATGTGGAGCGTGCGCGGGATCGGGGTGGCCGACAGCGTCAGCACGTCGACCGCCGCGCGAAGCTTCTTGAGCTTCTCCTTGTGGGCCACGCCGAAGCGCTGCTCCTCGTCGATGACCACGAGCCCCAGGTCCCGGAACGAGATGTCCTTCTGCAGGAGACGGTGGGTCCCGATGAGGATGTCGACCTTCCCCGCGGCGAGGTCCTTCACCACGGCCGCAGCTTCCGCCCTGGACCGGAAACGGGAGAGGCTCTCCACCCGGACCGGATGCCCGGCGAGACGTCTCCGGAAGGTCTGGTAGTGCTGCTCGGCGAGCACCGTGGTGGGGACCAGGACCGCGGCCTGGCGTCCGTCGAGCGCCACCTTGAACGCGGCGCGTACGGCGACTTCCGTCTTGCCGTACCCGACGTCGCCGCAGACGAGCCGGTCCATCGGCCGGGGGGACGTCAGGTCGCGCAGGACCTCCTCGATCACCTTCTGCTGGTCGGGAGTCTCCTCGTGGTCGAAGGCCGCCTCGAACTCGCGGAAAACGGCGTCCGGCACTGCGGACGGGGGCCGTGCCGCAAGCTGCCGCTTCGCCTGGATCGCGATCAGGTCCTGGGCCATCTCGAGCAGGGTGTCGCGCACCCGCTGCTTGGCGCGCTGCCAGGCGGTCCCGCCCAGGCGCGCCAGCCGCGGACGGTCCTCCTCGGAGGCGACGTAGCGCTGGACGCGTGACATCTTCTCCACGGGGACGAAGAGGCGGTCGCCGCCGGCGTACTCCAGGACCAGGAAATCCCCTTCCACGCCCGCCGCGGCGCGCCGCAGCAGCCCGCGGTAGATCCCGATCCCGTGGTCGACGTGGACCGCCAGGTCGTTCACGCGCAGCTCCGCGAGGGAGAACTCCTCGGGCGGGGCGATCGCCTCCCTGCGCGTCCTGCGGGCGCGTGCCTTCTCCCCGAATATCTCCGGCTCGGTGACCACCGCGACGCCCATCTCCGGGAAACGGAACCCCCGGGTCACCCCGGAGCAGCAGAGGGCGACTCCCTTCCCCCCATCGAGGGAATCCCGGAGCGTCGCTCCCGCGGTCAGGGGGAGGGCGTACCGGCCGAGCAGCCCCTCCATCCGGTCGCACTGGGAGGGAGAAAGGGAGGACACCACGAAACGGCCTCCCCGCTTCCACCACTCCTTCGCCTCGGACGCGAGGGGGAAGAGAAGGCCTTCGGAAGCGGAGGCGACCGTGCTCCGCCGGATGTCGTCGTTTCCCCGCGCGTCGATCCCCCCCCGGACGGCATCCCTGCGCTCGAAGGGAGCCGCCTCGATGGAGTCGAAGCATACGGCCGGGACTTCGCGGATCCACCGCAGGAGATCGCCGGGCGTGACGAACAGCTCCTCCGGGGCCGGAAGTCCCTTCTCCCGGCCGGCCAGAAGGTAATTCTCCCCGGCTTCCGCGAAAAAACCGCGCGCCCGGGAGAGGCAGGACACCGTGTCCGCGGCGACGAACACGGTCCCCTTGGGGAGATAATCGAACAACGACGACGCGCGCCCGTACAGGCGGGGGATAATCGACTCTATCCCGTGGTATCGGATTCCCTGGCGAAGCGCCTCACCCGACTCCGGTCCGGTCCCGGCCGCCGCCGAGAGGTACTCCCGCCGGGTGATCACCTGGGAGCACGGGAAGACGGTCAGCTCCCCCCCCTCCGCCCGGGTCCGCTGGCTCTCCGGGTCGAACCAGCGCAGGGTTTCGATCCGGTCCCCGTCGAGATCCATCCGCGCGGGAAACGGGTGGGCCGGGCTGTAGACCTCGAGAATCCCTCCCCGAACGGAGAAGTCCCCCGTGTCCGCCGTGGAGGGAAGCCGCGCGTAGCCCGTCTCGGAAAGATGGCGGGAGAACTCCCCCACGTCGATCTCCATACCCGCGACAAGCTTCCTGACCGACCCGAGGAGCACGTCCCGGGGGAGCGTTTTTTCCTGCGAAGCCTCCACGGGGCAGACGACCACGACCGGATCCCCGGACGCGAGCCGGAAAAGAGAACGCATCCTCTCGTGGACCGCCGGCGCGTGGGGCGGCATCGCCTCGTATGGGGCCGCTTCCACGGAAGGGAACAGTGCGCAAGGCCCCGGTCCAAGGTACTCGGAGATTTCCCGGAAGGTCTCCTCCGCCTCGAGGACGGTGGGGACCAGGAAGATCATCGGCCTCCGAAGCCTCGAAAAGAGTTTCGATACGAGGAACGACCGGATGCCGGCGGGCGCCCCCAGGACCTGGAGACACGGCCGCCCCGGCGGTTCCAGGGCGCGCGCCAGGTGCTCAAAGGAGAGGGGCGGCGGGTGGGAGATCATTCCTGGCCCTGATTCTTCAGGAGACGTCTCGCGGAACGCGCAGCATCGCCTCCAGTGCCGCGCAAGCCCTGTCGCGGATGTCGGGGGGAACCGTGACCACGGGGGAGAGCGTCGCAAGGGCGTCCCGGACGTCCTCCAGCGTGGTGAGCTTCATGTTGGGGCAGATGAGCGCGCGGGAGGCCAGGCGGAAGGTCTTGCCCGGGTTCTCCTTCCGCAGGCGGTACAGGATCCCCATCTCGGTCCCGATGATGAACTCCCTGGCTTCCGACCGGCGGCAGTAGCCGGACATCCCCGAGGTGGACAGCACGGCGTCCGCCATCGCGACCACCCCGGGCCGGCACTCCGGGTGTACGACGAGCAGCGCGCCCGGATGCGCCCGCTTCGCCCGGTCGACATCCTGCTCCGTCAGGCGCTCGTGTGTGGGGCAGAACCCGTCCCACCAGGAGAGCCGCCGGCCGGACACCCGCGCCACGTAGTGGGCCAGGTTCCGGTCGGGCACCATGAAGACCTCTTTCTCCGGGGGGATCGAGCGGACCACGTTGACGGCGTTTCCCGATGTGCAGCAGACGTCCGAGAGCGCCTTCACCTCCGCGGAGGAATTGACGTAGGTCACCACGACCGTTTCCGGGTGGGCGGCGCGGTACGCGCGCAGGTCGTCCGCCGTGACCATGTCCGCCATGGGGCATCCGGCGTCCATCCGCGGCAGGAGAACGGTCTTGCCCGGCGACAGGATGGCGGCGCTCTCCGCCATGAAGTGGACGCCGCAGAAGACGATCACGCCGGCGTACGACTTCGCCGCCTCCTGGCTCAACCCCAGTGAGTCCCCGGTGATGTCGGCGATCTCCTGGATCTCGTCGCGCTGGTAATTGTGCGCCAGCAGGACGGCGTTCCTCGCGGCAAGGAGCTCCCGGATCTCGCGTTGTACGGCTTCCCGCGAGGCTTCCATCTAATCCCTCTCCGGGCGCGGCGCCCTCGCGAAAAGCTCGGACACGGCGGCCATGGCGTCTTTCCCCTCGTGCAGGATCCGGCAGACCTGCTCGGTGATCGGCATCGGCACTTCCAGGCGGCGCGAGAGGTCCGCGGCCGCGCGCGCAGTTTCGACCCCCTCCGCCACCATCTTCATCCCGGCGAGGATGTCGGCGGCCTTTTCCCCACGGCCGACGCGCATCCCGAAGGTCCGGTTCCTGGACAGGTCACCCGTGCAGGTCAGCACGAGGTCCCCCAGGCCCGACAGGCCCGAGAACGTCTGCGGGTTCGCGCCGAGCCGCGCTCCCACCCGGGCGATCTCGGCCAGCCCCCGGGCAATAAGGAGGGCCCGGGCGTTGTGCCCGAACCCGAGCCCGTCGGACATCCCGGCGGCGATGGCCATCACGTTTTTCAACGCCCCCCCGAGCTCGATCCCGGCCACGTCCGTCTCCGCGTAGACCCGGAACCGCCTCCCCGAAAACGCGGCCTGCAGGGAGGCGGCTACCCGGAAATCCTTCGCCGCCACGGTGGCGCCGGCGGGCTTCCCCGCCGCCACTTCACGGGCGAACGTCGGACCGGAGAGGACGGCCAGCAGGCCGGCAAACCCCGGCAACGCCTCCCCGAGAACCTCGGTCATCCTCTGCAGCGACCCGTTCTCCAGCCCCTTGGCGAGGGAGACGACGCGGGCTCCCGGCGACAGGTGCGGAGCCGCCCGCAGCGCGACCGCCCGCAGGTGCTGCGAGGGAACCGCGAGGGCGACGATCCCGCGGTCCGCAAGCGCCTCGCCGATGTCGACCGTCGGCCGAACCGCCGCCGGAACGGCGACTCCGGGCAGGAACACCCGGTTCTCCCGGTCCCGCCGGATCCCGTCGCACACGTCGGGCTCCCGCACCCACAGGGCGACGTCCGCGTACCGCTCCCCCAACATGGAGGCGAACGCGGTCCCCCACGACCCGCCGCCGATCACCGCTATGCGTTCCCGGATCTCCCGTTCCATGCCGAATCCTCCGGCGCCGCTTCGCGACGCCTATCTCTCCTCCATCCGGCGGCGCAGCCGCGCGATCTTGTCCGTCACGTACGCCGGGTCCTCCCAATCGTTCCGGATCGCCTCGTACTGCTCCACCGCGGCCCCCAGCTGACCCTTTCCCTCGAGCGCCTGCGCCATCCCCCAGCGCGCGCGCAGGATCGATACGCGGTCCGTCGCGAGGTAGTACAGCTTGCGGAACTCGCGGTCGGCCTCGAAGAACTTCCCCTGCGCGAGAAGTGAAAAAGCCATCACCCAGCGCCCTTCCGTCGCGCGGGAGGATTCGGGGAACTTCTCGATCAGCTCGGAGAGCACCGCGGTCTGGCGGGGCGTGTCGCCGATGCCCGCGTACGACTTCGCGAGCAGTAGCAGCACCTCGTCCATCCCGGCGAACCGGGGAAATTTCCGCCGGACCATCTCCAGGTCCTCCACCGCCGCGGCGTGGTCGAGGTAGTGCAGGTGGTGGATCTCCCCCTGGCGCAGCAGCGCCCGGGGCGCCTCCGCGGACCGGGGGTAGTTGAACACCAGCGACTCGTAGGCCTCGATGGCCGCCGGGTAGTTCCGGTAGTAGACGCCGAACAGCTCCCCCTGCCGGAGAAGCGCGGTGGGCGCGTATCGCGACTGCGGGTACTCCTTGGGGATCGACCGGTATCCGTCGAGCGCGGCTTCCATCCTCTGCTCCATCAACGCCTTTTCCGCCGCATCGAACCGCTCCCGGGCCGGGTCCGAGCAGGCCGGGAGCGCCAGGAGCGCCAGGAAAAGAAACGCCGGAAAGACGCCCCGCGAGGCCATGGCCGCGGAGTTCCTATTCTTCCTTTTCCGCCAGTCGGGCCAGCGAGGCGACGTGCTCGTTCTCCTGCAGCCCTATCAGGCGGACACCCTGGGTGTTCCGCCCTATAACGCGGAGCTCCCCGGCGGCGAGCCGTATGATCTTGCCGGTGTCGGTGACGAGCATCACCTCGTCGGTCTCCGAGACCTGCGTCACGCCGACGATCGCTCCGGTCTTCTCCGTGACCTTGAGGGTGATGACCCCCTTCCCGCCGCGGGACTGGACCCGGTACTCCCCGATGGCGGTCCGCTTGCCGAACCCGTTCTCCGTGACCGTGAGAAGGGTCCCCTCGGGGTGCAGGATCTCCATGCCGACGACCGCGTCGCCCTCCTCCAGGTCGATCCCGCGGACGCCCACGGCGGCGCGCCCCATCGGCCGGACGTCTTCCTCGTGGAACCGGATGGACATCCCGTGCCGCGTGGAAAGGAAGACCTCGTCCTGGCTCGAGGTGATCGCCGTCGCGATAAGCTGGTCCCCCTCGTTCAGGCCCATCGCGATGATGCCGCCCGTCCGCGGCCGGGAGTACTCCATCAGCTCCGTCTTCTTGATGACCCCCTGCGCCGTCGCGGTCACCACGTGCTTCCCCTCGGCGAACTCGCGGACCGGAAGGATCGCGGCAACGGACTCCCCCGGCGACAGGGAAAGCAGGTTCACGATCGCGCGCCCCTTGGCCGCGCGGCTGGCCTCCGGGAGCTCGTGGACCTTCATCCAGTACACCTTGCCGGTTGTGGAGAAGAACATGATGTAGGCGTGCATGGACGCGACGAAGACGTTCTCGACGAAGTCCTCCTCCTTCGTCCCCATCCCCACCTTGCCCCGGCCCCCGCGCCTCTGCGTCCGGTAGAGGCTGATCGGGTTCCGCTTGATGTACCCGGAGTGGGAGACGGTGACCACCATCTCCTCGTCGACGATCAGGTCCTCGAGCCGTATGTCCTTCGTCTCCCGCACGATCTGCGAACGCCGCCCGTCCGCGTAGGACCCGCGGATCTCCCGGAACTCGTCCCCGATGACCCGCAGGAGCTCCTTTTCCTCGCTCAGGATCTTCTTGAGCCGCGCGATCTCCGCCTTGACTTCCTTCAGCTCCTGCAGGATCTTCTCCCGCTCGAGCCCGGTCAGCCGCTGCAGCCGCATGTCCAGGATCGCCTGCGCCTGGAGCTCGGAGAGCCCGAACTTCCCCATCAGGCCGTCCTTGGCCTCCCTGGGGTCCTTCGACCCGCGGATCAGCTTGATGACGGCGTCCAGGTGGTCGAGCGCGATCTTCAGCCCCTCCAGTATATGGGCGCGCGCCTCGGCCTTCCGTAGCAGGAACAGGGTCCTCCGGGTCACGACCTCCTTGCGGAACGCGAGGAACTCCTCGAGCATCTGCTTGAGGGTGAACGTGCGCGGCCGGTTCTGGACGATCGCCAGGAGCTGCACGCCGAAGGAGGTCTGCATCTGGGTCTGCTTGTAGAGGTTGTTCAGGACCACCTCGGAGACGGCGTCCTTCTTCAGCTCCACGACCACCCGCATGCCGTCGCGGTCGGACTCGTCCCTGATGTCGGAGATCTCCTCGATCTGCTTTTCCCGCACCAGGTCCGCGATCTTCTCGATCAGGCGGGCCTTGTTCACCTGGTAGGGTATCTCGGTGATCACGATCGACTCGCGATCCCCTTTCTTCATCTTCTCGATGAAGGCGCGGGCGCGGATCTGGACGCTGCCCCGCCCCGTCCGGTACGCCTCGCGCACTCCGTCGAGCCCGTATAGGATGCCGCCCGTCGGGAAGTCGGGCGCCGGGATGCGCTCCATGAGCTCGTCGATCGTGACTTCGGGGTTGGCGATGAGGTCGAGCAGGGCGTCGAGCACCTCGCCCAGGTTGTGGGGCGGGATGGAGGTGGCCATCCCGACGGCGATGCCGGAACTCCCGTTTATCAGGAGGGTCGGTATGCGCGCCGGAAGGACCC
Organism: Deltaproteobacteria bacterium; assembly: GCA_021824125.1. Taxonomy (GTDB): domain Bacteria; phylum Desulfobacterota; class Deferrimicrobia; order Deferrimicrobiales; family Deferrimicrobiaceae; genus JAKALO01. Next base: position 859 of record JAKALO010000016.1, on the reverse strand, counting down.
GCGGCTCCTGGAGGGAGCCGTCGTAGTTGGGGACGGTTTCGACCGTGTCCTTGTCGAGGTCGGACAGGAGCTCCCCGGCGATCTTCGCCATCCGGACCTCGGTGTACCGCATCGCGGCCGCCGAGTCGCCGTCCACCGAGCCGAAGTTCCCCTGCCCGTCGATCAGCGGGTACCGCAGGGAGAAGTCCTGCACCATCCGCACGAGAGCGTCGTAGACGGCGTTGTCCCCGTGGGGGTGGTACTTGCCGATCACGTCCCCGACGATGCGGGCGGACTTCTTGTACGGCTTGCCGTACTCGTTGCCCAGCTCGTGCATCGCGAAGAGGATGCGGCGCTGGACCGGCTTCAGGCCGTCGCGCACGTCGGGCAGCGCCCTCCCCACGATCACGCTCATCGCGTAATCGAGGTAGCTCTGCTTCATTTCGTCCTGGACGGTGCGACGCTGCGCGGGACGGCTGAACAGTTCCATCGTTTACGTAACTCCTGTGGTAGAGATCAGATGTCCAGGGAGGTGACGTCCAGGGCGTTCCTCTCGATGAACTCGCGGCGCGGCTCCACCTGGTCTCCCATGAGCTTCGTGAAGATCTCGTCCGCGTCGGTCTCGTCACCGACCTCCACCCGCAGGAGGTCGCGGGTCTCCGGGTTCATCGCCGTGGCCCACAGCTGCTCGGGGTTCATCTCCCCCAGCCCCTTGTAGCGCTGGATCGTCTGCCCCTTCTTCCCCGCCTCGAGGACCTGCCCCAGGAGGCAGAGAGGCCCGTCCGCCTCGGGGAAAGCACCGTCCCCCTCCAGCCGGTACGGCGGCGGGAACGTCTCGCGGATCTGCAGGGACAAGTTGTTCGCCTCGCGCAGGTCCGCC
>JAKALO010000015.1 GCA_021824125.1 Deltaproteobacteria bacterium | reverse complement strand
TTCCCCGGAATCCTCCCTGGAGATCGCCGGGATGGTGCGCAAGGCCGGCGCGGATTTCCTCGAGGCGCCGGTGCTCGGCAGCAAAAAACCCGCCGAGGAGGGAACCCTGATCATCCTGTCGGGGGGCGACCCCGCCGTGGCGAAGAAGATGGAGCCGATCCTGCTCGCCATGGGGAACAAGGTGGTCTACATGGGGGAGGTCGGCCTTGCGGCGCACATGAAGCTCATCATCAACCAGATGATGGGGACGCTCCTGTGCGCATTTTCGGAGGCGGCGCTGACCGGGATGGCGGGAGGGATTCCCGCGGAAAAGATCCTGGACGTCGTCCAGAGCTCCGTGGTCGGTTGCCAGGCGATCGCTATCAAGGGGAAGGACATGCTGGGAGAGCGGAAGTTCGCCCCCCATTTCCCGCTCAAGCACGCCCACAAGGACATGCGGCTGGCGGTCCTGGCCGGGGATTCAAAGGGGGTGGTCACGCCAGTGACGGCGGCGGCTTACCAGGTTTTCTCGATGGCCCTTGCACGCGGGTTCGGCGATCACGACATCTCGGCCGTCCTGCGCGGCCTGACGGATAAATGACCGGCCGACTCAGTGCGACGTGGAGAATTCCCCCGGGGCACGATACCGGTTCAGGACTTCCAACATGGACGGATCGAAGCGGCACCCCTGCTTGATCGCCAGGTCGCAATGCTTTGCCGCTTCCCGGTACGCGCCCAGCGCGAAGAAAGCCTTCGCGAGACCTGCCCGGACCGTGGCGTTGGACGGGTTGATCTCGAGCGCCTTCAGGAACTCCTTTACACCGTCCTCCACGCATCCGCAGTTGCAGAGGGCCGCCGCCAGGTTACCCCGCGCTACCGCCATGTCCGGGTCCAGGGAGAGAGCGCTCCGGTACTGATCGATCGCCTCCCGGTTTTTTCCCAGTCTCTGGTACGACACTCCCGCGTTATAGCGGATGTCCGGGAGCCCGGGGTGGAAAATGGATGCCTTACGGTACCAGTGAAGGGCGTCTTCCTCGCTGCCCTTGCGCGAGCAGGCCGTTCCGAGACTCTTGAGGTACAGCCCGATCGTCTCCTTTTTACCCAAGGAGCGAAGATACGGGCTTCCTTCCTTCAAAAAGTACTTCGCCGCGTACCATTCGTCCTTCCGTTCGGCGCCCTTCTCTCCCGTTTCGATGTTGATACAGGCGCCGTCTCCCTCGTAGCGAACGAAGGAGTGCGACGGGACGTAAACGGCGCGCAGAGGCAGGCCAATCCGTTCGGCAAGAGTCAGGTACACCAGGGTCAGTCCGAGGCAGTTCCCGCGCTTACGGCCGATGACACGGTCGAGCAGGAAATTATCCGGGTTCTCCGGATCCGGGTCGTACTCGAAACCCTCGTCGTCGAAAATGACCCGTTTCATCGCAGAGAGTGTCCGACCAGGATCCCGGTTCCCCATGACGAAGGAGGATACGCGCATCGCCAGCCTGTCCAGCTCCTTTTCCGCCGCTATCCTCTTGGTTGCATACGCGGCCATTTCCGGCTCTTCAGGAACGGAAAGCAGGAAAACCGACAGGGAGATCTCTTTTTCGGGTATACGGATAAAACCGTCCAGCGCCGTTTCCGGGCCCGATGATACCCCGGAATTCGCTGCGCAGGTCGCAACACCCGGAGATGATGGGGAAACCACGAGAAAAACAAGGAAATGGAGAAGAAGAAACGGGCTTATTGGCAGTTTGGCGCGCAATGTGTGTTCCTGCCTGCGGTTTCCCACCCTTTATGTCGTCAGGGATCGCTTATTCAGGATAATCGACCTACGGCGAAAAAACAATGAGGAATTACTCCTGACAAAATAAATCCTTATAAGATCAAACACATAAGAAGAGCCGGCGCCCAGCGGCTTACACGCGGAGCGCCGGCTCCAACCGGGACAGGTCATCCACCCACGCTACGGGCCGTCATCGATCCCGTTCCGGAAAGTGGCCCCGCCGCTCTCATGCGCTTCGAGCTTTTCCATGATGTCGGATTTCCCTGCGGAAAGATCTTCCCCCAAGGGGAGGCTCCCCGTTTCCACGGGTGCGCTGAATTCATACTGCCCAAGGTCCGGCCCTTCTCCCTGATAGATGTACGGTGACGCCTGGGCGTTCCACTCCGCAAACGCGGGACTTGCCCCCGCAACAAGGAACATCCCCATGACCAGTGCTGCAAGCAAGTAATTTCTTTTCATGATCCACCTCCATCGTGGCTCTTCCGTTGCCGACAGGTTTCACTCCTATGCTAGTTAGATGCCTCTTTTCAGAAAAGATTCCTTATAAAGAAAAAAGACCGCGCTATGCGGCCCTTTACCTGCCTGCACCTGCCGGAAAAACCAGCTCGTTATTTTATCGTATGGGGGAACGACGAGGGAGGGGCGAAACCGCCGTCCCTCCCCCGTCGGCCCGTACAGGGATCGATGACGACCATTCAGTTCGTGTCGATCCCGCCCCTGTAGACGATCCCGCCGTACTCCGCTTTTGCAAAACCATCCGTATTGCCCGCCTTTACCTTGGACAGATCCTCCCCCTGGGGGATGCTCCCTGTCACGTTCGGCCCCTCGAACTCCCAGTACTCCGCCGGGTTTGTGAACTTGAGTTCCTGCCGTTCCGCGGAAAACGCGAGTCCGCCCGACACGAGGAGAAGAACCGCCGCCGTTGCCAACCCTGTAATCTTTTTCATCTTCCCAACCTCCTTTTGGTTTTTCGGTCCGTAATGATGCTCTCGACGGTAAGCAATGCAGCGGGCGTGCCACTTGTCGAAGTATAAAAAATGTTTCATATCAACATGTTAGGAAATGCAGGCAACTTTATGCCGGCACGATTTCAAGAATAGTCTTGAGGATTCCGGAGAGTATTCTTCAAGGGCGGTCGGAGAGCGAAGCGCCTACGTCACCTCGTTTTTTCTGATCTCCCGCTCCCGTAACCACAGGAAGATGACCGGCGTGATGATCAGCACATGGACGAGGGACGAAACCATTCCTCCCAACACCGGCGTGGCCAGCGGTTTCATCACCTCCGAGCCCGTGCGTGTGCTCCAGAAGATCGGCAGAAGCCCCGCCACCACCGTGGAAACGGTCATGATTTTGGGGCGAAGCCGCAGGAGCGCCCCATCCATTACAGCCTCCCGCAGGTTGGCCACGGTGAGTATCCCGTCCCGTTTTTTCACGCGCTCCACCGCCTCTTCGAGATAGATGACCATCACCACGCCGGTCTGGACCGCCGTCCCGAACAGGGCGATGAACCCGACCCACACGGCGACGGAGAAGTTGTACCCCATGATGTAAAGGAGATAGACACCGCCCGTCAGCGCGAAGGGCACCGCGAGGATCACGTGCAGCGCCTCCTTCACCGAGTGGTAGACCATGACGAGCATGACGAAGATGATGAGGAACACCAGTGGCACCACGACCTGGAGCGTCTTCTTTGCGCGGATCTGGTTCTCGTACTGCCCCGACCACTCGAGGAAGTACCCGGGCGGAAGCTTCAGGTTCTTCGACAGGTATTCCTTCGCCTCGTCGACGAACCGGCCCATGTCCCGACCGCGGACGTTCAGGAACACGATCGACCGCAGGAAAGAGTTCTCCGCGCTGATCATCGCCGGACCGGGAGTGACGGAAATCCTCGCCACCTGCCCCAGCGTGATCTGACTGCCGCCGGTTCCCATCGGTGCGCCGCCGCCTCCGCCGCCGCTTCCCCCCATCCCGCCGCTTGAACCGACCGAAGGGGTCGGGGCGGACGCGGAAGCGGCGGTCACGACGGAGCCCCTCGGGATCGGAATCCGCTTGATCTTCTCGACGTCCTGCCGGTAATCCCACAGGAACCGGACGCGGACGGGGAACCGCTGCCGTCCCTCGATGGTGTTGGTCACCGGCATCCCGCCGAGGACCGTCTCGACTACGTCGTTGATGTCGTCCACGTTGAGACCGTACCGCGCGGCGGCTTCACGGTCGGGCACGATGTCGAGGTAGGTTCCCCCCAGCGTCCGTTCGGCGACCACGTCGACCGCCCCGGGCACTTTTTTCAGGATCTCCCCCGCATCAACCGCAAGGTCCGACAGCTTGCCGAGGTCGTCCCCGTAGATCTTGACCCCGAGATCGGTCCGGACACCCGTGGAGAGCATGTTGATCCGGTTGATGATCGGCATCGTCCAGCCGTTGCCCACGCCGGGGATCTGAAGCTTCGCGTTCAGCTCGCCGATCAACTTGTCCTGCGTCATCCCCTTGCGCCATTGGTCCTGTGGTTTTAGCAGGATGATCGTCTCGAACATGGAGACCGGGGAGGGGTCGGTGGAGGTCTCGGCGCGGCCCACCTTCCCCAGGACGTGCACCACTTCCGGAGTGTTCTTGATGATCTTGTCCTGGATGGTGACGAGGCGCTTGGCTTCGTTGATCGAGATATTGGGCAGCGTAACCGGCATGAAGAGGAGGCTCCCCTCGTTGAGCTGCGGCATGAACTCCTTGCCGATCCGGGTCACCATCACGACGGCGACAGAGAAGAGGACGACCGCGACGGAAACCGCCTTCTTCCGGTTGTCGAGCGCCCAGTTGAGCGCCGGCTTGTACACCTTCATAAGGTACTTCATCGTCCGGTTGTCCTCTTCCTTGTGGAGCTTTCCGCGGACAAGGAAGGAGCAGAGGACCGGCACGAGCGTGACGGCTATCAGGGTGGATCCCACCATCGCGAAGGTCTTGGTGAAGGCCAGGGGATGAAACATTTTCCCTTCCAGGCCGGTCATCGCGAAGACCGGGACGAACGCCAGGATGATGATCGCCATGGCGTAGAAGATCGGCCGGCCGACCAGGTGCGCCGCCTTCTCGGTGATGGAGACGATGTTTTTCTCGTACCCTTCCCCGTGCTGCTCCGCGTGACGGATCACGTTCTCCGTCATCACGATCCCGGCGTCGACCAGTACACCGATGGCGATCGCGATCCCGCCCAGGCTCATGATGTTGGAGTTGAGCCCGGCGTAATTCATGAAGATGAAGGAGACCAGGATCGCCAGCGGAAGCGGCGCCGTCACGATCAGGATCGAACGGAAGTGCCAAAGGAAAATGATATGCGCCAGCGTGACGAGGATCACTTCCTCGATCAATGCGCCCTTGAGCGTGTCGATCGCCTTCCGGATGAGGTCGCTGCGGTCGTAGGAGGTCTCCACCGTCAAGCCGGGAGGAAGACCGGGGGCCAGTTCCGTCAGCTTCGCCTTGACGCGGTCGATCACTTTCTTCGCATTTTCGCCGTACCGCATTACGATGATCCCGCCGACAACCTCCCCCTCGCCGTTCACGTCCAGGAGCCCCCGGCGGGATGCGCCCCCTATCTGGACTACTCCGAGGTTCTTGACATATATGGGCGTTCCGGAGAGCGAGGTGCCGACGACGATGTTTTCCACGTCCTCCTTCGACCGGAGATATCCCCGGCCCCGGACCTGGAATTCCATCGCGTTCTCCTCGATGACGTTGCCGCCCACCTCCCTGTTGGACATGGACACGGCCTGCGTCACCGCCTTTACGGGAATGCGGTAGGCGAGCAACTTCACGGGATCGAGATCGACCTGGTACTGCTTCACGAACCCGCCGATGGAGGCCACTTCGGCCACGCCCGGCACCGCCTGGAGCGGGTACCGCAGGTACCAGTCCTGGACGGCCCGCAGCTCCCCGAGGTCGTGCCTGTCGCTTTTCAGGTGGTACCAGAACACGTGGCCCACGCCGGTCCCGTCCGGACCCAGTACCGGGGTGACCCCTTTAGGCATCCGGTCCCCAAGCTGGTTCAGCCTCTCCAGCACGCGCGACCTGGCCCAGTAGAGGTCGACCTTGTCCTCGAAGATCACGTAGATCATCGAGGCGCCGAACATCGTCGTGGAGCGGACCGCCCGGACGTGCGGCAGCCCCTGGAGGTTCGTCGCCAGCGGGTAGGTGACCTGGTCCTCGATGATCTTGGGAGAGCGCCCTTCCCACATCGTGTAGACGATGATCTGGTTGTCGGAGAGGTCTGGGATGGCGTCCACCGGCGTCCGTAAAAGCGCCCAGATCCCCCACAGAAGGACGACAAGGGCCCCCAGGATCGTGAGGAACCGGTTCTTGAGGCAGGCCGAGATGATTTTATTGATCATCGCCGTTAGCCGCCCCGCCCGCTACTTTCCGCCATGGCCGGAATGGTCGCCTGGAACGGAAGCCGGGGAAGCGTTCCCTTTCGTCGGAGCCGGAGGGCTTTCCGCCCCGCCGTGTCCCGCGTGTGGATCGGAGAAGCCGCTTTTGAGCTGGCTCTCCGAATCTATGAGGAACCCCGCGGAAGTCACCACCGTGTCGCCCTCTTTCAGTCCGGAAAGGATCTCGTAGTAGCCGTTCGACTTGTGCCCCACCTTGACCATCCTCGGCTCGAACGTGTTCCGCATCACCTCCACCCACGCCATCGCGCGCTCGCCGGTGACGAGTACCGCGGAGTCGGGAACCGCCAGCTCCTTTCCCCGGGTCCCCTTGAACGCAACGCGCACGAACATGTCGGGCTTGAGGAGTCCGCCGGGATTGGGGAGCTCGATCCGGACCCTGACCGTGCGGGTCTCGGGACTCAGGAACGGCTCCACGAAAGCGACCCGTCCCCGGAACTCCTTGCCGGGCCAGGCTTCCGTGGTGACGACCGCCTCCGTGCCCACCGGAACCTTGTGGATCTCGAATTCGTAGATCTCGGCTTGAACCCAGACGGGGTTCATGTCCGCGATGGAGAAGAGGGGCGCCCCCTCCATAACATACTGTCCCGTCGTGACCAGCCGCTCCGTGACGATCCCGGAAGCGGGAGCGAATACCGTGAAGACCGTCGCAGGCGTTTTCGTCCGCTCCAGGTCGGCGACCTGGGCGTCGGTGACCCCCCACAGCGAAAGGCGTGTACGCGCGGCGGACAGGAGCCCGGAAGACATCGCCCTTGCATCTTCGTAAGGGCTTCCCTTCATCCGCTCGACGCCTGCCATCGCGACAAGATACTCCTTCTGCGTCGCCACCAGCTCGGGGGAGTAGATATCGAGCAGCGGCTGGCCGTTGAGGACACGGGAGCCGGTGAAGTCGACGTGCAGCTTCTCCACTCTCCCCCCGATCCGGGCGGACACCTTGGCCACCCTGCGTTCGTCCCACGAGATTTTCCCGACGGCGGCGGTGTCCAGGACAAAGGCGCGCCGCGCCACTTTCTCCGTAGCCACGTTCGCCATCAGCCGCTGCGTGGGGTTCATCGCCACCATGCCGATCGCGTCTTCTTCGTACACGGGGACACGGTCCATCCCCATGGGCGATTTCCCCGGCTTGTCGCTGCGGTCTCCGGGGATCGTCGGGTCGGTCCAGTACAGGATTTTCCGCTCCTTCGTCCCCGTGGCGGCATTATCCGTCGCGGCGGCCGTGCTCGACTGCAGAACAAGCGTCATCCCGCAGATGGGGCAGGCCCCGGGCTTGTCGGAGACGATGAACGGGTGCATCGGGCAGGTGAATTTAACGGCACCCTTGGCGGCCTTTCCGTCCATGTCGCCCGCGTGGGGGTGCAGCAAGGCGTGGAAGGCGGGCACCCTGAAGAAGGCCAGGGCCCCGGCGCCAAGCAGGATCAGCGCAATAACGGCGGCGATGGCCGCCCTGGCCTTCTTCTTCTCCGGAGGGCCCCCCGGGAGCATTCCCGCGGTTTCGCCGATGCCCTCCTTCGGTGTCCCTTCCTGCGGCGTCCCTTCGCTCATCGTCCGTCTCCGTTCTTTTTCATTCCAGCTCCCTGCCGACCGCGGCCTCGAGCTTCGCTTTTTCCATGTGCATCTCCCCCACCATAAGCGGATATTCCTTGCGGAAGGAGAGGACCGCCATGACCGAGTCCATCAGCATCGGGAAGTCGATCTTCCCGACCCGGTACGCTTCCATGTTCGCTTCGAGCGCCTGCTCGGCCTGCGGGATGAGGGTGGTGCGGTACAGCGCGGCCACCGACGCGCGGTTCTCCATCGAGGAGAGCGCCGCCCCGACGAGGTTGGCCGTTTCCAGGTCCAGGTTCTCCAGCTCGCGGGCGGCCATCTCCCTCTCCGCCTTCATCTCCCGGATGCCGGGCTCGATCTTCTCGTCCTTCCAGATCGGGAGGGTCATCGACATCATTCCCGTGAACATGTCGGGGCGCCTCGTGCCGTCGGGCATGGAATCCCGCTGCATGTAGGAGAAGGAGACCTCGAAGTCCGGCTTGTACTCGTGCCCGGCGTGCAGGACGCCCACATCCCCTTTCCGGACCTTGGCCTGGAGGGCCTTGCGGGCGGGCCGGCTCTCCTCGTACATCGCCTTCAGCTTCCCCTCGCTGTACGGGACCGCGAACTCCTTGAGTTCCTCGAGGGACGGAACGGTTTCCACGGAGGGGAGGGCAGCCAGGGTGTTCAGTCGGATCGAGAGGACCCTCTCGCGGTTCTCCAGCATCAGGAGCATCTCGCGCATCTTCCCCGATTCGACCTGCCCCCGGAGGACGTCCGCCTGGCTCCCCTTGCCCACGGCGTACATCTCCTGGGTGACCCCGACGATGTCCTGAAGGACGTCCCGCGTGCGGCGCACCACCTCGGCCTGTTTCCTGACGGAGAAGAGCTCGGCGTAGGCCATCCTGATCTCGGCCCGCAGCATGTTCCGCATCTCCGCGAGGTCGTGTTCCGTCTGCTCCTTCTCCAACATCCCCATCCGGACCATGTGCGCCCTCTTTCCGGGGTAGGGGAACATCTGCGAGATGCCGATCTCCTTGCCGGTCATGTCCTCCTCGCGGAAGGACCATGAGCGCAACGGGACATTGGACACGGCGATCCACCCCCTGGGATTGTCCAGGGCGCCGGCGCGGATTGCGGCGTTCTCCTTCATCCGGATCCGCTCCCGCATGGCGGAGAGGGACGGGCTTTTCGACAAGGCCGCATCGAGATAGAAGGATACGGGGCGTGGTGCTTCCTCCGCAGCCCGGACGGACCATGCCGGGAGGAGAAAAACAAGGACAAGCAGGATGCCGGCTTCCCGCCGCCAGCCCGGATCCATCCCGGACGCCGAGACGTTCATTGTCATGTGCCCCCACCGATCATTCCCATATACCTCGACATATCGTCTTTCTCCTGGCAATGGATTCTTTTCCTGCGCCAGGATCCCGTATCGGATGTCGCGCGTCCGGGACGGAATCCCGCTTGCTCCACCGGCCAGGGAGATCACCGGGGCCGGCCGGCGGTGCCGCGAACGATCAGTATGTGAGGAAGTTTGGTCCGGCGCGGGTTACGCCCGCCCCGGATTGAGGGAGAAGGTGCGGGGGGAGGGTCGTGGAAAGATCGACCCCCCTCCATTCAATACGCGTCTTTGCGATTTCCGGGGTCCACGGAACCGGACCGCATTGGAATTGAGGAACCGTCGGTCCCGGGGGCCTTCGCCGCATCAATCGGGGGGAAACCACCTGCTCCGGTCCGTTGCCCGGGGCATGGATGCGGGCTTCCTGTTCTCCACCCCCGACCGCGAAGGCCGAAGGCCCGGGAGAAACGAGGAAACCCAGGGCGACGAAGACCGAAACGAGGATCGTTGTGAGCCTGGTTTTCAAAATCTTCTCCGGAGACCCGTCAGCACCCGGAACGGACGGTCCGGCAATCCCGGGTGTCCGCCATTCCGCACCCGTTCATCATGCCCGCGTGCCTCATGCCGTCCCCCATCATGCCTTCCATCGTCCCCCGGTTCATCATGGAAGGACCCGTCGTGCACATCTCGTTGCCGGGCGCCTGCGCCTGATCCTGCTGCTGCGTCAGGCCCGGATGGTGGGCTTCGTGGGAGCCGCCGCTACCCGTTGCCGTGAAACCGGCACCTGCCATGGATGCGAGAAACAATGCCATCGTCACTATCATAAACCCTCTTTTTCTCATGATACGCTCCTTATGAACAAAAGATGAAAGATCGGACAGTTTACGGTCGTGTCCGGGACCCCCCGCATGTCCTTCCTTGCAATGGGCGACCCGCCGGATCGAGTATCTCTTCATCGCGTGTCACCTCCATATCTTTCCGTTTTTCAGCCTCGGGTTAATGACAACCGCCATGGGAGCGATTCGGGGCCGCTTTGCCTTCCGTCGTTTTCCCATCGTGCCCCTCATGTCCGCCGGCTGCCTGCCCACCATGGCCGCCATGGCTGCCGTGGCCGCCCCCGCAACAACCTCCGCCGCGAAACATGAGATAGAAAAACAGTCCCCCCAGAATCACCCAGATCAGCCATCCGTATTCTCCCCACATTTTCCCCCTCCTCATCGATCCGCCTTTTCCGGATCGATTGGGATCATTTTCAACTTTAATGACTGCATACGGCATGCCAGATCGTGGTTTGCAAAATATCCTTGCGTATCAATCGGTTGCAAAATCAGAGGGGATGAAGGAGAGCGATGATCAGGGAATTTACTTCACGAGGGTGCAGAGTATTCTTCACTATGCGCCGCGGTTCGGCCTCCTACTTCCGAAAATCCTCGAGCCGGCGCAGGTACTCGTCGCGGTCGATCTCGCCCCGCGCATAGCGGCGCTTGAGGATGGTCTCGGGCGAGTCATTATCCATGGGAGGGCCGTTGCGCGGCCGGGATGCGAGTAGCCAGATCACTGCGGCCACAACCGCCACACCCGCAATCCACCAAAGGACCATCCAGACCCCCCCCATGTGCCAGGTCCCTTGCCAGTTGTACATGTTTCACCTCTCTCGTACCATTTGCGCCTGCGAGGTATCCTGAAACCCCCGGATTCCTTACAGGTCCGCGCCCCGGAGCCGCAGCGCGTTGGTCACCACCGAGACGGAACTGAAGCTCATCGCCGCCGCCGCGATGACGGGGCTCAGCAGGATGCCGAAGAACGGGTAAAGGACGCCCGCCGCGACGGGAACGCCCAGCGCGTTGTAGGCGAAGGCGAAGAACAGGTTCTGCTTGATGTTCCGCATGGTCGCGCGGCTTAAGCGGCGCGCCCGCACGATGCCGCGCAGGTCCCCCTTGACCAGGGTGACCCCGGCGCTCTCCATGGCGACGTCGGTCCCGGTTCCCATCGCGATACCGACCTGGGCCTGCGCCAGGGCCGGCGCGTCGTTGATGCCGTCGCCCGCCATCGCCACGATCCGCCCTTGTCTCTGGAAGCGCTTCACCACATCGACCTTCTGGTCGGGGAGGACCTCGGCGACCACCTCTTTGATGCCGAGTTTTTGCGCAACGGCGTCGGCCGTCGTCTGGTTGTCGCCCGTCAGCATAACGACCCGGATCCCCTCTCCGTGGAGGGCCCGGATCGCCTCCAGGGTCGTCCCCTTGATGGGGTCCGCCACGCCGAGAAGCCCGGCCGCCTTTCCGTCCACCGTCACGAACATCACCGTCTGGCCGTCCTTACGCAGCGCTTCCGCCTTTCCGGCGAGATCGCCGGGGTCGATGCCCAGGTCCTCGAGGAGCTTCCTGTTGCCGAGCCCAACGGAGCGCCCGTCCACCTTCCCCTTGACCCCCTTGCCGGTCGACGATTCGAAAGATTCCGCGTCGGCGAGCACAACACCCCGTTCCCGCGCGCCGGCCACGATGGCAGCCGCCAGCGGGTGCTCGCTCGCGCGCTCCAGGCCGGCCGCCAGCCGCAGGAGGGCGGGTTCGTCCCATTCCCCCGCCGGAGTCACCGTGACCAGCTTCGGCTTCCCCTCGGTGAGCGTCCCCGTCTTGTCTACCACCAGGGTGTCCACCTTGCGCATAACCTCGATGGCCTCGGCGTTCCTGAACAGGACCCCGATCGTCGCGCCCTTCCCCGTGGCGACCATTATTGACATCGGGGTGGCCAGCCCGAGTGCGCAGGGACAGGCGATGATGAGCACGGCCACCGCGCCGATCAGCGCGTGCGCCATGCGTGGCTCCGGGCCGACAAGGCCCCAGGCGACGAAGGTTGCGACGGCGATCCCGATGACCGCGGGAACGAACCAGCCCGCCACCCGGTCCGCCAGCTTCTGGATAGGCGCCCGGCTGCGCTGCGCCTCCGCGACCATCTGCACTATCCTGGCGAGCAGCGTCTCGCTTCCCACCCGCTCGGCCCGCATGACGAGCGCACCTGTGCCGTTCACCGTGGCCCCCGTCACGCGGTCGCCCGGACCCTTCCCGACGGGGATCGATTCCCCGCTGACCATCGATTCGTCAACCGCGCTCGCCCCTTCGAGGACGATTCCGTCCACGGGGACTTTCTCCCCCGGACGCACGCGGAGCCGGTCCCCCGGCCGGACCCGGTCGAGCGGCACGTCTTCCTCGGGCCCGTCCTCCCGCAGGAGGCGCGCGGTCTTCGGCGCCAACCCGAGAAGGGCCTTGATGGCGGCGCCGGTCCGATCGCGGGCCCGCAGCTCCAGCACCTGCCCGAGCAGAACGAGGGTCACGATGACGGCGGCGGCCTCGAAGTAAACGGCGACCCCGCCCCCTTCCGCGCGGAAGGAAGGCGGGAAAATCGCGGGAAACAGCTTCGCGATCATGCTGTAGAGATACGCGACGCCCACGCCCAGCCCGATCAGCGTGAACATGTTCAGGCTGCGGTTGACCACCGACTGGCGGGCGCGCACGAAAAAGGGCCACCCGCCCCACAGGACGACGATGGTGGCGAGAACGATCTCCAGCCAGCCCAGGGCCTGCGGCGACGCCAGGCTCTCAAGCGGGCGTCCCGGGACGTGCGCCCCCATGGCAATGACAACGAGCGGTATCGTCAGGGCGAGGCTTATCCAGAAACGCCGCTTCATGTCGATAAACTCCGGGTTCTCTTCCTCCCCGGCGGAAACCGTAACGGGCTCCAGGGACATGCCGCACTTGGGGCAGTCGCCGGGGCCCCCGCGGACGACCTCGGGGTGCATCGGGCAGGTGTACGTCCTTCCTTCCGCAAAAGGAGGCGCCATCGCGGCCCGCTCCTCCTCCGGAACCGCTTTCAGGTACCGGTCGGGGAATTGCCTGAACTTCTCAAGGCAATGCGCGGCGCAGAAGGCGTACGCAACCCCGTCGTGCACGAGCCGATGCGGGCTTTCCGGCCCCACGGTCATGCCGCAGACGGGATCCTTCCTCCGCACGTTGTCCTGTCCCATCCTTCTCTCCCTTTTACTGCCTTGGCCGGGGCCGCACGCCGACGGCCCCGACCATCCGCTCCCCGGACAGGCGCTACTTCACCTCATGGGAGAATTTGGCGGTGCCATTCTTCCCCCCGGACTCGATGGACACGGCAAACGTATACTTGCCGGGCTTCGGAAGGTTGACGTCGACCCCGAAATGCCCCGCCATCGCCATGATGCCCACTTTCTCCGACTTCTTGTCCGGCCCGGTAACCGTCACGCTTCCCTTTCCTTCGGTGACAAGCTTCTTCGTGCCGGCGTCCGTCAGCGCGATCTCGAAGTGGTGTGTCTTCATCGTCCCCTCCATCTTCATCCCGGAGGCCTTCGCCTTCTCCATCTGCGCCTTCATGTCGATCAGCCGCGCCTCGCCGATCCACGGACCGACCTTTCCGTCGAAGATCTTGTCCCCCATCTTCATCATCTTCCCGTGATCGCCCGTCTTCATGTCGCCGTGGCCTTCCATCTTCATCCCCGGCATCGAGCCGTGCCCCTTCATTTCCGCGGCCGCGGAAATCCCCGGCGCCGCCAGCAGGACCAGCGACAGCGCGAAAACCACCAGATATCCAGTCCTCGTCTTTTCCATCTCTTTTCTCTCCCTTCCTTCCCGGTTGTTTGATGCACGCTCCACCTTTTTGTTTGATGCGCGTTCCACGCCCGAAAATTCTATTCCTGCCCGGTCTCTCCCGGCATAGAAGCCGGCGACGCTTCCATCGACGTCCTGGCCTCTGATTTGTCGAGCCCCTTCTGCTTCATGAACTCGTAGATGACGGGGTACACCAGGAGCTCCATCAGGACGGACGTGACCACCCCTCCCACCATCGGGGCGGCGATCCGCTTCATCACGTCGGACCCGGTCCCCGAGCTCCACATGATGGGGATGAGGCCGCCGATGATGACCGAAGCCGTCATGACCTTCGGACGGATCCTTTTCACCGCCCCGTCGACGATCGCTTCCTTGAGGTCCCCCATCGTGTTCATTAGATTCTTCCGCTTCATGTTCTCGTAGGCCACGTCCAGGTACAGGAGCATTACCACCCCCGTCTCGGCGTCGAGCCCCGCGAGGGCGATGATCCCGACCCAGACCGCAACGGACAGGTTGTAGCCGAGCAGGTAAATGAGCCAGAAGGCCCCCACGAGGGAAAAGGGGACCGCCAGGAGCACGACGGCCGTCTTCAACAGCGACTTCGTGTTCAGGTAGATGATCAGGAACACGATGAACAGCGTCAGCGGGATGACGACCATCAGGCGTTTACTCGCCCGCTCCATGTACTCGAACTGGCCGCTCCAGACGATGCTGTACCCCGGGGGAAGCTTGACGTTCCTGCCGACCGCCTCCCGGGCGTTTTTCACATAGGTTCCCAGGTCGATCCCGCGGATGTCGACGTAGACCCACACCGTTCGTCGCGAGTTCTCGCTCTTGATGTTCGCAGGCCCCTTGTGGATGGTGATGTCCGTCAGCTGCCCGAGGGGCACCTGGGCCCCGCCGGGGGTGGGGACCAGGATTCGCCGCATGGCCTCCACGTTGTCCCGGAGCTCCTCCGGGTAGCGGACGTTCACCGGGTACCGCTCCAGCCCTTCCACGGTGGTGGTCACGTTCATCCCGCCCAGCGCGGACATGATCACGTCCTGCACGTCGGAGACGGTGAGGCCGTACCGGGCCGCCTCCTTGCGCCGGATGTCGTAATCGAAGTAGTTCCCTCCAGTGATCCGTTCCGCATACGCCGAAAGGGTGCCCGGGACCTTGGAAACCGTACCCTCGATCTGCTCGCCGAGCTTAACGAGGGTGTCGAGGTCGTCCCCCATGATCTTGATTCCCACCGGCGTCTTGATCCCCGTTGCAAGCATGTCGATGCGCGTCTTGATGGGCATAGTCCATGCATTGGTGAGCCCGGGGAACCGGATCGCCGCGTTCAGCTCCTCCACGAGCTTCTCGTGTGTCATACCCTTGCGCCACTCCTTTTCCGGCTTCAGGGTGATCGTCGTCTCGATCATGGTGAGGGGCGCCGGGTCGGTGGCCGTCTCCGCGCGTCCGATCTTGCCGAAGACGTGGTGCACCTCGGGGAAGGTCCGGATGATACGGTCAGTCTGCTGGAGCAGCTCCTTCGCTTTCGTCACCGAGATCCCGGGAAGTGTTGTGGGCATGTAGAGAAGGTCCCCTTCATACAGAGGGGGCATGAACTCCGAGCCGATCTTCATGAGCGGCCAGGCCAGCGTCGCGATCAGGGCGATCGCCCCGACGAGAACGCTCTTTTTATACTTCAGCACCCCGTCCAGGACCGGGTGGTACACCCGGATGAGGAACCGGTTGATCGGGTTCCTCGCCTCCGGCCTGATCTTCCCCCGGATGAAGAAGCCCATCCAGATGGGGACGATGGTGATCGCCAGCAGGGCCGCCGCCGCCATGGAGTAGGTCTTGGTGAAGGCAAGAGGTTTGAAGAGCCTGCCTTCCTGGGCCTCCAGGGTGAACACCGGGAGGAAGGAGACGGTGATCACGAGGAGGGAATAGAAGAGCGTGGGGCCCACCTCCTTGGACGCCTCGATCACCAGGTCCCAGTGGCTCCGCTTCCCGCCGTCGTGCTCCATGTGCTTGTGCATGTTCTCGATCATGATGATCGCCGCGTCCACCATGGCGCCTATGGCGATCGCGATCCCGGAGAGGGACATGATGTTGGCGTTGAGCCCCTGGTAGTACATGACGATGAACGCCATGAGGACCGCCAGCGGCAGCGTGAGGATCGCCACGAGGGCGCTCCGGAAGTGGAGGAGGAAGACGATGCAGACGATCGCGACCACCGCGGACTCTTCCAGGAGCTTCCCCTTCAAGGTTTCGATCGCCCGCTCGATCAGCCCCGACCGGTCGTACGTCGGGACGATCTCCACTCCCTCGGGAAGACCCGCCTTAAGGTCGGCGAGCTTCTTTTTCACGTTCTCGATCGTCTTCAGGGCGTTCTCCCCGAACCGCATGACGATGACGCCGCCCGCCACGTCCCCTTCCCCGTTCAGGTCCGCGATCCCGCGGCGCAGCTCTGGGCCCAGCCGCACGTCGGCCACGTCGCGCACGAGAACGGGGGTCCCCCGGTCGCTCGACAGGGGGACGTTTCTCAGGTCCTCGAGCGTCTTGATGTACCCGAGGCCGCGGACCATGAACTCCGTCTCCCCCATCTCGACGAGGCGGCCGCCCACGTCGTTGTTGCTCCGCTGGATCGCCATCCGCACCTTCTGGATCGGGATCCCGTAGGCGGCGAGCTTGTCCGGGTGCACGAGTACCTGGTACTGCTTCACGTACCCACCGATGGAGGCGACTTCCGAGACCCCGTCGACCGCGGTCAGCTCGTACCGTAGGAACCAGTCCTGGATGGAACGCAGCTGCGCGAGGTCGTGCTTGCCTGTCTTGTCCACCAGGGCGTACTCGTACACCCAGCCCACGCCGGTGGCGTCCGGCCCGAGCGTCGGGGTCACCCCGGCGGGCAGCCGCTTGGAGACGTAGTTCAGGTATTCGAGGACCCGGCTCCGCGCCCAGTAGATGTCGGTTCCGTCCTCGAAGATGATGTAGACGAAGGAGAGGCCGAAGAACGAGTAGCCGCGCACCACCTTCGCTTTCGGGACGGCAAGCATCGCGGTGGTCAGGGGATAGGTAACCTGTTCCTCCACGATGCGGGGGCCCTGCCCCGAATACTCGGTGAAGACGATCACCTGGACGTCGGAAAGGTCGGGGATCGCGTCCAGCGGAATCCGGGTCATCGCCCAGATCCCCCAGGCGGCGAGGAAGAACGTCGCAAGGACGACGAGGAACCGGTTTTGTACGGATTTCTCGATGATCTTGCCGAGCACGGGTTACCGCCCCTTCCCGTTTCCCGCGGGGGTCTCCACCCCTTTCGTGGAAGGCCCCATATCCATCCCCTTCATCGAGGACCCGTCACCGGTCCCCTTTCCGGGGGACGCGGCCGGTGAAGTCGGCGTGGCGGGCGCGCCCGGAGCGGACTTGGGGGAATCGCCCGCCGCGCTCTGGAATTTCTTGAGCGCCTCCTTCAGGCTGCTTTCGGAGTCGAGCAGGAACTGGCCGGAAACGACGACCTTCTCGTTGCCCGCCAGCCCGGAAAGGACCTGGACCGCCCCTTCCTCTCCCTCGAAACCAAGCGTTACCTCGCGGGGCTGGAAGCGACCTTCCCCCTTGTCGACGAACACAACGTTCCGGATTCCCGACCGGATGATCGCCTCGGAGGGGACCAGGACCGTCTTTCCCTTCACCTGCGGGAGCAGTTCGACGTGCGCGTACATGTCGGGCTTGAGAAGGGCGCCGGGGTTGGCGAGCTCTACCCTGGCGGTGGCCGTCCTCGTTTTCCCTTCCAGGTAGGGGTAGACGAAGCTCACCGTGCCGTGGAATTTCCTCCCCGGGATGTAATCCAGGGTCACGGTCGCCGCCGTCCCCTGCTTCACCCACGGCAGCTCGTACTCGTACACGTCCGCCTGGACCCAGACGCGGGAGAGGTCCGCGATCCGGAACAGCTCCATGCCGGACATGACCTTGGCCCCGTCGAATACCGCCTTGGAGACGACCACCCCGTGGAAGGGGGAATAAAGGGTGAGCGTTTTCCTGACTTCCCCGGTCTCCTCAAGCTTCTCGACCTGGGCCCGGTCGATGTCCCAGTAGTCGAGCCGCTTCCTCGCCGACTGCTGCAGGTCCCGCGCGCCGTTCACCACGTCCGTAAACGGGCTGTCCTTCACCTGCCCGAAGTGCCGCCGGGCGATCAGGTATTCCTGCTGCGCGGAAACCAGGTCCGGGGAATATATGTCGATCAGGGGGGCGCCCTTTTTCACTTCCTCGCCGGTGGTGCTCACGTGGAGCTTTTCGATCCAGCCGTTGACCTTCGAATTGACGGTTGTGATCCTGCTTTCGTCATAGACGACGCGCCCCACGGTGCGGATCGTTTTTTTCAGCTCCCCGATTTTCACAGTCGTCGTCCGTACCCCCATCGACTGGACCGTGTTCGGGTCCACCCGGATGGTTCCCTCCCCGCCCCCTTCGTCATCGTAGACCGGGGCGTAATCCATGCCCATCTCGTCCTTGGCCGGAACCGGCGAGGTGACAGTCGGGTTCATGGGGTTGCGGTAGAAAAGGATCTTCCTTTCCTTCTTCGGCTCCCCTGCAGGCCCCGCGGCCGCCGTAGCGGGTGCGCCGGAGGACTTCACGGGGACGAGGGTCATCCCGCAGATGGGGCAGTCTCCGGGCTTCCCGGAGATGATGAACGGGTGCATGGGGCAGGTGTACAGCTTCTTCTCCTCCCCCACCTTGACCTCCGCCGGCCCCCCGCCCTTCACAATGCCCGTAAGGCCCGGCAGCCCCCCCTTCGTCATCCATAAATAGGTTCCTCCTACGCCGAGGGCAACCGCCGCCAGCACGATGAGGATTCCCGAAACGGTCTTCTTCGCGGTCATCGCCTTGTCCCTTCGTCAAAAAGTTCCTTGGCCACCACGAGCTCCAGCTCCGAGGCCCGGATGCGCAGGGCTGCCGCGGTCTTTTCCCGGTCGATCTCCTGCTGGTAAAGGGCCATCCGGCCCATCAGCACGGAAGCGAATTCCACCTGGCCCACCTGGTAGGCGGCAAGGGATGCGTTCACGGACTCCCTCGCCTGAGGCAGAAGCCCCGAGTCGAAAAGGGATAGCGTTTCCCCGAGGGAGGATATTTCCGCCGTGAGGTCCCTGACCCGGTTCTGGACGGCATTCCAGGTGCTCTGGTAGCCGCTCTTCCCGGAGGAAAGATCCTTTACGGCCGCCGAAACCTCCTTGTCCTGCTTTCTGCCGTGCCACAGGGGAAGCGAGATAATGACGTTGGCGCTGAAGAAATCCGGGCGGGACATACCGGCATCCGAGGATTCCCGGAACTTGTAGGCCGCTCCGATCTGGAAGTCCGGCAGGACCTGTCTCCGCGCGAGCCTCAATGCCGTCTCGTTCCGGCGGATTCCGTCCTCCTCCCGCTTCAGGTCGGGATTGGAGGCGAGGGCGATCTCCAGCAGCTCCCTCTCGGTATAGGGCATCCCGGGCATCGTGTAGGAGGCGGGCAGCTCCACGGGCGTCCCAACCGGCCGGCTGCGCAGCGTGTTCAGGTCCGCCAGCAGCGCCACCTTCTGCTTCCGGAGCGAGATCAGCATCCTCTCCATCCGGGAAATCTCCACCTGTGCCTTGAAAATATCCTGCTGGGGCGCCTTCCCGACTTCGTACCGGGAGTTGGCGACCGAGAGGAGCTCTCCCAGGAGGGCCTTGTTCTTCTCCGTCAGGCGGGTCACTTCCCGGTTCTCCATCAGGGAGAAGAAGTCCTTCTTGACCCGGAACCGGATCAGGTTTTTCAGGCTCTCCACCCGGTCCGAGGTCTGAACCGCGTCCAGCCTCGCGATCTCCTCCTTGAGCGAAAGCTTCCCGGGGAAGGGGAGCGCCTGGGTGAAGCCGATGTCCCGGGAGGTCATGTCCATCTTCGACATGGAAAAATCGTCCGTCGGTACGTTCGAGTACGCAAGGGAGAGCATCGGATCGGGCAGGGACCCGGCGGGCAGGATCCGCTCCGTTTTGGCCTCCGCGGTCGACCGCATCGCCTGGAGCTCGGAATTGCGTTCGAGCGCGTCCCCGACGAGAGCGCGAAGGACGTCCTCCCGGCCGGGTTCGTCTCCGGCCCGGGCGAGGCTCACTTGCGGCAAAAGGGCCAGTGACAGAAGAAGGACCGCCGTTGCGATCCCGGCCGCGTTCCCGGGAATTTTACGCACCTTCTCTCCCACGCCCTTCATATTCTCCTCCCCGGATCCACGGTTCTTCCCCATGCCCGGCACCCGCACTTTCCCGATATCCCGATTATTGCAACATCCAACATATAATTGTGCTTATATCGTTAGCCTTACTTGTTTCCCGAGGGCGGACAGCATCCACTCCCAGGCCCGCATCCTCCCGAAACGCCACCGCCCGAAAGGCCGAACGATCCGCCGAGCAGCAGCGTCGCCGTCACCGACAGGATCACCGCTACGATGACGGAGATCACCCACGTCCTCCATGTGGTTCCCTTATCCATCGTCTCCTCCCTATCCACGGTCTTCCGCAACCAGGCCGTCATGCAGGCGGATCGA
The DNA here is from genome assembly GCA_021824125.1 of Deltaproteobacteria bacterium. Classification (GTDB taxonomy): domain Bacteria; phylum Desulfobacterota; class Deferrimicrobia; order Deferrimicrobiales; family Deferrimicrobiaceae; genus JAKALO01. The sequence continues at coordinate 8,393 of JAKALO010000015.1, read as the reverse complement.
CCGGGTCGCCCTCATCAGGTTGCCTCGATTGTGCGTGACCATCAGCACCGTCTTTCCCGCCTTGTGCAGCCCGGAAAACAGGTCGAGTATCTGCTCCCCGGTGGCCGAATCGAGATTCCCGGTCGGCTCGTCCGCGAGCAGCACGGAAGGATCGTGGACCAGCGCGCGGGCGATCGCGACCCGCTGGCATTCGCCCCCCGACAGTTCCGAAGGAAGCCTTTCCTCCTTGCCGGAGAGCCCCACCGAGGAGAGCAGCCCATCCGCCAGCGAAGCCTTCTCACGCGCCCCCGTTCGGAGAGGGGACATCGGCACCATGACGTTCTCCCGGGCCGTGAGGTACGGGAGGAGGTGGTACGCCTGGAAGATGAAGCCGATCGTTTCCCTGCGGAAATCGGCCAGGCGGTCCGCGGAGAGCGAGGACAGGTCCACTCCCTTCATGAGGACAGTCCCCGACGACGGAACCTGTAGGCCTCCGAGGATCGTAAGCAGGGTGCTCTTCCCCGCCCCGGACTCGCCGGTGATCACCGCGTATTCCCCCGCGTCGATCGAAAGGGAGACGCCGCGCAACGCCGCCGCGCTAACTCCGTTGTTGCCGTAGAGCATCGAAACGTTTTCCAGCCGGATGAACGGATTCATGGCCTCTCCTTCGATCAAAGACTGCGTATGGCTTCCGTGGGCGAGAGCGCGGCGGCCCTGCGCGCCGGCGGAATGGTCCCGAGGAGCCCCAGCGCCATTCCGATCGCGACGCCCAGAATTGCGGGGAAAAACGCCGCTTCCGCCATCTCGACGCCGAAGAGAGGCGCGGCGAGCATCGCAGCGGCCACGCCGACGAGGGCGCCGGAGACCGAAGACAAAAGTGATACCCATCCCGTCTCCCAGAACAGGAGAGAGAGGATCGCCTTCCTCCTGAAGCCCACCGCCCGCAGGACGCCGATCTCCTTCGTCCGCTCCTGCACGCTGCCCATCACGGTGACGAACACCATCAGCCCCCCGATCGCCAGGACGATGGCGGAAACGCCGAGCCCGAGCTTGCGGAACTGGTCCACCGCGGCCTTGCGGCTCTCCACCACCTGGCGGATCGCCGAGACCCTGGCCCCCGGGAGGGCGTCGCCGATCTGCGCCACGATGTCCTCCACGGGGCAATCCTTGCAAAGCGCCGCCACCTCGAAGAAGGTCACGCCCACGGGACTCCCCGCGAGAGACCGGACGTCCGCGATCGATGCGATCACCATCCCGTCCTCCTTTTCGCCGGTGGGATGAAGGACGCCGGCCACGCGAAATGTTTTCCCTTTGGAGGTGACGGTTCCGCCGGGCCCCTTGTCCAGGGCCGCCGCGGCCTCCGAGCCGAGGACGACCTCGCCCTTTTCCCCGAACGGCGCTCCGGTGAACTTCCACCAGGGCCGGGCCGTCGCGATTTCGGTCCCGGGCATCCCCATCCATACGAGGTTCTTTCCCGAAGCGTCCGCCGCCGTCATGAAGAACGGGACGACCGACCGGAGCCGCTCTTTCATTCCGATCCCCCGGATCGCCTTCTCGTCCGCCGTCGTCAACCGGGAGTGGGCCACCTGGGTCCCGCCCAGGGCTATGTCGCCGAACCCGAGAGAGAGGTCCTCGGTCCGCGGCGTGACCAGGATATTCGCGCCGTACCGGTCCAACTTGTCCCGCACCGCCTGTTCCATCTGCGCGGTGAGCGAAGCGATTGCCACGAACGTCCCGATCCCCAGGAAGATCCCCAGCCCCGTGAACACCGCCCGCGACTTGCGGCGGAAAAGGTTTTTCCACGCCAGCTTCCGGATGTTCATTTAACCGGTCTCCTCACACTCACGACCGCTTCCGGGCGAAATAGTCTTTCCCGGCCGCGATGTCGCTCTTTTTGATCACGAGGTATTCCCCCTCTACCTTCCGCGGCAGCGGGTGGGGATTGCACCCCCCCTTGATCTCTCCGATTTTCACGGAAGGGAAGGTCTGCCCGCAGTTGTTGCACACCATCAGGTCGCCCTCCTGGCGGTACCCGCGGTTCATGCGGAAACATACGTCGCACGCGTCGAGGGCGGCGCGGTAGGCGCCGTCGGAGCTTTTCAGCGCGAAATAATGGAGCTGCCTCCCCTCGGACTCCTGCCTGAGAAAGAGCGCCTTCCCGGAATCGAGCGTTTTCAGTGGGATCTTCACCACGTCGGCGGTCTCAATCACGCCGGCCGCCTTCGCCGCTTCCGCGGGGGATTTCCCGAAGATGCCGTCCAACAGGCCCGCCTGCGCAAACGCCGCGAATCCCGCGACAATCATGATCACCGCAATCGCGATGTTGGCCGTTCGAATCCCGCCGCCTCGTCCGTTCTTCATCATGCCTTGATCCTCCGGAATCGTTTATCCGGTCCGTTCACAGCACGTAGCGTGCCATTTCCCGGCACACGGAAAAAACCCTTCGATATCGATAATTCAGCAAGCGGAAGGACGTGCAGCCGCGTGCCTCATGCCGGTGTGCCGGAGAATATTCTTCATGAGTGCCAAGAGTATTCGCCGGATCGGGGACAGGATCCGGCTGTCCCCGACGTTATTTGTGTGCGTAACGGATCACGGTGGCTTTTTCGAGGGTGATCATCCCGCCGCTCATCATCTCCTCGATCCGGGGCATGACCCTGTCCAGTTTCTCCTGGGAATCCACCGCCTCGACGATCACGGGAAGATCGCCGGACAGCCTCGTCGCTTTCCTGGAGCGATAGATGCTTTGTGCGCCATACCCCGCAATTCCCCGAAGGACGGTGGCGCCGGCGATTCCCTCCTGCCGGAACAGTTCCACGAGGACCTCGTAAAGAGGGCGGTCGTCATGCCGGCTCCCCTCGCCGATCCAGATCCGCATCCTGACTTTTTCACCCACAAGGCTTGTCACGGAGACCCCCCGCCGCCTGCGTGCTGCGTTTCGATCCCGCCGCATCGACCGCGCGGGGTTCTCGTCGTTCCGCGCCAGTCTCCGGCCGGTTCCGGCCGAAGTCCGGGATAAATGGCGGCGTGTGCGCCGCGTAACCGTCCCATGCATCGCCGAAGGCGTCCCTCGCCTCCCGTTCCTCCCGGCGTGCCAGCTTCACATACATGGTCACCAGGACCGGGAACATGAGGAGCGTCAGCAGTGTGGGCCACTGAACGAGGAACCCCAGCAGGATGAAGATGAACCCCATGTATTGCGGGTGACGGACGTAGGCGTAGGGTCCCTCCGTCGCCAGCAGACGATCCTTTTGCGCCGCATAAAGCACCTTCCACGCCGCATAGAGGACGAGGAACCCGGCGAAGATAAGGACGTTGCTCAGGATATGGATCGGGTTCAAGTGCGGATCCCCCTTGAGGCCCAGCATGGTGTTCCAGAGGTGCCCCGAATCGTGGGAGAACACGTCGAGCGCCGGGAAACGGCTCTGGAGCCATCCCGACAGAAGATAGATGGTGAGCGGGAATCCGTACATCTCGGCGAACAGCGCGACGATGAATGCGGAAAACGCCCCGAAGGAACGCCAGTCGCGCCGGGTCGCGGGCTTGGCGAAACTGAACGCGAAGAGAATGAACACCGCCGAGTTGATCAGCACCAGGAACCACAGTCCATACGAAGGCGTGTCGTGGCTCATTGCACATCCCCTTTCCCGGGGAATTCACGATCGTCCGAACCCGGTCCAGCCCCCCCGCTCCCGTGGTGTCCCCCGTGTCCTCGGTGCATGAAAAGGTGAATCACTGGGCAGAGCAGTAGAAGCAGCCATGGCAACGCCCCCAGGATGTGCGCCTTGTGCTCCGCCCACAGGAAGAACGTCGAGATGCCCAGAAACGCCAGCAGTCCGATCCGGACGGGCAACCGGGCAGGGCCTTCCTTTAATCCATGGCCTTTTACATTCATTGGATCTCCCTTCGCCTATGGTGCCGGATACGTCGCATGGACATTCTCGATCCGGTAATTTGCACCATCCATGCCACGGGAGGAGAAAACACATGCCGACAATAATATCAATGGTTTCCGGACAGCATCAGGTCGAATACGCCAGGAGGGAACTTATTGTCGGGGAATATCCTCGATCGGATTGAAGACTATTCTTTGTCGGGCTCAGCTGTTCTCCAGGAATTTTTCCACCCGGTTCCGGAAATCCCCGCCGTCCCACGAATGAACGGCCTCGACCTTTTCGAGGATCTCCCCTTTCCGTGAGACAAAGAAGGTGGTTGGAATGAGATCGACCTTCAGGGCGCGCCCCGCCGCACCTTCGACATCCTTTACAAACAAAGCGTTCCCCGCACGAACGGAAACGACATCGGGAAATTGCTTCGCCTCGATCGGGCTGATGTCGATCGCCACGAACGTGACCTCCCTGTTCCCGAAGGCTTCCGAGAGTTCGACGAATTTTTCGATCCGCCGTCTGCAATCCGGCATCGAGGCCGCGTAGGCCACGACCACCAGTGGACGGCCCCGGAGCGATTCCAGGCTTGTCGACTTATCCTCCTTGTCCACCATGGGAGCGTCGAAAGGGAACACCGCTTTTTTCGGCGCGGTGCAGGCCCCCAACGAAGTGAAAAGGAGTAAGGAGAGAAGGGAGAAAGCCATTCCTCGTCTCATACGTGCCCCTTCCAACATGAATCCGCGACTGGGTATCTCGTAGCCTTGACGTCCTCGAAGGCAACGATATTCGCATCCGGTGTGCCAGGAACCTGATTCATGAAATACATTCGATCATTTCTCCGGATTCGCGCCGGAGCAACCGGTCGCCGCAGGGGTAAAAATTCCGCCGCGTCATATTACTCTCTTGTTACTCTCTTCACTAACTCGTCCCCTCTCTCCCCACCACGAGGACGGAGATGTTCAGGCGGTGCCGCAGCTCGTCGATGGTCGAGCCGTACAGCCAGTCGGAGAACCCCTTGTGACCGTGGGCGCCGACGACGAGCAGTTCCGCGCCGTGCCTGCGGATGATTTCGGGGATCACGCGCACCGGGCTGCCGAACCCCAGCTCGGTCTCGACCACGACGTCGTACTTGCCCAAAGCGACGGCGTACCGCTTCAGACGCTCGAGGTCCTCCTGGCTCTCCGCGTCCCCGGCCTCCACGCCCAGGGCTCGCGCGCTCGCGCTCTCGACAACGTGCAGCAGCAGAAGCGGGCAGCGGGCGGAGGCGGCCAGCGCCGCCGCGCGTGAGAGCACATCTGCGTCGGTGGGGCCGAAGTCGAGCGCCGCCGCGATCTTCCGGAACGGCCGGGAAGGCTCGGCGATCTCCGGCTCCGCATCCCCGTGGACGTTCGCCGGGCGGCGCCGGAACCCTTTCCGGAAAAGCCAGGGCTCCACGAGGACGAAGAGGAGGAGCAGCCCGACGGCAACTGCCGCCGGCAGGGCCGCCGCCCGCGCCGCGAGGCCGGCCGAGCCGCCCTTCCCCAGCCATCCCCCCATCTCCCCGATCACGAGCTTCACGTTGAGCGCGGCGATGATCCCCGCGGTGGCCCATGCCAACCCCTTGACCCACGCGCGGATCGCGAACGCGCCCATCAGCCCCTTGTCGCTCACCATGTGGATGAGAGGTATCACCGCGAACGAAAGTTGCAGGCTCAAGATCACCTGGCTCAGGATCAGGAGCCTTCCCGTCGCATCCTCTCCCACCCACAGGATCGTCGCCACGGCAGGAACGATGGCCACCGCGCGGGTCACGAGGCGCCGCACCCAGGGCCTGAGGCGGATGTTGACGAACCCCTCCATGACGATCTGTCCCGCAAGCGTCCCGGTGATGGTGGAACTCTGCCCGGAGCAGATCAGCGCGATCGCGAAGAGCGCCGGCGCAAGCGTGCTCCCCACGAGTGGAGCCAGCAGGCGGTGCGCGTCCTGGATCTCGGCGACGTCGAACATCCCCGCCCTGTGGAAAACGGCGGCGGCCATGACCAGGATCGCCGCGTTGATGAAGAAGGCCATGTTCAGGGCGAACACCGAATCGATCAGGTTGAACTTGAGCGACTGGCGGATCCCCTGGGCCGTCTTGACCACCTTGCGCGACTGGACGAGAGAGGAGTGGAGGTAGAGGTTGTGCGGCATCACGGTCGCCCCCAGGATGCCGATCGCGAAATAGAGCGCGTCGGCGTCGGGAAGGGCGGGGATCAACCCCCGGGCGATCCCCTGCAGGTCCGGCCGGGAGATCACGATCTCGACGAGGAAGCACCCCCCGATCGTAGCCACCATGACCAGGATGAAGGCCTCCATCTTCCGGATGCCCGCCTGGTGCAGGAAGAGGATGAGGAAGGTGTCCAGCGCGGTGACCAGGACGCCGTAGAGCAGGGGGATGCCGAAGAGCAGTTGAAGCCCGATGGCCGAGCCGAGCACCTCGGCCAGGTCGCACGCGGCGATGGCCGCCTCGCACAATACCCAGAGGGCGAAATTGACGGGGGCGGGATACCTGTCACGGCAGGCCTGGGCGAGGTCCCTCCCGGAGACAAGTCCGAGCCTCGCGGAAAGGCTCTGAAGGAGGACGGCCATTGCGTTGGACATGAGCAGGACCCAGACCAGCGAGTAGCCGTACCGCGACCCGGCGGCGATGTCGGTCGCCCAGTTGCCCGGGTCCATGTACCCCACGGAAACCAGGTAGGCCGGTCCGGAGAACGCCAGGAGCCTGCGGAGGAACCCCCGTTTCGCGGGGACCGAAACCGACGAGTGGACTTCGGAGAGGGACTTATCCTCCGGCATCCGTCTACTCCCCTGCGGGAAGGGCCAGGGAAAACTCCACCCCCTGCCCCTCCGGAAGGTTTCGCACCGACAGGACCCCGTCGTTCTGGTCCGCGATGCGGGAGCCGATGGAGAGCCCCAGGCCCGTTCCGCCGTCCTTCGTGGTGAAAAAGGGATCGAAGATCCGCTCCAACTGGTCCGTGGGAATCGGGGGCCCGGAGTTTACGACACGGACGACGTGAAACCGTTTCTCCCCCTGCCTTTCGGATACATGGGAGAACGTCAACGTTCCCCCGCCCCGCGGCGCCATCGCCTGCACCCCGTTGATGGCGATGTTCAGCAGGAGCTGGGTCAGCTGGTCCGCGTCGCCCGACACCGTGGGGATCCCCTCGCCTTCGATGGGCCGAAAGATCGTTTCAACCCCGTCCTTGCGGGCCTGGGTTTCCACCAGGGATACGACGCGGCCTACGACGTCCCGCAGGTCGAGCGGACGCCGGTCTGCCTGCGCCGGCCTGGCGAACCTGAGGAACCGCTCCGCCGTGTGGGCCAGCCGGTCAATCTCGCCCATGTGGAGGTCGAGCATACGTCGCTCCGGCGCATCGGGGGGGATGACGTCCCGCAGGATCTCGGCCGTGCCTTTCAGTGCGTGCAGGGGATTCTTGATCTCGTGCGCGATTCCCGCGGTCATTTCGCCCAGGGCGCCCAGGCGCCCGGCGCGGATGAGCTGCGCCTCGATCCGCCGCTGCTCATCCAGGGCTTCGGACAGCTTCCTCGCCAGCCGCTCCTGCTTCTCCCGCTCCCCCCGCTCCCGATCGACGAGCAGCCCGGCCACCACCGCGACGATGTTGTACAGGAGGATCTCCAGCCCCTTTTCCAGCGCGTCGCCAGGGTCCCGGGATACGAGGCTCGTGAACGCGTGAGGAAAGTAGATGAGCGAGACGAAGACAGAAACGGAGATCCCGCCGCGTGTCCCTTCCGAGAACGCCGCGAACAGGATCGGGAGGTAGTAGAGGCGCCGCGCAACGTCGTGGACCCAGCCGTGGTGGGGCGGCGTGCGGTAGTGAAGGACGGTGATCAGGAGGCAGGGGAGCCAGGCCGTGAGCACCATCCTCGCCGAGAACAGGGACCGCACGTCCCCGAGGACCCCTTTCAGGAATCCTCCCCGGGCGTCTTCAGGCATCGCGCCGGATCCCGTATTTCTCGATCCGGTAGACGAGGATGTGCCGCGGCACGCGCAGGTACGCGGCGGCCTGCGTGATGTTTCCCCCTTTCATGCGCAGCGCCCGCTCGATCACCTTTTTCTCAAGGTCGACCAGGGACAGCCCCTCGGGTGGAAGGGGAGGCCAGATTTCCCCGCCCCCTTCGGCCGCTCCTCCCGCCTCGCCGTCTCTCCCTTTCGGCGGCAGGGGAAGGTCCTCCATCGATACCTCGTTCCCGCGGCAAAGGATCGCCATCCGCTCGCAGGCGTTTTTCAGCTCCCGCACGTTCCCGGGCCAGGGGCGGGATGTAAGTTCCTCCATAACAGCGGGCGGCACTGTCAATTCCCTGTCCGCGCTCAACTCGCGCATGAAATGCTCCACCAGCGGCGGGATGTCTTCCGGCCGCTCCCGGAGGGGAGGGACCCGGACCTCCACCACGTTCAGCCGGTAGTAGAGATCCTCGCGGAACGTCCCTTCCCGGAGCAGAGAAGGAAGGTCCCGGTTGGTCGCCGCCACGATCCGCACGTCCACGGCG
>JAKALO010000133.1 GCA_021824125.1 Deltaproteobacteria bacterium | reverse complement strand
ACGAATCGCCCGGCGTTAGCCCGCATTTCTCACCAGCCTCCTGCTGCGGCGGCGGATACGGGCATGTCTACTGCGTTGCTCTCCTTCGTGCTCCTCGACGTAGTTTCAACTACGCCTGCGTCGCCCGAAGTTCGTGCGCCTTGTATCCATGCCCGTCTCCACCGCCTCGCTACGGAGCCCGGTGAGAAATGCGGGCTAGGTTTCCTGCGGCAGTTTACCCTTGAGCCGTACCTGGTATTCCCTGATTTCCTTCTTGAGCGCCGTCAGCTGGTTGATCCGCTCGTCGATCTGGGCGGCCCGCTCGTCGAGTATGACGATCAGCTTCGGAATGATTTCCCGGTTGTTGCGCTGCTGGCGATAGATCTTCTCCAGTTCCACCATCTCCGCGAGCGACAACCCGAGCACCTTCAGGCGGCTGATGAACTTCAGCCGCCGAAGATCGTCGTCGGTATAGACGCGCTTTCCGTTCTCGATTCTGCGGATGCTGTGAAGGAGGCCGATTTCTTCGTAGTACCGGATGGTTCGCTGGGTGAGGTTCACCATGCGGCTCAGGTCGCCGATCGTGTAGGTGCGGGCGGCTTCAGCTGACCCCATATTACCACCTTACGTTAACTGGCAATGATGATAAGAAACCCGCCATCCCTTGTCAATCGGTTTTTCAGGCGACGGGAGGGCTCGGCGGAGTCGCCGCAGGAGGGGAGGCGCAGTGAGGTAAAGCGCAGACGGGCGAATCGGGAACGACCGCCCGGCGAGCCACGAACGGAGTCCCCCCCTCCGAGGCGACGCAGCCGATGAGGGCACTGTCGGAGGCGTAGCGACTTCCTGGATCGCCGTTTGGACGTGGGTCTTATTTACCCTGGTAGAGGACCGCCAGGATCAGCGCTTCCTTTTCCTCGGCCGAATGCACGTGGTGCGGGATCGTGGAGTTGTAGTAGATGCAGTCCCCTTCGTGGAGCAGGTCGGAATACTTGTCGAGAAACACTTCCACCCGACCGGAGAGGACGTAGAGGAATTCCTCTCCTTCGTGGGAGTTTCGCACCACGTTGCGGTCGATCAGCGGCTTCAGCCGCACCAGGAACGGCTCCATCTTCCGTCCTGCTTTCCCGGCGCCCAGCGCCTCGTAGGAGTACGCGGACTGCCCGCCGCCTTCCTTCAGTCCCACGCGTGAGACGGTCGACCTGTCCTGCTTCCTGACGATCGAGAATTCCCGCTCCTCCTTTCCGCCGATGAACGCGGAAACGTAGGTGTCGAGCGCGTTCGCGATCTTGACGAGCGTCCCCAACGGGGGCGAGGTCATCCGGTTCTCGATCTGGGACAACAGGGCCGCCGAGAACCCGGTCTTTTCCGCCAGCTCATGCAGAGATACGCCCCGGCTCTCCCGGAATGCCCGGACGTGGTCCCCTACCTGGACCTCGGGGTCTCCCGCGGCCGGACCCCAGTCCCCCGACTCTTCCGCGATCTTTGACAGCAGGTCGTCCAGAGATTCGTCACGCGTGATTTCGGGCAAAGGATTCCCCCTCCTTCAGGGCGTTGACGTTGAGTGGGATGAACTTTTCGTATTTCCTGGAAATCACCTTGGGGAGACATTCGAACAGCGTGTCCATCGAGACCACTCCTGCGAGAGCCACGTAGGCCCCGAGCGCGACCATCGAGGCAAGCTGCTGGCTCCCAAGGACCTGCCGTGCGATGTCGTTCGCGGGGATGGACAGGAGGCGGACGTCGTCGCGATCGACATTCGAGGGCTCGACGAGAGAGCTGTTGATCACCAGGATCCCTCCCCTCCTGAGATCGGGAAGGTATTTTTCGAGAGACGGCCCGTTCATGATGACGCACGCTTTCGGCGAGCCTACGACGGGCGAGCCGATCTCCTCGTCCGATATGACCACCGTGCAGTTCGCGGTCCCCCCGCGCATCTCGACGCCGTACGCGGGAAAATAGGTGACGTGCTTCCCCTCCTCCATCGCCGCGAGAGAGAGGAGATTCCCTATCATCAGGATCCCCTGGCCCCCGAAACCCGCCATGACGACGTCGGTGGTCACAGGAAGTCCGCCTGCTTCCGTTCCTTGTAGACGCCGAGCGGAAAATATTCCGACATCTCGCCCAGGACCCGCTTCTGCGCGTCGATCGGCTTCATCCCCCAGTTGGTCGGGCAGGTCGACAGGAACTCGACGATCGAGAAGCCCATCTCCTTGATCTGCATGTCGAAGGCTTTCCGGACGGCCTCCTTCGCCTTCCGGATCTGCGCCGGGGTGCTCGTGGCCACCCTCGCGGAATAGGCGGTCCCCTCCAGGGTCGCCAGTAGCTCCGCCATTTTGATCGGATATCCGTCCTTCCGGAAATCCCGGCCGTAAGGGGACGTCGAGGTCTTCTGGCCCAGCATCGTCGTCGGCGCCATCTGCCCCCCGGTCATCCCGTACGTCGTGTTGTTGACAAAGATAACGGTGATGTTCTCCCCGCGGTTCGCGGCGTGTATGACCTCGGAGGTCCCGATCGCTGCGAGGTCGCCGTCCCCCTGGTAGGTGAACACGAACCGGTCGGGCTGCGCCCTCTTGACGCCTGTCGCCACCGCCGGCGCCCGTCCGTGTGGAGCCTCCGCCACGTCGACGTCTATGTAGTCGTACAGGAACACGGAGCACCCGACGCAGGCGACGCCGACCGTCTTCTCGCGCAGACAGAAACGGTCGATCGTCTCGGCCAGGATCTTGTGGGCGATCCCGTGGTGGCAGCCGGGGCAGAAATGGGTCTTCACGTCAACGAGGCTCTCCGGCCGCCTGTACACGTTTTTTCCGAATCCGCCCTTTCCCTTCTCCTTCATTCCGCTTTTCCCGCCAGTCTGCGGATTTCCCCGTGGATCTCCTCCGGCGTGGGCATCGCGCACGGTTTCCCGAGGAACCGGATCTTGTCGTGGCACGGGGTGCTCATCTTTACGTCCTGGAGCATTTGCCCCGTGTTCATCTCGATCACGAGCACGACATCGACTTTCCTTGCGACCTCGTCCACCTGTGTTTCGGGAAAAGGGTACAGGGTGATCGGCCGGAGCATGCCGACCGCGATCCCTTCGTCACGGGCCCACTGGATCGCCGTTTTGCTCACCCGCGCGGCCGTCCCGAAGGCGACGATCGCGATCCTCGCGCCGTCGAGACGGTAGTTTTCGAACCGGACCTCGTCTTCCTCCATCCGCCGGTATTTCCCGTGAAGCTTCCAGTTGTGAACCTCGATCGCGTTGTCCTTGAGGTACAGCGATTTCAGGTGCTGTCTCGGCCTCCCCGCGCAGCCGGTCAGCGCCCAGGGTTTTTCCGCCGGTACGGAAGAGACGTACGGGGTCTGCTCATAGGGCTCCTTCATCTGCCCCACGATCGCGTCGCCCAAAATCATCGCGGGGTTCCGGTACTTGTCGGCCAGGTCGAAGGCGAGCATGGTGAGCGAGTACATCTCCTGGACGGAGTGCGGTGCGAGGACGGGCATCCTGTACCCGCCGTGGCCCCCGCACTTGACCGCCTGGAAATAGTCCCCCTGGGAAGGGGCGATCCCGCCCAGCCCCGGGCCGGAGCGGGAGATGTTGACTACGACGGCGGGAAGCTCCGAGCCGGCCATGTAGGAGAGCCCCTCCTGCATCAACGAGATCCCGGGCCCCGACGAGGAGGTCATGACTCGCCGCCCGGAGGCCGAAGTGCCCAGGATGAAGTTGATCGTGGCCACTTCGCTCTCCGCCTGCAGGAACGTTCCGCCGATCCTGGGAAGGTGGGCGGACATGTATTCGGGGATGTCGTTCTGCGGGGTGATCGGGTACCCGTAGTAGAACCGGCATCCGGCGGCTATCGCGCCCGCGCAGATAGCCTCGTTCCCCTTCATCAGCGTGCGGTGGATGACTGCCGCCCCCCGGCTCATCGCCAGACCTCGATGCAGACGTCCGGGCAGGTTTCCGCGCAGATCGCGCATCCGGTGCAGTCTTCCGGCCGCGCGAAAAACGCCGCGGCGTATCCCTGCCGGTTGATCTTCGCGCCGATCTCGATGCAACCCTTGGGGCACGCGAAAACGCACAGTTCGCAAGCCTTGCACCGCTCGAAGTCGATCTCGATGCGGCCGGTCGGTTCTTTCGCGATGCTTTTTCCGGCCGCCTGGTTTGACTGCATGCCCGCCCCTATTCGTACTTCGGCTTGAACTCGAAATAGTGGGTCGTGTCGATGATCCGGATCGTCATCGACTTCGACCGCATCACGATCGACTGCGTTTGGGCTCCGCCGCTGAAAAAGCGGACCCCCTTCAGGAAATCGCCGAACGTTACTCCCGTCGCCGCGAACATGACGTTGCTCCGTGCGAGGTCCTCCATCTGGTAAACCCTGTTGACGTCGTCGATCCCCATCGCCTTTGCGCGGACGATCTCCTCCTTGTTCCGGAACTTGAGCACCCCCTGGAAGTCACCGCCCAGGCATTTCAGCGCCGCGGCAGCCAGGACCCCCTCTGGTGCGCCGCCGATCCCCATCAGCACGTTCACCCCGGACTCTTCCTTTGCCGTAGCGATCGCACCGGCCACGTCCCCGTCGCCGATCAGCTTGATCCGCGCGCCTGCTTCCCTGCATTCCCTGATCAGGTCCTGGTGGCGCGGGCGGTCGAGTATGACGACGCAAAGGTCTTCCACGTAGACCTTGAGCGCCTTGGCGATGCTCCTGAGGTTCTCCGACGGGGAGGCGGTTATGTCGATCGCCCCCTTGGCCTTGGGGCCGACCGCGATCTTCTGCATGTAGGTGTCCGGAGCGTGGAGGAACCCGCCTTCCTCCGCGATCGCGATGACGGCAAGCGCGTTGTTGCCTCCCGTGGCGACGATGCTAGTACCCTCGAGAGGGTCCACCGCGATGTCGACGCGTGGAGAGTCGGATGCGCCCACTTCCTCGCCGATGAACAGCATGGGAGCTTCGTCGCGTTCCCCCTCTCCAATCACCACGCGACCCTTGAACTGGACGTAGTTCAGGGACTTCCGCATCGCGGTCACCGCGGCCTGGTCGGCCGCGACGTTGTCCCCGCGACCCATCAGGCGTGCAGACGCGAGAGCAGCCGCCTCCGTAACCCGGACCACTTCCATCGCCAGATTTCGATCCACGATTACCCCCCTTTCCCCGTCGTTGTATTTTGATGATTCGTTATTACGTGGATATTCGAGAAGACGCGTCTGCGACTTTCTCCGGTTACTCCCCTGTCTCCCGACCGAGGAGGTGACCGATGAGCCGCGTACCGGCATCCACGAACAGGGTTGTGGACCTCGCTTCCGCCTCCGTGTAGCGCTTGCCGGTGAACGCGGACATTCCCGCCGGGGAGGGATAGAAGACGAAGGGGACCGGCTCCTGCGCGTGTGTCCGTATCGCGACCGGAGTCGGGTGATCGGGAAGGACGAGGATGTTCAGGCCTCCGGCGTCCCTGGCGCGCGCGAGGATGGGGCCGACCATTTCCTTGTCTATCCGCTCGATCGCCCGCACCTTGTCATCGGCGTTTCCGTTGTGTCCGGCCTCGTCGGGCGCCTCCACGTGGATGAGCACGAAATCCTTCCTCTCCAGCTCACGCAAGGCGTACTCGGCCTTTCCTGCGTAGTTGGTGTCGACGTACCCCGTCGCCCCGGGGACATCCACGATGTCCAGTCCGCAGTAGATCCCGATCCCCTTGATCAGGTCCACGGCCGCCACCACCGAGCCGTCCAATCCGTACTTTTCGCGAAACGTTTCGATGCGTGGGGCCTTTCCCTGCCCCCACAGCCAGATGGAGTTCCCGGGAAGCTTACCCTCCGACCGGCGCTTCCGGTTGACGGGGTGATCGTCGAATACTTCCCGGGAAATTTCCATAAGTTCGAGCAGGAACTCGGCCCTGTCCCCCTTTGGGAGATATTGCGTGATCTTCTTCCCGTGGATGTCGTGCGGCGGCGTGGTCTCGACCGCGTCGTTGCCGTTCGGCCAGACCATCAGGTTACGGTAGCTCACGCCCGGAAAGAAACGTACGCCCGCGTTCTCCTCAAGCCGTTCGTCGATCCTCTCCTGGAGCGACTTAAGCAGTTCCGCCGATTCCGGCGAAGTGATGTGGCCGGCCGAGAAATCCTCCATCTCGGAGTCCGACCCGTCGTTCTTCAGCGCGACGATGTTGCAGCGGACGGCCACGTCTTCCTTCCCCAGCTGGATCCCCATTGAGGCGGCTTCAAGGGGCGAGCGCCCCGTGTACACCTTTCCGGGGTCGTACCCCACTATGCTCAGGTTCGATACGTCGCTCCCCGGGTACATCTCTTTCGGGACGACCTGGACCATCCCCAAGATCGGA
>JAKALO010000132.1 GCA_021824125.1 Deltaproteobacteria bacterium | reverse complement strand
CTGCGGATCGAGGTGGTGGACATCAGGGACAACACCTACTACGCCGCTCTCCACCTCGAATCCGGCGGAAAAACGCTGGTGGTCGACTCGCGCCCCAGCGACGCGATAGCCCTCGCGATCCGGATGAACGCCCCGATCCTTGTCCACGACGTGGTTATGGAGAAAGCGTTGCGAAGCGCGCCCGGGTCCGGAACCGCCGACGACAAGGACAAGTGGCTGGAACTGCTTGAAAAGATGAACCCAGAAGATTTCAGCAAGTACAAGATGTAGCCGCACGGCCGATGAAAGTCACCCGAATACTGGTCATTCAGGAAGAAGCCGGGGACGCGCGGGAGCTGCGCCTCGTCGTCAATGCAAATCCGGTGGAGTTCGAGTTTCGCCCCCCCTCCAGGGTTACCGACGGCGGGACGGATCTTTCGGGATACCACGCGATCGCGGTTTCCATGGATTGCGCGCGGCCCGATATGATCGAGGTCTTGAGAAGGGAAATCGGGGGAATCGACCCCCCGACGTTCCTGTTCCGGGAGAAGCCTCCGCTGCGCGAGATCGCGAGGTGGGTCCTTTGGGCTGACCTCAAGGACGAAGGGGCGCCTACGACCGAGGGGCGCCTCCTTTCGGAGAGCCTCGAGTATTATTCCCTCGCTTCCCTCTACCAGCAATGCCTGAAAATAATGACCTCGCAGGACGAGGACAAGCTTCTCGCCCAGATCACGGACACGTTCGTCCGCGAGCTCGGCGCGGAAAGTTGCGTGATCTGGCTGTCCTCGCCGTCGGATCCCGACGAATTGATGATCGCGTCAGTCCGTGGAGTTATTAGCATCGACCGCGAGGGGTCCAGGTTCTTTCTTTCCCAGACGGAGTGGGCCGAATCCATACCCAAGGGGACGCCTTTCCCCGCCGTTGCGGGGCCCCAGGACCAGTCCGGCCGCGAACCCGCGGCGGCGCTTTACGTCCCCCTGCTTTTCCAGGAAAAGATGATCGGGCTGATCAAGCTTGGAGAGCGCGGCGATCACAAGCCATACAACGAACGCGACCATTACCTCGCACGGATCATAGGCGATTACGCCGCGACTTCCCTGAGGACGATCGACTGCCTCGACCGGGTGGACAAGGTCTCCCTTCGCGACTCCGAGACGGGCGCCTATTCCGCTGCATTCCTCGCGGACTATTTCGAGAAGGAACGCTACAAGTCCGGCCGTTTCCGGCGACCCCTGTCCCTGATCTTCATGGTGATAGACAACTTCGCGTTCATGATGGAGAAGACCAGGGAAAGCCTCGTGATGGGAGCGCTCTCCGGGATCGTCGAGTCGATCCGGAAGGCCCTGCGCGATTCGGACCTCATCGCGCGCGTCGATCCCGACCGCTTCTGCATCGTTCTTCCGGAAACCGACTACTACGGGTCGATGCTGGCGGTCCGGCGCCTCAGGAAGGCAGTCCGCGAGGTCCCCGGGATACAGTTCCTCGGGTCGGAATATTCACTGAATCCCTTCTTCATGTCCGCCACCTACCCCAGGGACGGGAAGGATTTCCAGGAGATCTCCAGGGTCGCGGAGGAAAAGTACCTCCGGCAGCAGAAGAGCCCTCTTCACAGGCTGCGCCTCATGGAGAAGTCCTTTTGGGACGCGTTCGAGGTTCTCGTGGGTAAGCCGGCATACTACGACCTCCTGCGGAAAGGTGAGGAGGTGCCGTATTTCACGCGCATCCGCCGGGACCTGGGCAGGAACGGGCACTTCTCCCTCAACAGGGAAATGTTCTACCGGATAGTGGAGTCGGTCGCCCAGGATGTCGCCTCCCGGGGAGATGCGCGCGGCCTGGTCATCGCCGCCGGGCCCAGGCCCGAGATCTTCAAACAGATCTTCCTCTCTTTCGGGACCGACCTTCCCACGGATCGGAACATATATATCATCGGCCAATCCGGAAGCACCAGGTTCGACGCGAAGAACATGCTGTACGTCGCCGCCGACGACGACAAGCTGAAAGACAGGGAGATCGTCCTCTACCTGAAGGAGAACAGCTCGTACGGGGTCTTCGCGACGGGACGGCAGGAAGAGGTGTGCGGATTCAACACGGCCGACGAGTGGCTCGTGGAGACGATGATGGAGAAGATCCAGGGCATGTACCAGCTTCAGGGAAACTTCTGACCGGGGGCCGGATGACGACGACCACGAACGTGAAAAAAGTCCTGCTCGCCGACCCCGGCGAAAAGTCCCGGCAGTCCCTTTCCCATTTCCTCAGGGAAAAGGGGATGGCGGTGATCGAGACTGCCGACGGGAGCAAGGCGCTCGCCGAGGCCCTGCTCAAGAGCCCCGACATCATCCTCCTGGACCTCTCCGTGGGCGTCCTCGCCCCGGAGCGGCTCGTACAGATCCTGCGCTCCAACCCGAACACGAGGGCGATCCCGATATTCTTCCTGAGCGACAAGGAGAAAAGCGTAACCGGCTTCCGCCCCGGCGTCGACGAGTTCATCCGCAGGCCGTTTCACGAGGAGGAGATACTCCTCCGGATCCAGCGCTCCCTCTTCCACGATTCGCTTTCCGAGGTCTTCTCGGGAGACTCCGAGATCAGCGGAAACCTTTCGCAGGTGTTCCTCCCGGACCTGTGGCAGATGCTCTCCCTCAACTCGAAGAGCGGGATCATCCAGGTGGAGGGCGAGGGGATCTCCGGATCGATCTACATCGAGAAGGGCGAAATCATATCGGCCGTGACCCATAACGTAGCGGGGGAAAAGGCCCTGTATCGACTGATCCCGCTGAGGGAGGGGAAGTTCCGTTTCATCCCGGGGAAGGTAGGCGTGCGGCGGACGATCTTCGCCTCGAGCCAGCACGTCGTGCTGGAGGGGATGCGTAATTACGACGAGCTCGTGAAGCTTGGGGCGAAAAAACCGTCCCTCAACGAGTCCGTGATGATAGTGAAGGATACGAGGGCCCTCGCGGGGGCGGGTGGCGCGGCCCGCGAGGTCCTGCTCCTCGCGGAGTTCTGCAACCGTGTGGAGGATATCGTCAACAACTGCAGCATGCCCGACCTCGTGGTCTACGAGACCCTCCTCCACCTCAAGGGCCGTGGAGTGCTTCGCATCGGCGCGTTCGAGACCGTCACCGCGAAGAGCCAGTTCCTCCCCCCCGAGGACCTTGCGCGGCTCCGCAACCGGATGGAGGAAAGGAACGCGTTCGCCGACGGCACGATCGGGAGAATCGTACTCTTCCTGCCCGACCCCATGCTCATGGAAGGGGTCGTCATGGCGCTGGGGCAATTTCGCGAATTCGAGGTGGACAGCGGTTTCTTCGCCCTTCGCAGGAAAGAGGGGCACCCGATCGGAATGTTCGGGCGGATCCGCGTGGGGGAGACGAACTCGCTTCTCCTGTACGCATTTCCCTACCTTCGCTCCACGTCGCCCGTCTGGTACGCGCTTGCTCCACGCCCAATCGGGATCATCGCGTTCCTGAAAGACGAAGTGACGAGCTCCCTCGAGGGGCTCATGGCGGTGTCCGACTACACGCGCGGAACCGATACACGGGTCGTGCTGGCGGTAATGGGAAAGACCTTCACGAATTTCGGTCTCGGAGAGAACACCCTGCGCCTGTTCCAGAACCGGATCGAAAAGCTGGGGTGCTCCCTGAAGGTGCAGGAGATGGACCAGCTGTCCCCGGGCGAGATCCAGGACGCCCTGGCGCGCGTCGTGCGGCAATACCTGGAAGAGGAGAAGAAATGATCGACCTTCACATGCACTCCACGTTCAGCGACGGGGAACTGATCCCCGCCGAGGTCGTTTCACGCGCGATCCACGCGGGGTACACCCACCTTGCGATCACCGATCACGCCGACCCCTCGAACCTGGAATACGTCCTCGAGAGGATGGTTCACGTCTGCAACGAGCTTCGGGGAAAGGTCGACGCGAAGATCTATCCCGGCGTCGAGATCACGCACGTTCCGCCCCGCCTGATCGCGCCTCTCGCCATCCTTGCAAGGCGGAGGGGCGCGAAAGTGGTCCTGGTGCACGGTGAGACCATCGTCGAGCCCGTTCCCCCGGGAACCAACCTGGCAGCCATAAAGGCCGGCGTCGACATCCTCGCGCACCCGGGCCTTATCACCGAAGCCGAGGTCCGTCTCGCGAAAAAGGCGGGGGTTTATCTCGAGATAACGGCCCGAAAGGGGCACTCGCTGGCCAACGGACACGTCGCCGCCCTGGCGGTGAAATGCGGGGCGGAACTGGTGTACAATACCGATTCGCATTCCCCCGGGGATTTCACGCCCTGGCACTCGGCGCTGCGGATCATACGCGGCGCCGGACTGTCGGGAAGGGATGCCCGCCGGATGCAGAAAAACGCGATGGCGCTGGTCGAGGGACGGCGTTAACGGGGAGACACGATGGCGGAGAAGGTCAAATACACGCGCAAGGACCTGAAGGGCCCGGACGAATTCATATCCGCGTTCAGCAGGGCGGTCGTCTGGGCCGGAGAGAACCGGGGAAGGGTCCTGGCGGCCGCCGCAGGCATCCTGCTCCTCGTCGTGGCCGTCCTGGGCGCGCAATTCTATTTCCGCTGGGAGGAGAACAAGGCCACGCGCGACCTTTGGCCCCACCTGAACCGCGCGCGGGAATTCCTGCAGTCCCCCTCGAACGCGGACGGGGAGAAGTTGGCCCAGCTGGAGCAGTTCCTGACCGCCCACGTCAACACGCATCCCGGGACCGTGGCCGCGGAGTACGCAAGGTATTACATGGGGAGCATCGCCTTCCTGCGCGGGAATTACGACCTGAGCGCCATGAATTTCCGCGCCGCGATCCAGTCGGGCAAGCTGGATGATGTCATGCCCTTCCTTCTCCGCCAGGGGCTGGCGCAGGCGCTGGAGGCGAAGCGGGATTTCGCCGGGGCTTCCGGTGCCTACCGCGATGCGGCCGGGGTCGCGTCGGGCGACCTGAAGACGGAGGCGATGATGGGGCAGGCCCGGACGACGGCGCTCTCGGGACGTACTTCCGAGGCGCTTGAATTGTATCGCGCGATCCTGTCGGGAAACCCCGACCCGCGGACGAAAGAGTTCGTCGAGATCAAGCTCGCGCAGTCGGAATAGGGGAGCGTTTGCCGGATGAAAGTACACCTATGCTTTCTCTGGCACATGCACCAGCCTTACTACAAGGACCCGGAATTGGGGACCTACATTCTCCCCTGGGTCCGCCTGCACGCGATAAAGGATTACGTCGCGCTTCCACGCATCTTCCGCGGGTTTCCCGCGGTCAGGCACACGTTCAACCTCGTTCCCTCGCTTCTCATCCAGCTTCAGGACTACGTGGAGAACGGCGCGGAGGACATCTACCTCACCCTGTCGAGAAAGAACGCCCTGGACCTTACGAAGGAAGAGGAGGAATTTCTCCTCCGTAACTTCTTCTCCGCGTTTCCGCCGACCATGATTCTCCCCCAGCCCCGGTACGCCGAACTCTACTTCCGTCAGAACGAGGCCAGGCGAGCGATCGGGAAACAGGGCGTCCCCGGCCACTTCGGGGCTTCCGAATACACGGATCTCATGACCCTCTTCAACCTCACCTGGTTCCACCCTCTCCTGCGTGAAGAGGACGAAGAGCTTTCACGGCTCTGGCGGAAGGGCAGGGGGTTCTCCAACAGGGAAAAGGCGTACGTCCTCGACCGCCAGATCGAATGCATGGGGATGGTAATCCCGGAGTACCGGCGGCTGCTCGACGAGGACGGGGGCGAGATATCCACTACGCCGATGTACCACCCGATCCTCCCTCTCATCATCGACACGCGATCTGCACAGGATGCCCTTCCGGGAGCCAGGCTGCCAAGAATCCCCTTTTCGTTTCCTGTCGACGCCGCGGACCAGCTTTCCATGGGCAGGGAAGCGGCGCGGTCTTTTTTCGGGAGATATCCGGAAGGGCTGTGGCCTTCCGAGGGATCGATCAGCCCGGCCGCGATGGAACTTGCCGTCCGCTCCGGATTCAAGTGGGCCGCGACGGACGAGGCCCTTCTTTCGAAATCGCTTAAAAAGCCGGTGCACAGGGACGCGGAAGGAATCCCGTTGGAGCCGGACCGGCTGTACCGGCCATACCAGGCGAACACCCCGGCCGGCCCCATACAGCTTTTCTTTCGCGATCACCATCTTTCCGACCTGATAGGATTCGAATATTCACGTTGGGACGCGATCGAGGCGGCAAGCAACTTCATTCACAATATCGAAAGCATATATAAAAGACTCGACTCGCTTCCGCCCTCCGCGAAGAAGGATTCCTATGTGATACCCGTCATACTGGATGGGGAAAACGCATGGGAATATTTCTACGATTCCGGTCGCCTGTTTCTGCAGACATTGATGGACCGCCTGGGAAAACTTGCCTCAAAG
>JAKALO010000131.1 GCA_021824125.1 Deltaproteobacteria bacterium | reverse complement strand
GGAAGAATGCGTCAGTGTCGAGAAGGACGTCGTAGGAGAACAGGATGTCGTAGATGCGGACGACCCCCTCGTCGCGCAGGACGCGGTCGTCCAGGAAGGGGGAGCCCGCGTGCATCGAAAGGCCCAATCCGAAATGGACGTCATGGTACAGGTTGGCTCCCGTCGACACGATCCAGTCGACGAAACCCGCCTTTATGAGCGGGACTACACAGGAGACCCCAAGTCCCGCGGGCGTGAGGGCGCCCGAGAGGGATAACCCCACCGTAACCCCGGGCCGAAGCATCTTCTCCGCCAGCAGGCGCGCCCCTTCCCTGAGCCGGCCGGCATTGTAGGCCAGGAAAAACCGGTCGACCAGGTCGGCGGCGCCGGCCTTCCCTGAAACCGGCGGGGGGAGGATCCTCGCTCCCCGGAGATAACGCGACGATTTCTTCCCCATGTGTCCTCCCACCGCTAATCCGCGGGCTCCAGCAGCGACTTCCCCACGATCTCCTGCGTGACGGACTCACCCCCGAACGAGGCGGAGGTGGAATACCGGAATTGACTGGTGGACCGGATCTCCCTCCCGGTCATGACGTCAAGACCGGAGCTTAACATGCCCCCTATCTCCGCGGACGATCGGAACTCCTTCGGGGCAAGGACGGCGAATTCCGCCAGCTGGCCCGCCAATTCGTCGGCGGACAGCTCCCTTCCGCCGCTGTACTTCCCGGCCACCTTCAGAAAGTGCTCCCCGCTCTCCTTCCTCACCTCCATACCCTCGAACCACCTGGAGCTGTCCACGGGAATCGGACCGATCGCGATCCCGGGTCCCAGGAAAAGGAGAATGGTATCCTTCACGGCGGTCCCGGATGAATCCCTGGAGATAATCTTCCCGCCCAGGCGCGTGTACGGTTTCCCGTAGATTTCCTTCAACTGGGCCACGTAGGCGTCCAGCAGGAACGACTTCCCCAGGATCTCCCCCGCGGGTCCCGCCTTCACGCCCGCCATCCAGTCCGCGTACGCCTTTTCCATCTCGGTGAAATCCGCCTTGCCGGTTGCGGTGTCCAGCGTGAAGGCGACCGGGTTGGGCGGCCCGAACTGCCGGAACGGCGCATCGACGAATTTCCCGTCCCTGAGGATCCGGGCCGACGTCTCGTCGATCTCGATCCGGGCGGCGCCGCCCGAGAGGGACGCGACGTTCTGGGTGGCGATCAACTCGAGACCGAAGGAGCGGGCCTTCAGCTGTTCCTTCCCGTCGGCACCCTTGTATTTCCACGTCACCTCGCTCGTCGAGACGAACCGGCTCTTCCACGACTGGCCCTGCTCAAGCCTCACGGCGATGGCGATCTCCTTCGGCATCTCCACTTTCATGGAAGGCGTGCCCGGCGCTACCGCGCCGGTGCCGGCGCCCTCCTTCGCGGAAGAGGAGGAGGACATGGACATCTTCCGGGCTGTGCATCCGGCAAGCGACAGGGTTGCCGCAAGAATGACCGAAAGCGATACCATAAGGAGAGATCGTTCAGGACGGCGCATGGGGACCTCCCGAAAATTTGAGATTGACCGCATTATACCTCGGAGATATCCGGCACAATTTGAATTTCCCAGCGCCCGCCACGGGCTATAATTGGTCCCATGGCCGATAAACGCTCCCCGGAGAAAGCGGAGATCTCCGCCATCTACGAGGTGGGGAAGATCCTCACCTCGACGCAGAACCTGCCCCGCGCCCTGGGGACCTCCCTGCGCACGCTGCAGAGCATCCTGGGTTTCGACCGCTCGGCGATCCTGCTCCCCGACGCGGCCACGCGGGAGATCCGGATGGAGGTGTCGGCCGGCTACACTCCCGAGGAGCGCGGCCGGGCCCGCTACGTCTGGGGGGAGGGGATCGTCGGGAAGACGATGAAGTCGGGGAGCCCGATCGCCATCCCCGACGTCCGGCAGGAACCGTCGTTCCTGGACAAGACGCGCGCGCACGGCAAGACGCGTGGCGAGGCCCTCTCCTACATTTCCGTGCCCATCAAGATCGGCGCCGAGACGCTGGGCGTGCTGACGGCGGAGAGGATCGGCCGGGCCGGGACCCAGTCCCTGGAGGGTGACGCCCGCACTCTCACGGTCGTCGGGTGCCTCATCGGCCAGGCGCTCAAGCTCCATGCGGCGATAGGCCGGCTCCAGGAGGAGTTCCAGCGGCAGCGGCAGGAGTTCGACAAGACGATCCGCAAGACATACCGGATCGAGAACATCGTCGGCCAGAGCAAGCGGATGCAGGAGGTCTTCGCGTCCGTTCTAAGCGTCGCCCCATCACGGGCGACGGTCCTTCTGCGTGGGGAGAGCGGGACCGGAAAGGAACGGGTCGCCCGGGCGATCCACCTGGCCAGCCCTCGGGCGGAAGACCCCTTCGTGACCGTGAATTGCGCTTCTCTACCGGAGACGCTGCTCGAGTCGGAGCTGTTCGGCCACAAGCGCGGCGCCTTCACCGGGGCCATCGAGGAGAGGAAAGGCAGATTCGAGCAGGCCGCCGGGGGCACGATCTTCCTGGACGAGGTCGGGGACATTCCCCTCTCCACGCAGGTCAAGCTCCTGCGCGTCCTGCAGGAGAAGAAGTTCGAGCGGCTCGGGGAAAACAGGACCGTCTCGGTGGACGTGCGGATCATCGCAGCCACTAACGCCAACCTGGAAAAACTGATCGAGGAGGGACGTTTCCGGGAGGATTTCTTCTACCGCCTGAACGTGATCCCGCTCTACCTTCCGCCCCTGCGGGACCGGCGCGAGGACATCATCCCGCTTACGGAGCACTTCCTGGAGCGGTTCAACAAGGAGCACGGCAAGAACGTCTCCTTCTCGCCCGGGGTCCTCGACCTTCTCATGGAGTACCGGTGGCCCGGAAACGTCCGCGAACTGGAGAACCTCGTCGAGCGCGCGGTGGTCCTGGCGAAATCCTCCGTCGTCCACATCCCCGATCTTCCCCGACCCGTCCGGACGTTCCCGGCGCAGGAATCCGCCGGCCCGCCCCCCGGTCCCGGTATCTCCGCGACGACTTTCCACGCCTCCCCCGGCGGTCCCAACGAATCCCGGCCGGGAGCCGAGTACCTGCTGGGAATGGAGAAGGAGGAGTTGCGGAAGGCGCTGGAGAGCACGGGATGGGTGATCGCCCGCGCGGCACGCCTTCTCGGCTGGACCCCACGCCAGGTCGCCTACAAGATGAAGAAGCACTCCCTCGCCTCCCCCTGGAAAAATCAAAAACAGGGACGTTCTTAAAAAGTTCTCTCCCCGCCAAATCAGAGGGTGTATCCGTAAACACGAGTGGTTCCATCGAACCATCTTCCGGAGTTTTTAAGAACGTCCCTGTTTTTGACCTGTTTTTGAGTCTTGATTTTGCGTTGTTGTCGCAAACACGACAATAATGTCGTGGCCCCCGGGCAGTGGCCCGGGGCCTCCGCGCCATCTCCGGACGCCTTTTTCTCCAGGCCTGTCAAGGTCTCACGGGCAAACCGCACCTTCTGATTCCGCCGATGGCACGCCCCGTGCTCTATCCTCCGCCGACACCTATTTCCAACGGAGGATGAAACGATGAACACCAATCCAAAGCTTTGCAGCTCGATCCGCATTGCATTAGCCGTGGCATTGCTGTGCGCCTTTCCGGCGGGATCGGCCCTGGCGACGCCGTCCACGCAGATCTGGATCCCGTCCACCGACATCCAGGGGTACAAGACGGTCCACCTGAACATCGACACTTACGCCCGCGCCAAAAACAACGACGACGGGAGCAGGACAGCACCGGTCTGGGTGATCGGACCGACCGTGGGTATTCTTCCCTTCGCCAAGATCCAGGCCGAAGTCGGCTTCGACCTGATTACCCAAGGCGGCAACGCCGACAAGTACCCCCTCTACGGGCACGGCAAGGTCGGCACTCCCGAGGACGCCTGGTTCAAGGGATCACCGGCGATCGCGGTCGGCATGTACAACATCGGGACCAAGTCCGGAGACGCACGCAAGGGGGAACTCGCCACGAACCAGGACCTCGCCTACGGCCTCATTGCCAAGACCCTCCCGGTCGTGGGGCGCCTCTCGGCGGGATACTACGTAGGGAACAAGAAGGTACTCGTCACTGAAGAAGTGGATGCGAGCGGCAACCTGAAGTCCGACGAGAAGGGCCTGTTGCTTTCCTGGGACCGCACGATGACGGAAATCTCCGACAAGCTCTGGCTCGCCGTGGATTACCAGGGGGGGGAGAGCGGGCTGGGCGCCCTGAGCTTCGGCGCCTCCTGGGCCTTCGCCAAGAACACGAGCGTCATCCTCGGATATGACGTCTACAACAACAAGGACCTCTTCGGGAAGGGAACCAACATGGACACCTGGACCGTCCAGGTCGACATCAACTTCCCGTAGGACCCGACACCCGTCCCACGGGACGGGGCCGTCGGGCAGGTCCCGCGGCAAACAAGATCCCCGGCGCCGCTCTATATCGGGCCGGAAAGGAGCAAAACCATGATTCGATTCGCAACAGGCAGGTGGACGATTATGCTCTGCCTCCTTGCCACACTGGTCCTATTCGCCTCTTCGCCAACGGCCGTCTCCGCGGAGGAGGCCAAATCCCCCGCGGCGCCGGGAGTCGCCGCGTCCGCGCCCGCCGAGGCCGCCACGACGGCTCCGGCGCCCGCCTTCACCAAGGAGATGGCCGACTCCATCGCCAACCAGAAGATAGCCATGGACACCATCTGGGTGATGATAGCCGCATTCCTGGTCTTCTTCATGAACCTGGGCTTCGGGCTGGTGGAGTCGGGGTTCTGCCGGGCCAAGAACACCGTCAATATCCTCTTCAAGAACTTCGTGGTGTTCGCGGTCTCCTCCATCGCGTTCCTGGTCCTGGGATTCGGGCTCATGTTCGGTGACGGGAACTGGCTCATCGGACTCAAGGGCCTCTTCTTCGCCACGGGGGCCGACAACAGCCCGGCCACGGGCGACGTCTACCAGGGTGTGTACCACGCGCTCAACTGGACGGGCGTGCCGCTATGGGCGAAGTTCTTCTTCCAGCTCGTCTTCGCCGGAACCGCGGCCACGATCGTGTCGGGAGCGGTGGCCGAGCGGATCAAGTTCAAGGCGTTCGTCATCTTCACGCTCTTCATGGTGGGGGTCATCTATCCCATCGGCGGGCACCTGATCTGGGGCGGCGGCTGGCTCGCGAGCAAGGGCTTCCTCGACTTCGCCGGATCGACGGTCGTCCACTCCATCGGCGGCTGGGCGGCCCTGGCAGGCATCATCATGCTCGGCCCCCGGATCGGCAAGTACGGCCCGGACGGCAAGGTGCACGCAATTCCCGGCCACAGCATGACTTCGGCCGCGATAGGCGTGTTCGTTTTATGGTTCGGCTGGTTCGGATTCAACCCCGGCTCCACCATGGCCGCGGACGGCCTCTCCATCGCCCACGTGGCCACCACCACCAACATAGCGGCCGCGGCCGCCACGCTCTCCTCAATGATCACGGCCTGGATGCTCCTGGGGAAACCCGACCTCGGGATGGCCCTGAACGGCTGCCTCGCGGGCCTTGTGGCGATCACCGCTCCCTGCGCCTTCGTAAGCGTCCCCAGCTCGCTCATCATCGGCATCCTTGCGGGCATCATCGTGGTCCTGGCGGTCTTCTTCTTCGACAGGATCCGGATCGACGACCCGGTGGGCGCGACCGCGGTTCACCTGGCCAACGGGGTGTTCGGAACCATAGCCCTGGGCCTGTTCGCCGATCCCACCGTCTGCCCGGCGGCGGCTGCGGCCAAGCCCGGGCTTTTCCTGGGCGGCGGCATGGCCCAGCTCGGCCCCCAGATCCTGGGAGTCGCGCTCATCGCCGTGGTGGTATTCGCCCTCTCGATGGCCTTCTGGTTCGTGTCGAAGCTCCTCTCCAACGGCATCCGCGTGAGCGAGGAGGAGGAGATCGAAGGCCTGGACTACCACGAACACGGAAACTCCGCCTATCCCAATTTCCAATTGGTCGAAAGAAGGTAGGCCCCCCATGAAAAAAATAGAAGCCATCGTGAAACCGTTCAAGCTGGAAGACGTGAAGAAAGCGCTCAGCGAGATAGGGATCACCGGGATGACCGTCCTGGAGGTCAAGGGGTTCGGCCGGCAGAAGGGACACACGGAAATCTACCGCGGGGCCGAGTACGTGGTGGATTTCCTTCCCAAGATCAAGGTCGAGGTCGCCGTTCCGGCCGAATCGGTGCCGGCGGTGGTGGAGCGGATCGTGACCGCCGCCCATACCGGAAAGTTCGGCGACGGGAAGATCTTCGTATACGACCTCGAGGAGGTCGTACGTATCCGGACGGGCGAGCGGGGGAAGGAAGCCCTGTAGGTGGAAGGCATGAAGGACCGGCTGCCGCATCTCCCCCGCCGGCAGCCGGATTTCCCGAACCGGGGCGCCGCCC
>JAKALO010000130.1 GCA_021824125.1 Deltaproteobacteria bacterium | reverse complement strand
TGAAGACTTTTCGGGACCCGCTGGACCCATTTCCCGCTCAATCCCGCCGAGGGAGCAGGGACCTGGTCCTTGAACTCCTTTGCGGTGGCCAGCCAGGATCGCAGCGCGTCCGAGCCGTTTTCCACCGCCTCCTCGATCGTCTCTCCGTCGGCGATGCATCCGGGGAGGTCGGGAAACTCCACCAGCCAGCCTCCCCCTTCCGCCTTCGACAGACGGCGGATCGTGAGCGGATACTCAATCTTTTTCATGGGCCACCTCCATTTTCATGGGCCACCTTGTCGATCAGTTCCAGGAACTTCCTCACGTATACCGAAAGGGTAGCATGTAATGATCCGAGTGGCTCATTTATGGCTGAAATCCTGGGAAGCGATACAAAACCTCCATAAACCCACGGAATGTGTGATTGTGGCATGGCGGTAACTATTTGATAAACAAAGTAATTAAAGTTTATTTTCAGGCATAAGCGGCTTGAGGGGGTGGTGGGGAGACCCGAGGGGGTTTCAGGAAACGGGCCGACCGGCCATGCATGGTCATCGGGCTTTGTGCGGGTTCTCCTTTCGGGTGTAGTATTGCCTCATGGGAAAAACCTTGCATGAAATCGAAGTTTACCCGCATCTTCTCTGGGACTACGCGGTCCCCGAGGAGCGCTGGAGGACGGAGGAGTTCTTCGTGCTTTATCTTTCCCGTCTTCTCAACGAAGGAACAGCCCGCGAGGTGGGGAGCATCCCTTTTCGGGTGATCCGCGAGTACCTGCACCGCCTCTCCCTGCGGTCCGATGTCCGCCGGCTCTGGGAGATCTATTTCCGCACAGCGGCGTAGCCTTCATGGAGATCCTCACCGACTTCCAGGAAGAGATCCTCCGGAAGATATCGGAAACGGAGTTGAAGGACATCTTCTGTTTGACGGAGGGGACGGCTCTTTCCGCTTTCTATCTGCGGCACCGATTGTCTGAAGACCTGGATTTTTTCACCGAGGTACCGGATGCCGTTTCCCGCGTCCTGCCGGTCCTTGAAAGAATCGCCGCCGACCTGAGCGCGAAGGTGGTGGTCCGCTGCGAATTCCGGACTTTTCTGGAGGCGCACATCGAGGCGGGCCCGGAGATAGTCCGCATCGACTTCGCGCTCGACTCTCCCTATCGCCTGGAGCCGGTCAGGCGGTTCCCGCCCTGGGACGTCGCGGTCGACAACCCCACCGACATCGCCTGCAACAAGCTCTCGGCGCTCTTCGACCGGGCGGATCCGAAGGACTTCATCGACGTTTTCTTCATCGACCGCGAGATCCTCCCGCTTCCCCGGCTGATCGGGATCGCCAGGAAGAAGCATGTCGGCATGGACGACTACTGGCTGGCGGTGGCTTTCTCCAAGGCCGCAACGCTGTCAATCCTTCCGCGGATGATCCGCCCCGTGACAGTCGAGGAGCTTCAGTTCTTCTTCGCCGCCGCGGCGAATAGGCTCCTGGAAGGGATCGGCAA
This sequence comes from Deltaproteobacteria bacterium, assembly GCA_021824125.1. GTDB lineage: Bacteria > Desulfobacterota > Deferrimicrobia > Deferrimicrobiales > Deferrimicrobiaceae > JAKALO01. The sequence continues at coordinate 5,007 of JAKALO010000130.1, read as the reverse complement.
GGCCTAAGCGCGACTCGGCTTCTGTAACACCCAATTCCTTTAGCAGAATGCGCATGACGTCCCGGTCTGGCCACTCCCGGCGCACTGATGGGAACGAGCTGGCGGCAGCACGCCCCACACCCCCCCTTGCAGGAGATTTCCCGTCCCTCCTTCTTTACGAACGCGATCGAACGCTCACCCTGGAATTCCGCAATGTTCCGGGCGAGGGGAACGATGTCCCCCAGGCGCATCGGTCCACGCGGAACGCGAACGTGCATCGCGAAGGAACCGTCGACCGCTGGAACGCGAATCGTGTATTTTGACGCGGCTTTGGCTTTTGCCATAAGGCACAATACCACCATCCACAATCCCGGGAAACCTGCGGAAAACGCTTGCGTTCCATCAGGCTGGTACAGCGTTCGATACCGGGTTCCCTCGAAGGATGGTCATTATTGCATGCCGATTAATATGCGGATGCGCCGCAAGCGGAATTGATGTAGATTTAAATTGGTAATATGTCCAGGTGATAGCTCCTCGTCGGCCTGAAACGTTCATCGAGCGATGAGCAACAGCGAGGCCCGATCGCATGAGCACCTTAGTCGCCCTTTTTCCCTCATATCTTCGACAGTGTCTCGAACGGAAGAGCAGGTGGTTCCCGGTCGCCCTCCTGCTTTCCATCCTGTCCGCCGTCCCGGCGACGGCGGCCCAGGTCGTCACCATCAGCGGAACTGGAGCCTCCCTGATGAGCATCCGGCTTTTGGCGGACGCCTTCATGAAGGCCAATCCCCAGGTGCGTGTCGAGGTGCTGCCGATCCTCGGCACGGGGGGAAGCATCAGGGCGGTCATCGCGGGGAAGCTGGACATAGGGGTGGGCAGCCGGCCCTTGAAGGACGAGGAACGGAACGCAGGCGTCGCGGCCGTTCTGTATGCTCGCGTGCCGTTCGTCTTCGGCGTCCACCGCGACGTCAAGGCGGACGGTATTACTCTCCGGGAGGTGGTCGACATCTACGCCGGGAGGAAGACGACCTGGGACGACGGGTCGCCGATCCGCCTGATCCTGCGGCCGGAGGGTGAATCCGACGTGGATGTCCTGCGGGCGATCTCGAAGGATATGGCGGCCGCCGTGAACGCCGCTATGCAACGGGTGGGCATGTTCTACGCGATGAACGATCATGAATGCGCTTCCACCATAAATGTTACCCCCGGAGCGTTCGGGGCGTTGACCTTGCCTATGGCGACGCAGGAGGAGCGCTCAATACGGGTTCTGCCGCTCGACGGGGTTATTCCGACCAGGAAGTCGCTCGCCGACGGCACCTACCCGCACCAAAAGGAGTTTATCTTCATCACGGGGAAGGCGTCCTCCGATGCCGCCATGCGCTTCATCGGGTACGCGCGGTCCCGAAAAGGGGCGGCCATCCTGTCACGGGCGGGGTTGGTCCCAGTGCGGGTAGACAAGGGAAGATGACGGCGTGATCCGCAGCAGGAACATCCCCCGTTATACGGTCGTGCTGGCGTGCATCATCGGCCTGATTTTCGCAATCGGCCTTCCCGCGACCTACTTCGCCCTTTCCTGGCAATCCCTTCGCGTCACCCTGGAGAAGGAGGCGGAGATCAACGCGCGCAAGATTTCGCTTTTCGTGGCCGCGAACCCCCTCATGTGGCAGTTCGACGAGATCCGCCTGAAGCACGTCCTGGAGGGATACGACGCGCTTGCGATTCCCGAGTGCCGGATCGTCCACGATCTCCGCGGGATCGTCGCGATGAATCCCCCCGGGGATCTTCCGTGGCCGGTCGCCTCGCGGTCATACCCCGTGTGGGATGCGGGAAACCTGGTGGGACGGATGGAGATCCGCGCATCCCTCCGCCCGCTTGTGCGGAAGACGGCGGCGCTGGGCGCGGCGAGCACGCTGTTCAGCGGCATCGCGTTGACGATGTTCTTCCTGTACCCGGTGTCCTCGCTCCGCAAGGCGCTGGGGGAGCTCTGGGATACGAACGAGCGAGCCCAGGTGACGCTCCAGTCGATCACGGACGGTGTAATCTCCACGGACACGGGAGGTAAAATCCGCCTCATGAACGAAGTCGCGGAAACCATAACCGGGTGGCCGTCGAAGGAAGTGTTGGGTAAATCGATAGATGAGGTGTTCCGCCTTGACCGGGCGGGGGCAGGTACCGCATCACCGGGCGGCCTGTCGGCCCCCGGTATCCGGACCCTGGTGTCCCGCCTGGGTGAAAAGCGACTCGTCGAGGCAAGCGACAAGCCGATCCTGGAACAGTCGGGTAGACCGGCAGGATCGGTTCACATCTTCCGGGACGTCACGGAAAAGGTGCGGATGGAGGACGAGTTGCTGAGGGGAAAAAAGCTGGAATCCCTCGGTGTTCTCGCCGGAGGCCTCGCGCACGACTTCAACAACCTCCTGACCGGGATCCTCGGGAACATCTCCCTTGCGAAGGAGATGGCGTCCTCCGACAATCCGGCGAACGGGCGGCTCGAGGAGGCGGAGAAGGCCACCCTGAAAGCGAAGGATCTCGCCACCCGGCTGCTCGCTTTCTCCAAGGGAGGAAAGCCGATCCGCAAGGAGATCTCCCTGGAGGAGGTGCTGAGGGACGCGGTCGGGTTCGCTCTCAGCGGTACCGGCGTACGGTGCGAGTTACGGAAACCGGAGGAGATCTGGGCCGTGTACGCCGACGGGGTGCAGCTGGGGCAGGTCTTCCACAACCTGGCGATCAATTCCGTCGAAGCGATGCCTGGCGGCGGCAACCTCCGTGTGTCCATGGAGAACGCCAGGGTCCGGGACGGGGAGATCCCGAACGTCATCGCCGGGAACTACGTGAAGATCGAAATGGCGGACGAGGGGACCGGAATCGCAGCCGACATCCTGCCGAAGATCTTCGATCCCTATTTCACGACTAAAGATACGGGGAGCGGGCTGGGACTTACGATCTGCTACAAGATCCTGAAGAACCACGGGGGGAATATATTCGTGCGCTCCACGGTTGGCGCCGGAACGACGTTCCAGATCTATCTGCCGGCGACCGGGGAGGGATTGCGGGAGGTCGGCAGGCCCCCCGCAGCCATCGCCTTGCCGGGCAGCGCAACGGTTCTCCTGATGGACGACGAGGACCTGGTCCGGGACGTGGTCGGGAACATGCTCACGCATCTGGGGTACAAGCCGGAATTTGCGCGGCACGGCGAGGAAGCGATCTCCATGTTCGAGGAAGCGGCGCAAGGGCCGGGGGCGTTCGACCTGGTGATCCTGGACCTTACCATCCCCGGCGGCATGGGCGGGAGGGAAACCGCTTCCCGGATTCTCGAGAAGCACCCGGAGGCCCGCATCATAGTGTCGAGCGGCTACTCCAACGACCCGGTAATGGCCGGCTACAAGGAGTACGGCTTCGTGGGCGTGATCGCGAAGCCGTACAAGCTCGCGGAACTGAGCCACGTTATTCGGCATGCCCTGGGGAAGGAGGATGGAAATTGAGCCCCCACGCTTGGCGGCAATATCTGCATTCTTAATGCCTGTAGTCGTACTGTATTGATATTTATGTATTTTCCGGGAGTGTAGGAAGGTGGGTGCAGGTATCAGCAAATGCTTTCCGGTGCTTGCGATCGCAGGCTTGTTCTTGCTGACGGCCCCCCCGGCTCCCGGAGCGGACCGGCCTCCGCCCGCCGCCGGCGTCGACACGCAAATCCGGAAGTTCGTGGTTGCATCCTCCAACAATTTCCCTCCCATAAATATCCTGGACGGCAAGGGGGATTTAACGGGTTTCGCCCGCGACATCTCGTCGGCGGTTGCCAAGGCAGTCGGCGCCGATACCGTGTATATACACTCCTCCCGGTATTCGGAAGTGCTCGAATGGCTCGAAACCGGCAAGGCCGACCTCATCCACGATACGGCCTATAGCGAGGAGCGGTCACTATTTCTCGACTTCACCGATCCCATAATCGAGATGCCCGAAGTGATCTTCACCCGTGCGGATCAGGAAAACATCAACGGCTTCGAATCGCTGCAAGGGAAGTCGGTCGCTGCCGTTCGGCAGCATATTTCCCATCTCTACTTGAAACAGTATCCGGAAATCCACCTTCGCCTTGTGGACACACCAACCGAGGCGTTCTACCTTCTCGTTCACGGAGATGTGGATGTCTTTGTCTATCCGAAGCAGGTCGTGACGTATATGGCCCAGGAGTTACGCATCGGGGACAAGATCAAGATCGTTGGGAATCCCTTGAGGATTCTCCGCTATTCGATGGTGGTGAAAAAAGGAAACAGGGAAGTTCTGGACCTCCTTAACGAGGGGATCCGAAAGGTCCGGGCAAGCGGCGAATACGACCGTATCCATCACCAGTGGTTCGGCAACCATCTCCTGGCCGGTTACAGTAAAAAAGAAGTGGAGGTCATCACGGCGACTGCGGTGCTCCTGTCGTTGCTCGTCGGGATTGCGGCTAGCCTCCTCGTTATGAACATCAAGCTGGGCAAGAAGAAGAAACAGCTGTCAGAAATGGTTTCGGAGATCAAGAGCGCCGAGACGAAGGTTTCAAAGGCGCTCATTGAGAAGGAAGCCATCATGGCGGTGATTCCGGACATCTTTTTCATGATTGACCTGGATGCCAACCTGGTCAAATGGAACAAGACCGCGGAGGTTGCGACTGGCCTTGCGCCGGAATCGCTTAAAAACAGGCCGATTCTTGAACTTGTCGTCAAGGAGGACCGGCCTTCCTTGATTGCTTCCATCCGGAAGTGCATCGAGGAAGGCGAAGCGCAATCGGAGCTCCGGCTGCTCGATGCCCACGGAGGCTCCACCTTGTACCAGTTTTTAAGCGTTACGTTGAAGGACGAAGGCGGAAATATCGTGGGGATCACCGGCATGGGCCGTGACATCACCGAACACAGGGAGCTTGAAGCGAAGTATTTCATGTCCCAAAAGATGGAGGCGGTGGGCACCCTTGCGGGGGGCATCGCGCACGATTTCAACAATGCCCTGACGGGGATCTTCGGATTCGGGGAACTCTTGCGCATGAGGATGGCAGGA
>JAKALO010000129.1 GCA_021824125.1 Deltaproteobacteria bacterium | reverse complement strand
CGATCGAACGACCGGGAATCTGCTGAACAATTTCTGGCCCCGATTCGCCATAAAGGTGGCGACCTGACATGCCCTCCCCATTTTGCCCCGGTTGCCGTCGCCCGAATGAGAGATGCGCCTGCGACGATCCCGCAGAGCCGCGTGGATCCCGCGCGCCGGAGGGACACGTTCCCGTCGATCCCCTGTTCCACGCCGCCGCCGCACGGGGATTCGAGCCGCTGACGGACGAGGCCAGAGAGTCCTACCGCGAGAAGGCGGAGATATTCACAAAGGTGATCGACAAAGAAAGGAGAGCGTCATGAAGATCGAATCCCTGATAGAGACCGACGATTCCCGGCGCGAGAAGCGCCGCCTTTCCCTCACGAAAGCGCAGTTCTTCTGTCTCGGAACCGCCGTGGCGTCGCTGGCCGGCGCCGTCGATCCGTGGTGGAAATCGTGGCACGTCGCCGTCCTCTTCCTCGCGCTCGCGTTGATCCTGGGGGCCTGCAAGGTCGGATCGTGCCGGAGGACGCGGAGAAGGACGTACGTCGCGCATCCGATCCCGCTGCCGGTGGCGAAGGGATGACGCTCCGGTCGCCAAGGGTGAGAGACCTTGCTGCCCGCGCTCGGACGCCCGTCCAGGTCGAGGCCGGCCGGTTATGCGAATGGTGCTGGAAGCCGCTGGAAAAATGCTCGTGCGTTGAGGACGCGAGAGCAGAGGGGGAAGAGGATGCCTTGGACATCGTTTGAATGCCCCGACGGGGAGAAGATCCCGATCGAGAAGTGCATCGAGAAGGGCGGCTGCCGGATGACCGAGCGGTGCATTTCCCGGCCGACGCTCATCCTGTTCGCCCGCGGCCGGCGGACGTGGAAGAAGAAGATCTCCACGACGCAGGCGCTCAACGGGACTCGGCTGGAGTATTTGAAGATCACCACGCCGTTCAGCGAGCGGCCCTGCGATCGCGCCTTCGCTCTGCTCGGGACGTTCCACCACCTGAAGCACCAGAAACTGGATCTCCCCGATGCCTTGGTCGAGGAGGGCCTCGAGGATCCCGACTCCACGGGCATCTTCGACTTCTACGAGGAGGAGGACGGGGTCCACGAGATGCTCGACTACAAGACTGCCGGTGCCTGGAAAATCGTCCGGTTGCAGGGGAAGTACAAGATCGACGTCCCGACGGGCGAGTTCTACAAGGGGGGCGAGAAGAAGGGCCAGGAGAAGACCCGCAAGGAGTGGGCGCTCCGGGATCCGGACGATTTCGACCTTCGGATGCAGTGCTCCCGGTACGCCTGGATGATGCGGGACATGGGGTACCAGGTCGATCGGTACAAGGCGCAGTTCACCGTCCGGGATTACACGCAGCAGACGGCGAAGTCCTGCGGCCTCGACCGCCAGATCTATATGTTCCCGGTCGCCCTGTTCGACCGGGAGACCGTCGTGAATTTCTACCAGGCGCGGAACAAGGCGCTGGTGGAGGCCGTGGAGAAAAACGAGATGCCGCCGGCCTGCTCCGATCACGAGCGGTGGAGGAACGACGCGGGCGTGGACGTGCGGTGCGCCCGGTACTGCCCCGTGTGGTTCGCTTGCGATCACGGCCGCCAGGTGCGCGCCGAACCGATGCCGAAGGGAGAAGAGGAGGTCGCATGAAGAGGATCTATCTGCAGCACACGACGGTTTCGCCGTCCCGCTCCGTGCAGGAAATCATCGACGAAATCACGATGCGCGGCGCCACGCAGGTCCGGCAGGATTACGGGCCGAACAGGTCTCTGCTCGGGTTGTACTTCTCGATCGACGTCAACGGGACTCAATTGCCGGTCGAGCTTCCTGCCCGGATCGCCCCCATGAAGGTACTCCTGAAGCGCGAGCTCGGACCGAGGGCACGACAGAACGAGGAGAAGATCCACGACATGGCCACGCGGATCGTATGGCGCCAGCTTTCCGCCTGGGTGCGCGCGCAAATGGCGCTCGTGGATCTGCAGATGGCCAAACCCGAGGAGGTGTTCCTGCCGTTCATCCAGGTTGCCCCCGGGAGATCGGTATTCAACGTGATCGCCGAGAGCGGTTTCAAGATGCGGGCGCTCAATGCGCCGAAGGAGGAAAAATAGCATGGCCCGAACAGCGCGCGTTTACAATTTCACAACCCCGCGGGTTCACACGACGCAGATCATGAACCTGTCGCAGACGGTGCAGTTGACCCGCCTGGGGAAGATCCGGCTCGGGATCAAGAAGCCGATCGCCAGCAAGAACGTGAAGTGCCGCAAGGACAATCACCCGAACGAGGAGATCTGCCAGTTCTGCTCGTACCCGGTGCAGACCGACCATTTCGTGTTCGACGGCCCGGAGGATTACCCACCGGGCATCCACGAGGCGCTGATCAAGGAGTACGGGGAAAAGCCGAAGTCGCTCGAGTTCTTCTTCCCCACCGAGAACCGGGCGCTGGTGTTCCCGCAGGCGTTGAAATACTACAAGGGGCCGCGCCTCTTCTGCCGGGGCGACGGGCAGACGGCAACCCGCATCGACGAGAAGACCGGCGGGCAGTTCTCCGCGACTTGCCCCTGCGATCACCTGGGCGCCGGGTGCGCGCCGCGGGCCTCGCTTATGATTGCGCTCCACAAGATCAAGGTGCAGGGATGCTTCCAGATCGACACCGGGTCGCTCCATAACATCATCCGGACGAACAGCTTCATGAACGAGCTCGGCGGGGATCCGGCGTTCCCAGAGACGATCGACCAGTCGCTGCTCCGGCGGATCTCCTACGTCCCCTGCCGGCTCACGCTCATGCCCACGTCGATCAACACCCCGGACCAGAAGACGGTGATGAAACCGATGTGGGTGTTCTCGTTCGAGGGGGACGCCCAGATGGCCGCGCAACTACGCCAGCGGGACGCGATCTCCGCCCTGATGCCGGGGCAACCGGCCCTCCCCGCCCTCCCGCCGGCGCCGGACGACCGGCACGACGAGATCGAGGACGCCGCCGGCCCCACCCTCAATGGAGAAGCAATCACGCCGTCGGACCAAGCGACCGGGACGGTAACTGTGGACGCAGAGACTGGCGAGGTCATCGAACCGGGCGCGGAGAGAGAGCCCGGCGCGGACGAAGGAGAAGGGCCGGAACCCAAGAAACCGGCGGCGGTTTCCCCTCCTATTTCCGATGCGCTCCGAAAGAAGCTCTTCGCCGTGGCGCGGGAGAAGGCCGTCACGGAGGACTGGATCAAGACGACGATCAAGGAGCGGTTCGGGAAGGATTCGACGAAGGACCTGACCGTTGTGGAGGCAGACGTACTGCTGAGGGCGATCGAGGATGAAGGGCCCTTCTGATTTGCGGGTGCATCCCGTGAGGGAGACGACACCTGCAACTGGTTCCGGGGATGCCATGGGCAACCCGTGGGGCAACGGGTCGGGCGGGCGGTTGAAAGCCCTTAAAGGAACCTACCCCGGGACCGCCCACAAAACAAAAAAGGAGACTCCATGGAAAAGAGCGTGGTGATCGACGAGATCGGGAACGCCTACAGGATCCAGCTGCAGGTCTTTAAGGATGACGTCGCGGAGAACCACGGCAAGCCGGTCGTGGTCCTGGACACCGCCAGCGACAAGGAACTCGGCGAGGCAGTCCGCGGACTCTTCCGGTCCCGGATCCGGGTGAAGAAGGAGAAGAAGGCCGGAGAGGAAGCGGCGGCATGAACGAGCAACTCGAGGACCTGAAGCGCGTCAGGTCGATAAAGGAACTCGATCGAGCCGATAAGGCGATCTCGCTGATCATCCGGGAATTTGCCCGGGCGACGTCCATGAACGGAGCCTTCCACTCCGCCCACGAAGGATACGCTGTGATCCTCGAGGAGCTCGACGAGCTGAAGGAGGAGGTCTGGAAGAAGGCCGTCGAGCGGGATCCGGAAGCCCTGGTCAAGGAGGCCGTGCAGGTAGGAGCGATGGCCATGCGGTTCCTGGTCGACGTCTCGCTTCCGGAGCTGGAGCCCTGATGGCCTCCCCCCTCGATCGCCCGCCCGATAAAGGAGGCCTCATGAATTGCGATGGATTCTGCAAGCCGGATCACGTCGGCGTAGTCATCAGGGTGCGCGTGATGGACGGCGATAAGGATTGCGGCGAGTGTTGGTATTGCGAGGAGGCCATCGCGGAGGATACTCGGCGCGGGTTCAAGGTTATTCCGTTCCCTGAGACGAATAAATCCGAGGAGAAGGAATAATGGCTGACCGCTCCCTCATCGAATGGACGGACGCCACGTGGAACCCGATCACCGGTTGCACTCCGGTATCGGATGGCTGTACAAACTGCTACGCGAAGCAGATGGCGAAGCGGTTCCCGCATTTGCACAATGCGGCGGTTCCGACCACGATGGCGCGGCGAGCTTCTGAAGAATTGTTTCGTGAAATTCGATTTCACCCTTCCCGTCTCGACCAGCCCCTCCGCTGGAAGAAGCCGCGCAGGATCTTCGTCTGCTCGATGGGGGACCTATTCCATGAGGACGTGCCGTCATCGGATATATGTAGCGTGTTCAGGATGATTAAGCGTTGCCGCCGTCACACTTTTATGGTCCTCACGAAGCGTCCGAGGCGGATGAAAGAATTTATTGATGACTATGCCGAAATCCTCACTAACCTCTGGCTCGGCGTCACCGCCGAGAATCAAGGGATGGCCGACCTGCGCATCCCGATCCTGTTGCAGACCCCGGCGGTGAAGCGGTTCGTGTCGATCGAACCCTGCATCGGCTCCGTCGATCTTACGAAGGCGGTTCGCCATTACGGTCCTGCCGAAATAGCAGAAGGGATGGCTCCTCTCGATGTCGAAATAGACGCCCTGCGCGGACGTTTCGACGACGGATGGGATAGCGGAGACGCAGGGGTAAAACTCGATTGGGTCATCTGCGGCGGCGAGTCCGGTCCCGGTGCGCGACCGATGCACCCGGACTGGCCGCGATCCCTACGCGATCAATGTCAGGCGGCGGGAGTGCCGTTCTTCTTCAAGCAGTGGGGGGAATGGTGTCCTGATGATTTCTCTACTGTATTGCCATCGGGCGCTACCCCTCGGAGAAAATGGGTTCACGTTGTTACTGGCGAGGCATTCGATTATTCGTACCCGACGAACACCGCACAGATGATGAGCGTCGGCAAGAAAGCCGCCGGTTGCCTACTGGATGGGCGGGAGTGGAAGGAGTTTTCCAACAATGGCCTCCCCGAGGATATCCGCAGGCAGCACGACAAGGAGGAGAGATGACCGCCGAGGAAAAGAAGATGTGGGAGGAATTCGTTGAGAGTGCGAATGTTGATTTGAGGTATCGCGCAACTTGCAGCCGTCTGGGGCAAAGTATCCCGGAGCGCGTTGCCTTTTCTTTAGATGTGAACACAGTTGAGTCCATCCTCTTCGCCGACGCCGAACTGAATCGCCTCCGCACCGAGAAAACCGCCCTCCACGAAGCGTACACGATCCAATTGAAGGAGAACGACCGCCTTCGCGCCATCGTCGCGCGGTTCAAGGAGGTCGGTATCAAGAAGGACGCACTCGAAACCCACGCCGGGAAAAAGATGGAGGAACTGACGGCCGAGGATCTCAAGATCTACACCGGCCTGCTCAACGCCATCCGGGACGGCGAGATCTCCGCCGAGGAGGCCCTTGGGATCAAGAAAGAGGAGAAGCCAGCGGAAACGGTGAAGCCGGGGATCTCCGTCGCCGGCCCGGGCAACGGAACGTCGACCGATTCCCGTACCGAGCAGGGGGCGTCTACCGCGGACGTCCCGCCCGTCGACCTGTCGAAGTCCACCCCGCCGGAAAAGGGAGAGCTTCCGTTCGCAGATCCCGCGGCCAAGAAGGATGATCCTCCCGCCCCTCCGAAGGACCCGATCGCAGAACTGATCAAGGGGCGCACCCTGCTCCTGGAAGCGGCCGGGAAAATGACGATCCTCAACGCCGTCTGGAGCGAGATCGTTAAGGACGAGCGGATCCCCGGGATCGAGAAGGCGAAACTCCAGGAGATCTACGACCGGAAGAAGAAGGAGCTCGGATCATGAGGAAAGTACGAACGCCGTGGGTGATCCCCGAGGGGACCCCGCCGTCGAAGTGCCGCGGGTGCAACGCGGAGATCTACTTTGTGCCGTACGTCAGGAAGGTCGACAACCGGCAGGGCCGGATGCCGTGCAACCCGGACGGGACGCCGCACTTTGCGACCTGTCCCCAGGCCGAGAACTTTAGGAAAGAGAGGGCGGCACGATGACGAAGGAGATCCACATCGAGGAGGTCGGGAACGCCTACAAGATCCAGTTGCAGGTCCGGGAAGAAGGATACTCGGAGGACCACGGCAAGCCGGTCGTGGTGCTCGACACGGTCGAGGACGCCGTGCTCGGGAAAGCAGTTCGGGATCTGTTCCGTACCCGGATCCGGTGGTCCCGGAAGGCGAAGGCCGGAGAGGCGGTGACCGCCTGATGTCCTCCAAGCGCCGGGTCCGCGCAAATTCGTGCAAGGGGAAGGTGAAGCATCCTACGATGGCGGGCGCGTGGATCGCGGCGGGGAAGACAGACCCTGGCGTGAAGCCGTACAGGT
>JAKALO010000128.1 GCA_021824125.1 Deltaproteobacteria bacterium | reverse complement strand
CGCAGCGACCTTCGGGAAGAAGGTGGTTCTCTCGACCAGTCGGGACAGCCACAAGGTGTCGAGGATGATCAACCGGGCGATCATGACGGGGATGCTCTCGGTGGGGGTGGACGTCCACGACTACGGGGTTACGCCGCTGCCGGTCGTGCGGTTCCTCGCCCGCAGCCACCGTGACGAGCGGGGAGGCATCCATGCGCGCAAGAGCCCCTTCAACCCCTCGTTCGTCGACCTCAAGTTCTTCGACGACACCGGCCTGGACCTCTCTATGGGGCTCGAGAAGAACATAGAATCGCTCTTCTTCCGGGAGGACTTCGTGCGCGCCGACATCGAGGAGACCGGTGAGATCTCATTCCCCGTCGGAGGGTTCGACACATACGTGGACGGGTTCCTCAAGACCGTGGACGCTTCCGCGATCAAGGCCCGGGGGTTCAACGTCGTGATCGACTATTCGTACGGGTCCTCCGCGCTGATCTTCCCACGCATCCTGGGGAAGCTGGGGGTCGAGACGGTGGCCCTCAACGCCATGCTGGACTCCGCCAGGATCACCCGGACGCAGGAGGAGTTCGACAAGGGCCTCCACCACCTGACGGCCATCGCGAGATCGCTATCTGCCGACTTCGGCGTGATGCTGGACACCGGGGCGGAGAAGCTCTTCCTGGTCGACGAGAAGGGCGACATCCTCCCCGACTGGGTCGCCCTCCAGGTGGTCGCCCTGCTCTCGTGCCGCAAGAAGAGAAGCGGGCTGGTCGGCGTGCCCGTGACGGCTTCCCGCAACCTTGAGAAGATCGCGGCGAGGTTCGGGATGGACGTCGTCCGGACACGCACGCTTCCGCGCTCCCTGATGGAGACGGCCGCCCGGGAAGGCGTGTCGTTCGTCGGCGACGGCAACGGCGGGTACGTCTTCCCGCGATTCCAGCCCGCCTTCGACGGGATGTTCGGGGTCGTGAAGCTGATGGAACTGCTTGCGGGGGAGGACCGCACCCTGTCCGACGTCCTCCGGGAGATCCCTCCGACGGCGTTCGTGCACCGGAAGATCCCCTGCGCCTGGGAGCACAAGGGCGCGCTGATGCGGGTCCTCGCGACCCACGCCAAGGGGAAGCCAAGCCAGTTCATCGACGGCGTGAAGATCTTCCTGGGCGATGACTGGGTTCTCATCTACCCGAGCCAGGACGAGGCCTACTTCCACCTGTGCGTCGAGGCGGAGGACAAGCGTGCGGCGGAGGAAATCGCGGTCCATTACACCGACCTGTTCTCCACCTGGAGCGGCAAGCTGTGAATCGAACGCCGAGGGTCCGCGTCCACGTCCTGGAGGTCGGCCCGCTCGCGGTGGCGTGCTACATCGTGGAGCACGTCGCCGACCGCAAGGCGGCGGTGATCGACCCGGGGGGAGACGGCGAGGCGATCCTGGGGGAGATCGGGAAGCTCGGGATCTCCGTGGACGGCATACTGCTCACGCACGGCCACTTCGACCACGTGGGCGCGGTGGCCCTTCTCCGGGAAAAGACCGGGGCGAAGGTCCGCATCCACAAGGCGGACGTCAAGCGCATGAAGTCGGCGCGCACGCAGGGCCTGATGTTCGGCCTTCGGATCCCGGACACGCCCGACCCGGACGCGCTGGTGGAGGAGGGGGACCGCGTCGCGGTCGCCGGCCTGGAGTTCCTGGTCGTCCACACGCCCGGGCATACCCCCGGGTGCGTTTCATACCTCCTTGAAAGGGAGAAGATGGCTTTCGTCGGTGACCTGATCTTCGCCGGTTCGATCGGCAGGACCGATCTTCCCGGGGGCGATTACGACACGCTGATCCGCGCGGTGCGGGAGAAGATATTCGTTCTTCCCGACGACACGGCCCTGTTCCCCGGGCACGGGCCCGCCACGACGGTCGGCGAGGAGAAGCGCTCGAATCCATTCTTCACGGGGGGCTGGTAGCCATGGGCATATTCTCGGGAAAGGAGATTGTCCTGGGCGTCACGGGCGGGATCGCCGCCTACAAGGCGTGCGAGATCGTCCGGGAGCTCCATAAGGGCTCTGCGAGCGTCCACGTGGTCCTCACGGCTTCGGGTGCGCAGTTCATAACCCCACTGACCCTCCAGACGCTGTCGAAGAACCCGGTGGTGACGGACCTGTTCAACCTGGTTTCCGAGTCGGAGATCGGCCACATCTCGCTCGCCCAGCGGGCCAACCTGCTGCTGATCGCCCCCGCGACCGCGAACATCATCGGGAAGATCCGCAACGGGATCGCCGACGACATGCTCTCGACGGTCGTCATGGCCACTGCCGCCCCGGTGCTGATCGCCCCCGCGATGAACTCGCAGATGTACGCGTCCGCGGCGGTGCGGGAGAACGTGGCGACGCTCCGCGAAAGGGGATTCCACTTCGTGGAGCCGGACGAGGGCGAGCTCGCCTGCGGGACCGTGGGTCCGGGTCGCCTCGCGGACGTGGGGAAGATACTCGAAATGGGCAGGATCATCCTGTCGGAGAAGCCGCTGGCGGGGAAAAGGGTCGTCGTGAGCGCGGGTCCGACGGCGGAGCCGATGGACCCGGTCCGGTTCCTCTCCAACCGGGCCTCGGGGAAGATGGGGTTCGCGATGGCCCGCGCGGCGCGCCGGCTGGGCGCCGAGGTTACGCTTGTCTCCGGCCCGACCGCCCTTCCCGACCCGCACTTCCTGGCGACCGTGCGGGTCCGGACGGCGGAGGAGATGCTCGGGGCCGTCACGCGCGAGGCCGAGGGGGCCGACGTCGTGGTCATGTGCGCGGCGGTCGCCGACTTCCGGCCGAAAAAGCCCTCGTCCCGGAAGATCAAGAAGGACGGTTTCGGCCTCAAGGTGGAGCTTGCCCCGACGCCGGACATACTGGAGAGCCTGGGGAGGAAGAAGGGGAGCCGGCTTCTCGTCGGGTTCGCCGCGGAGACCGACGACCTGGCGCAGAACGCGCGGGAAAAGATGCGGCGGAAGAACCTGGACGCGATAGTGGCGAACGACGTGTCGCGAATCGACATAGGCTTCGAGTCGGACAACAACGAGGTCCGGATCTTCTTCCCGGACGGCGAAGTCATGGACCTTCCGCTGGCCACGAAGGACGGAATCGCCGTGGGGGTCTGGCTTGCGCTCAACGGGAAGCTCCTCCGCAGATGAAGGGACGGGTCTCCGCTGAAATGGTCGCGGCCTACCTGCGCGAGATCGGGATCGACTACATCCCCGTGCCGCGCCGGGACCACCAGCCCGTTTCGGCGACTGCCGCGAGCCCGGCGAAACGGGAGTGCCCGCCGGGGGAGGAGACGCTGGAGGAGATCCGGAACGAGCTGGCCTCCTGCCGCGGTTGCGCCCTGTGCCCAGGGCGGAAGACCGTGGTTTTCGGAGTGGGGAACCCCGGGGCCCGCCTGATGTTCGTCGGCGAGGGGCCCGGGGAGGAGGAGGACCGCAAGGGGGAGCCGTTCGTCGGCGCCGCGGGACGCAGGCTCAACCAGTGGATCGCACGCATCGGCCTGTCGCGCGACGACGTCTACATCGCGAACATCGTCAAGTGCCGCCCCCCCGGCAACAGGGCCCCGCTCCCCGCGGAGGCCGCCGCCTGCCTGCCGTTCCTCGAGCGGCAGATCCGCGCGATCCGGCCCGTGGCGATCTGCACGCTGGGGGGTGTCGCCCTGCAGTTCCTGATAGACAGCGCCGGGAAGATCACACGGGACCGGGGGAAGTGGCGCGAGTTCGAGGGCATCCCGGTGCTCCCCACTTATCACCCCGCCTATATCCTTCGGAACCAGACGCGGGAAACGGAGGTGTTCTCCGATTTCGATCTCCTCGCGGAGCGCCTCCGCCTATAGGATGAACGCGCCGCTGCCGGTCGTGCACGTGAGCCGGAAGGGCGAGGAGCGGCTCCGCTCGGGGCACCTCTGGGTCTTCGGCGACGACCTGCGGGAATTGCCGCCGGCCCTTGCCCCGGGGCAGTGGGTCCGCGTGGCCTCGCGGGCGGAAGAGCCCCTGGGGACCGGGACGCTGAACCTCGAAAGCCGCATCGCCCTGCGGCTCGTTTCCAGGAGGGAGGTCGTTCCCGGGAAGCCGTTTTTCCTTGAGCGGTTCTCCGATGCCTGGACACGGAGGGTCGAGGCGGGACTGGGAGGCGAGAACGCCCTGCGGCTCGTTTACTCCGAGGGGGATTTCCTTCCGGGCCTCGTCGTGGACCGGTTCGGCGGCATCCTTGGCCTCCAGATCCTGACCGCCGGCATGGAGATCGCCCGCGCGGAGATCGTTGACGCCCTCTCGGAGACGTTTCCATCACGTCTCCTCTACGAAAGGTCGGAAGGGGGCGCGAGGAAACGCGAGGGCCTTGCGGACCGGAAAGGAACGGTCGCCGGCGGCGGCGACCCCCGCGAGGAGATCGGGATCGACGGGCTGCGCTTCCTGGTCGACGTCGAATCCGGGCCGAAGACGGGATTCTTCCTGGACCAGCGGGAGAACCGCAGGATCGTCCGCGGCCTGTCCCGCGGGAAGCGGGTGCTCGACGGCTTCTGCTCGACCGGGGGCTTCGGAGTCTTCGCGCTGGCGGGGGGCGCCGGGAACGTCCTCGCCGTCGACGCTTCCGACGCGGCCGTTTCCGCCGCCCGGGACAATGCCGCCCGTAACGGTTTCTCGAACCGGTGGGAAGGCAGGAGCGCTGACCTGTTCGCCGACCTGCGCGATATGGCTTCCTCGGGCCGCCTGTTCGACCTGGTCGTCCTCGACCCTCCCTCCTTCGCCAAGTCGAGGGAAGGGCGCGAGGGCGCGATCCGGGGATACCGGGACATCAACCGGCTGGGGTTGTCGGTTCTCGCACCCGGTGGGATACTGGCCACGTCTTCTTGCACACAGCTGGTCGATGTGGCGAAATGGATAGAGGCGCTCCGGGCCGCCGCTTCGGAAGCGCGTGCGGACCTTGAACTGGTGGCGGTCGGGGGTCAGCCCCCCGACCACCCGGTTCTGCTGGGAGTGCCGGAAACCGGGTACCTGAAATTCGCCGTGTACCGGAAGAGGTCGCCATGAGGCATCGATCCGCGTCGAACATCCTGCTTTGCCTGGCGTTGCTCGCCGGCGCGGGCCTTCCCGCGTCCGCCGTGTCCGCGGATGCGCCCGGCGAAGTCGTGGTGGCCACGATCGCCGCCTCCATCAACCCGGTCACCGCCGACTACCTCTCCTACGTCATCGAGAAGGCCGAGGAGAAGGAGGCCGCGCTGATCGTGGTCGAGCTCGACACCCCCGGCGGCCTCGACACCGCGATGAGGCAGATGGTCCAGGAGATCATCGCGACCCGCATTCCCGTCGTTGTCTACGTCTCGCCTTCCGGGTCCCGCGCCGCCTCCGCGGGGGTCCTCATCACCCTGGCCGCGGACGTGGCCGCCATGGCACCCGGCACCAACATCGGTGCGGCCCACCCGGTGAGCGTAGGCGGGGGCGGCATGGACAACACGATGGCGCGGAAGGTGGAGAACGACGCGGCCGCCTACGCCAGGTCCCTCGCGGAGAAGAAGGGGCGCAACGGCGAGTGGGCCGAGAGCGCCGTCCGGGAGAGCGTCTCCCTGACGGAGAAGGACGCGCTCGAGAAGAACGTCATAGACCTTGTCGCGCCGTCGCTGGACGGCCTCCTGGAGAAGCTGGACGGGAGGGAGATCGCGAAGGGGGATGCGAAACGGGTCCTGCGCACGAAGGGGAACAGGATCACCCGCCTCCCGATGGGGGTCCGCCACCGCATACTCTCCGCGCTGGCCAACCCCAACATCGCCTACATCCTGATGATGATCGGCGTCTACGGGATCTTCTTCGAGCTCTCCAACCCCGGCGCGGTATTCCCCGGGGTCGTCGGGGGGATATCCCTGATCCTGGGCTTCTACTCCCTGCAGACGCTTTCCGCTAACTACGCCGGCTTCCTGCTCATCGCCCTGGCGATCATCCTGTTCATCCTCGAGGTCAAGGTCCACTCCTACGGGGCGCTCACCATCGGGGGGGTCGTCGCCATGTCCCTGGGGAGCCTGATGCTCTTCCGGTCCTCGGTCGACCCCTGGCTGCGGATCTCGTGGGGGGTGCTCCTGACGATGGTCGGCGTGTCGGTGGTCTTCTTCACGACCGTGGTCACGCTGGCGGTACGGAGCCAGATGCGGAAGCCCGTCACGGGGGCCGAAGGGATGCTCGGTGAGATCGGCGAGGCGATGGAGGATTTCGACGGGGAGGGAAAGGTTTTCCTGCTCGGGGAGTGGTGGAACGCCCGGTGCGGCGTCCCGCTGAAAAAAGGCGAGAAGGTTACTGTCGTGGGACGGGAAGGGATGACCCTTCTCGTGCAGCCGAGAATCCCGCGCGGTTAAAGGATTCGATTATAAAATCCGGGGATGACCCCCGGGAGGAGGAAGTGGAATGGTCCCATATTTTGCGATCCTGGTCATCGCGATCCTGTTTCTGTACAGCACCATCAAGATCCTCAACGAGTACGAGAGGGGCGTGATCTTCCGCCTTGGCCGGGTGATCGGGGCAAAGGGCCCGGGCCTCATCATCCTTATTCCCGTCCTAGACAAGATGGTGCGCGTGGACCTTCGC
>JAKALO010000127.1 GCA_021824125.1 Deltaproteobacteria bacterium | reverse complement strand
GGGGCACCTGCTGGCCGGCGGGGCGGACCTGCGCGCCGTCCAGGCGATGCTGGGGCACGCCGACATCTCGACGACCCAGATATACACCCACGTGACGCCGGAACGGCTCCGGGAGGTTCACCGGAAACACCACCCGAGGGGGTAGACCCCCCCTGGGGGGGGGGATAAAAAAATCCTCTATTTTTTATTGCGAACCGAACGTGATGGGGATATAAATAAGCCTTCCGGTATACAGAATACAATCTTTGCATCGGCAAGCAAAATCCATAGAGAAAGGGAAGCGTCATGCGATTCCTG
This sequence comes from Deltaproteobacteria bacterium, assembly GCA_021824125.1. Taxonomy (GTDB): domain Bacteria; phylum Desulfobacterota; class Deferrimicrobia; order Deferrimicrobiales; family Deferrimicrobiaceae; genus JAKALO01. The sequence continues at coordinate 6,259 of JAKALO010000127.1, read as the reverse complement.
TCGAGCAGTGTGGGACGTAAGGTGCTGATGGCGATCACGGGCTTCTTCATGCTCTTCTTCGTCACCGTGCACCTGCTGGGGAACTCCTCGATCTTCATCGGCCCGGGCGCGTTGAACACGTACGCCGAGAAGCTGCACAGCCTGGGCCCGCTGGTCTGGATCTTCCGCGGCTTCATGTTCCTGATGTTGGCGGTACACGTCTTTTTCGGCATCATGCTGACCCTGGAGAACAGCGCGGCGAACCCGTCGAAGTACGCCATCGGCAGGAAGCTGAAGGCGACCTTCGCAAGCGAGACGATGATCTGGACGGGAGTCCTCCTCCTTTCCTTCCTCGTCTACCACCTCCTGCAGTTCACTGTCCGCGTAACGCCCGATATCATGCCGGACGCGGTCGCCAACCGCCCGGGCGACGTCTACAAGATGGTGCTCGGAAGCTTCCGGATCACCACGATCTCCCTGGTTTACGTGGCGGCCATGGCGACCCTGTTCCTCCATTTGAGCCACGGCATCCAGAGTCTTTTCCAGACCGTCGGGTGCAGCAACGACAAGACGCTTCCGAAGGTGACGATGGTCGGCAAGCTGGTCAGCGCTCTCTTCCTGGTGGGATACAGCGCCATCCCGGTGCTCATCCTCGCCGGAATCTTGAAAAATTAGGGGGTCCCCGGTGATACTCGATGGAAAATGTCCGACAGGACCGGTCGAAAAGTCGTGGGACAAGCACCGCTTCGACATGAAGCTGGTGAATCCCGCGAACAAGCGCAAGTACAAGATCCTGGTGGTGGGCACCGGCCTGGCCGGCGCCTCCGCCGCGGCATCCCTGGGCGAGCTGGGGTACAACGTGGAGGCGTTCTGCTACCAGGACAGCCCCCGCCGCGCCCACAGCATCGCCGCGCAGGGCGGCATCAACGCCGCCAAGAACTACCCGAACGACGGCGACAGCATCCTGCGGCTATACTACGACACGATCAAGGGGGGCGACTTCCGGTCCCGCGAGCAGGACGTGTGGCGGCTCGCCCAGGTCAGCAACGAGATCATCGACCAGTGCGTGGCGCAGGGCGTTCCCTTCGCCCGTGATTACGCCGGGTATCTGGACAACCGTTCCTTCGGCGGCGCCCAGGTGTCCCGCACATTCTACGCGCGCGGGCAGACCGGGCAGCAGCTTCTGCTCGGCGCCTACTCTGCGCTCTCCCGCCAGATCAGGCTGAAGACGGTCAAGATGTTCCCCCGGACCGAGATGCTCGACCTCGTCCTCGTCGACGGGGAGGCGAAGGGGATCACGATACGCGACCTGGTCACCGGCGAAATCCGGGTCCACGCGGGGGACGCCGTCCTGCTGTGCACGGGCGGGTACGCGAACGTGTTCAACCTCTCAACGAACGCCAGGGGGTGCAGCGTCACGGCGATCTGGAAGGCTTACCGGAAGGGCGCCTTCTTCGCCAACCCCTGCTACACGCAGATCCACCCGACCTGCATCCCGCAGGCGGGCGACTACCAGTCCAAGCTGACGCTCATGTCGGAATCCCTGCGCAACGACGGCCGGATCTGGGTCCCCAAGAACAAGGGCGAGAAAAGGGCCGCCAACGACATACCCGAAGATGACCGCGACTACTACCTCGAGCGGAAGTACCCGAGCTTCGGGAACCTCGCGCCCCGGGACATCTCGTCGCGGGCGGCGAAGGAAGCGTGCGACGACGGCCGCGGAGTCGGCCCCGGCGGGAAAGGCGTCTACCTCGATTTCCGCGATTCGATCAAGCGTCTCGGCGAACACGTGATCCGGGAAAGGTACGGAAACCTCTTCGAGATGTACGAGCGGATCACCGGGGAAGACGGCTACAAGGTGCCGATGAGGATCTACCCGGCCTCCCACTACGCGATGGGGGGGCTCTGGGTGGACTACAACCTGATGAGCAACATCCCGGGCCTCTTCGTCCTGGGAGAGGCCAACTTCTCCGTCCACGGCGCGAACCGTCTCGGCGCGAGCGCCCTGATGCAGGGCCTGGCCGACGGCTACTTCGTCATACCGTACACCGTGGCCCCCTACCTGGCGGCCAGCAAGCCGGGGAAGGCGAAGGAAGACCACCCCGAGTGCAAAAAGTCGATCGAGGACGTGAAGGCGTTCACGAAGAAGCTCCTCTCGATCAACGGGAAGGAGACCCCCGCCGACTTCATGCGTAAGCTGGGGAACGTAACGTGGAACAACGTCGGCATGGGGCGTAGCAAGGAGAGCCTCACCGAGGCGCTTGCGAAGATCCCTGGCATCCGGGAGGAGTTCTGGAAGAACCTGAAGGTCTCCGGGACGGAACTGGAGGTCAACCAGCAGCTGGAGAACGCCGGTCGAACGATCGACTTCATCGAGTTCGCAGACCTGCTCTGCCGCGACGCCCTGAACCGCGACGAGTCGTGCGGCGCGCACTTCCGGGTGGAGCACCAGTTCGCCGACGGGGAGGCGAAGCGGGACGACGCCAACTTCTCGTACGTTGCGGCCTGGGGGTTCAAGGGCGACGGCGTTCCGCCCGAGCTCCACAAGGAGCCGCTCGAGTTCAACCTAATAAAACCCGCGGTAAGGAGCTATAAATAATGAGCGGACACAGCGAGCACAATACGAAGACCCTGAAGCTGATCGTCTGGAGGCAGGCCGGTCCGGACAAGCCCGGCCGCTTCGAGACCTACACCGCCAAAAACATAACCGACCACCACTCCTTCCTCGAGATGCTCGACGTGGTGAACGAGGACCTCATCAAGGAAGGGAAGGAGCCGATCGTATTCGACCACGACTGCCGGGAAGGGATCTGCGGGGTCTGTTCGCAGGTCGTCAACGGCGTCCCGCACGGCGGGCACGAGCGGACCACCGTCTGCCAGCTCCACATGCGGCTGTTCAAGGACGGCGACTCGATCTACATCGAGCCGTGGCGTGCCCGGGCGTTCCCCATCATCAAGGACCTTATGGTGGACCGCGGCGCGCTCGACAGGATCATCCAGGCGGGGGGGTACACCTCCGCCCACACCGGCGGGTCGCCCGACGCCAACGCGATCCCGATCCCCAGGCACGACGCCGAGTATTCGATGGACGCCGCCGAGTGCATCGGCTGCGGGGCGTGCGTGGCGGGCTGCCCGAACGGCGCCGCGATGCTGTTCACGGGGGCCAAGGTCTCACAGTTCGCGGCCCTGCCGCAGGGACAGGTGGAGGCGGCCGAGCGGGTCGCCAACATGCTCAAGGAGATGCAGGACTGCGGCTTCGGCAACTGCACGAACCACTACGAGTGCGAGGCGGCGTGCCCCAAGGGGATCAACGTGAAGTTCATCGCCCGTTTGAACAGGGAGTACCTGAAGTCCCTGTTGTAGGGCGGGACGGGACCGCCGAGGGTCCGGCCCGCCTCCGCGCTTTGCGCTTAGGGGGGCAGGCGGAGTCGCTCTCCGATGGGGCGCAGCCGACGGGCCAGGAAAGTCAGGGCAGGGACGGGAACGTCCCTGCCCTTTTTGCAGGTTGGCCTTCCTCCGTGTGCGCTTTGACGCCGGACGTTTCTTTCCGCATACTTGGGAATTGATGGAAGTCATCACCACCCATGTCAACGCAGACTTCGACACCATCGCCTCGATGGTGGCCGCCCACAAGCTTTACCCCGACGCCGTGCTCGTGCTCCCCGGGTCGCAGGAGGAGTCGGTCAAGGGGTTCCTGCTCCAGTCGGCTTTCTACTCCCTCGAGGTCCGCAAGGCGCGGGAGATCGACCTCTCCCAGGTGACGCGGGTGATCCTCGTCGACATCCGGAATTCCTCGCGGATCGGCGTCTTCCGGGACGTCGTCACCCGGCCGGGCGTGGACGTCCACATCTACGACCACCACCCAGACGAGGAGGCGGACATCCGGGGAAGCCTGGAGGTGATCCGCGCCGCCGGTTCGACGACGACGATCCTGGTGGGAATCCTCAAGGAGCGCGGAATCGCGATCTCCGCGGACGAAGCCACCGTGATGATGCTGGGGATCTACGAGGACACCGGGTCGCTCATATTCCCCTCGACTACGGTCGCCGACTACCAGGCCGCGGCCCACCTCCTCTCCTGCGGCGCGAACCTGGGCGCGGTTTCCGATATCCTCGCGAAGGACCTGACCTCCGACCAGATCTCGCTCCTCTACGACCTCATCCAGGGCTCGCGGTCCTACACGATCCACGGCGTGGAAGTGGTGATCGCCGAGGCGCGGCGCGAGGAGTACGTGGGGGACCTCGCGGTCCTCGTCCACAAGCTGCGCGACATGGAGGCGGCCAACGTCCTTTTCGCCATCTGCCAGATGGGCGACCGGGTGGTGATCGTCGGGCGGAGCCGCAAGCCCGAGGTGGACGTGGGGGCGGTGATGCGGGAGTTCGGCGGGGGAGGCCACCCCTACGCCGCGTCGGCCAACGTCAAGGACGCAACCATTTTCCAGGTCCGGGAGAGGATCTTCCGGGTCCTGACGGATAAGGTGATCCAGCGGCGCACGGCCGCCGACCTGATGGTGACCCCGGTCCGTCACGCCTCCGACGAGAGCACGGTGACCGACGTCCACCACCTCATCACGAACTTCGGCCTCAACGCCGTCCCCGTCCTGCGAGGGGAGGAAATTGCGGGGATCATCACTAGGCAAGTGGTGGAAAAGGCGGTATATCACGGACTTGGCGACGAAAAGGTAAGTGAATACATGAATTCGGATTTCGACACCGTGGAGACGGAAGACGGGATCGAGCGCGTCCAGGAGATCATCCTTAAGAGGAACCAGCGCCTGGTCCCCGTCGTTTCCGACGGCCGTATCGTGGGGATCATCACACGCACGGGACTGTTGCGGTTCCTCCACGACGTGAGGGACGTCCAGCCCCCCGACGCGGGCGAGGACATACCCGCGGTCGGGTTCCTCTTCCGGCAGAAGAGCATCGTTCACTTGATACGGGAGCGGCTCCCCCATAACGTGATCGACCTGCTCAAGTCGGCGGGGGAGGTCGCCGGGCGGCTCGGGATGTCGGCTTACGTCGTGGGCGGGTTCGTGCGCGACCTAGTCATGCGGATCGACAACCTCGACGTGGACCTGGTGATCGAGGGGGACGGGATCGAGTTCGCCGAGGCGTTCGCAAAGGAGAACCCGTGCCGGGTCCGGCCGCACCACAAGTTCGGAACGGCCGTGCTCGTCTTCCCGGACGGGTTCAAGGTCGACGTCGCGACCGCGCGCGTGGAGTACTACCTGGAACCGGCGGCCCTCCCCACCGTGGAGTACAGCAGCATCAAGCAGGACCTCTACCGGCGGGACTTCACGATCAACACCCTGGCGGTGCGGCTGAACCCCCCGGTGTTCGGCGAGCTGATCGATTTCTACGCCGCCCAGCGCGACATCAAGGAGCGGGTGATCCGGATCCTGCATTCGCTATCCTTCGTGGAGGACCCCTCCCGGATTCTGCGGGCCACGCGCTTCGAGCGGCGGTTCGGGTTCATCATCGGCAGGCACACGATGAACCTCATCAGGAACGCCGTCCGGCTGGACCTGATCGCGAGGCTGCCCAAGCCCCGGCTCCTGGGGGAGCTCCTGCTGATCCTCAGGGAGGAAGACCCAGTCGCGATCCTGCACAGGCTCGCGGAATTCAACATCGGCCCGTCGATCCACCCCGGGATCGCCCTGGACCGGGACCAGCTCGAATTGCTGGAAGCGACCGCCGAGATACTGGTGTGGTTCTCCCTACTTTTCCTGGAGGAGAAGGCGGATAAGGCCGGGGTGCTCTTCCTGGCGCTGCTGGACCCGCTGCCACCGAAGGAGGCGGTTGCGTTCGCGGCGGAACTGGGGGCGGGGCGCAGGTTGAGGGAGTGGGTCCGGATAGCGAAGCTCGAAGCGGACGGCCTGTTGAATACGCTCCTGGGGAGCCGGGTCGTCTCCCGGAAGTTCGTTTACGACTGCCTGAGCCCGCTCCCGAACGAGGTCATCCTCCACATGATGGCCCGGTCGAAGCACCCCGACATCAAGCGGTACATTTCACTCTACTTCACCCAGCTCAAGAACGTGCGGCCGCTGGTCAAGGGGAAGGACCTCCAGAACCAGGGCTACCCGCCCGGGCCCGAATACAAGCGGATCTTCGACGAGCTCCTCGAGCGTAAGTTCGCCGGGGAGCTGCGAACCAAGGCCGCCGAGATGTCCTTCGTCCTCTCCCACTTCCCTCAAAAACAGGGACGTTCTTAAAAACTCCCGTCAAAATCAGGTCAAAAACAGGGACGTTCTTAAAAACTCCATTAGAATACAGAATATTTT
>JAKALO010000014.1 GCA_021824125.1 Deltaproteobacteria bacterium | reverse complement strand
CATTTCGAATTCGTCCTCCCCGTCCTTGGGCGTCTCCAGAACCATCGGAATTCCGCGGAACGCCTCGTGGGACAGGATTTTCCTGAACGCCTCCAGGCCTATCTTCCCTTCCCCGATGTGCTGGTGCCGGTCGACGCGACTCCCCAGGCCGGTCTTCGAGTCGTTCAGGTGCCACATGCGGGCAAGCGGAAGGATTCCGAACCGTTCCATCTCCCCGAGCAGGGCGTGCCACCCGGCGTCGCCGCCGATATCGTACCCCGCCTCGAACAGGTGCGCGCTGTCCAGGCAGACCGCCACGTCGCCGGGTGCGCCCGAGGCGTCCAGGAGCCGGCGGATCTGCTCCATCGTGCGGCCGAGCGAATTACCCTGCCCCGCCGTGCTCTCCAGGAGCAGGGTCACTCCCTTCGGCAACCTGCCGAACGCACGCAGGGCCGAACCGACCCGGGCGACGCCGGCGTCTTCAGGATCTTCCCCGCTCGAACCCGGGTGCATCACCAGGTACGGGACGCCGAGCATCGCGGCCCGGGACGCCTCGTCCTCCAGCGCGTACTGGGAGCGGGTGCGCACAGTCTCGTTCGACGACCCCAGGTTGATGAGGTAGGCGCAGTGTATCGCGACGGTCCGCACCCCCGTGCGGGCGGTCTCGCCGCGGAACGCGAGGACTTCCTCCTCTTCGAGCGCCTTTCCCTCCCAACGGGTCTGCTGCTTGGAGAAGATCTGGATGACCTCCGCGCCGATCTTCTCTCCACGCCCGGGCGCGGTGGAGACCCCCCCGGCCACCGAAACGTGGGCTCCCAGGGGAGGAAGCTTTACGCCAGGCTTCACTTCAGTGTTCTCTCGAACCTGTGGCACTGCCGGCAGTTCTTCTTGCGGAGGGGGTGCTCCTTGTTCATCGGGAACGCTTTCCCGTCGTCGTGGCAGGAGAAGCATTCCGCGTCCGACGCGGCCTTCAGGTGGGGTTCCGTGTGGCTCAGGTATCGTGGGCGCCCGGTCAGGTAGAGGACCATGAGCAACCCTATGACCACGACCACCATGATCAGGAAATGAAAGTCTTTCGTCTTGATCATCCGGTTACCTCTTTGTGTCGTTTATCGCACGCGCGATACGTGCTCGTTCCGCCCCTGGCCGCGAGTGCTCTCGAGCCAACTGTTGATTCTATGGCCAGAGCGGGCATGTTTTCACCCTTTTCTTTCCATTTCCCCTTGAAATACATTACAATAAAATAGTTACTAATACGGCGGAGGGTTTGAATGAAACCCGTTTCCGTGTACCGGGTGGATTACGTGAAGAAATCGAAGGTGAGGCTCGGGACCGTGGTTGAGAGGCGAAGAAAGGAACGCGGGGGAAACCTTCTGGGGCTTCTCCACCTCGCGAGGATTACGTTCGCCTCCTCGCCTCAGGAAGCGTTCCTGACGACCCTCGACTGGCAGGAAGCAAGGCTTGCTACCGGGATGGGAGGACTTTCCCTCTCACCCCGGTAGCTTCCACCTTCCTCCCGCGCATCAGGGGGTCGCGGCGGCCTTCCCTTTTTCCCTTTCTTTTTCCGTCGCTCTTTCCTTCTCTTTTCCCTTGTCCTTTTTTTCCGGCAGGCCGGCGATCTTCAGGTATTCCTCCCGGATGTACTGCTTGAAGTTACGGACGGCGACCCTCGCCGAGTTGTCTTCCGGGGACTTACCGTCCTCCGAGGGGCGAAGCAGCTCGTAATAGCGTACCCCCGCCGCCGTCGCGTACGAGCGGGAAGGGACCAGGACCGTGGGGTCCTCCCCCTTTCGCGACCGCCAGACCGAGCATCCGACCAGCTTCAGTCCGGAAAGCAGCCCTTCCTCGAAATGGATTTCCACATCCGCCAGCCTGGATTCCGGCGTCCCGCCGTGGTTTAGCACGTAGTGCACTCTCATTGCCCGACCTCCCTCCGGAGTATTTGCGGGCGATGAGCGCAAACCCCGTGCCGGCGGCGGGCGGCGTGACGGGGTCATCGATGTCGGGCAGGTAAGGCGGCACGGTCCATCTTTCAAATTGAAAAGAGAACATCGAGTGGTATAAAAAGATCAAGGGAATAAAGGAGGGTACGGCGATGAAAAAATCTCTCCCCATAATCCTTCTCTTCATGTTTCTGCCGGCCTTTTCCGCGATCGCCTCTTCTCCGGTGAGCGAAGAAACCCAGGAGTGCCTCTCCTGCCACAGGGAGGCCACGCCGGGGATCGTCGCCGACTGGGAGCGGTCCCTCCATTCACGGATGACTCCCGGGGAAGGTTTGCGGAAACCGGATCTTCAAAGGAGGGTTTCCGCCAGGAGCGTGCCCGACAACCTGGTGGGAACGGTCGTCGGATGCGCCGAATGCCATGCGCTTCGGCCGGAGACCCACGGGGACACGTTCGACCACAACGGCCACAGGATCCACATCGTCGTCAGCCCCCCGGACTGCTCGACATGTCATCCCGAGGAAGCGGTCCAATATTCCGGGAACATGATGTCCAACGCCTACGGGAACCTGAAGGACAACCCGGTCTACCACGGCCTCGTGGAGGAGGTTAACGGCAGATTCACCTTCTCTGGCGGAAAGACCGGGGTCGCGCCTCCCATGGATTCGACGAACGCCGATTCCTGCTTCTATTGCCATGGAACCAGGATCGGGGTTTCGGGGACCCGGCAGCGGCAGACGGCAATGGGGGAGATGGAGTTTCCCGTCCTTTCGGGGTGGCCGAATCAGGGTGTGGGGCGGATCAATCCCGACGGCTCGAAAGGCGCCTGTACCTCCTGTCATCCCCGACACCAGTTCTCCATCAAGGTGGCCAGGAGCCCGGCAACCTGCTCCAAATGCCACAAGGGCCCGGACGTGCCCGCCTACCCGGTCTACATGGTAAGCAAGCACGGCAACATATATTCCTCGCTCGGCGAGGGGTGGAACTTCACGAACGTCCCATGGAAGATCGGCGTCGACTTCACCGCTCCGACGTGCGCCACCTGCCACGTGAGCCTCATTGTCTCCGGGGACGGCGACCGGCAGGATGTCGTCGCCTCCCGGACCCACCGTATGAACGACCGCCTTGCCTGGCGGATCTTCGGCCCGATCTATGCCCATCCCCATCCCGTTTCCCCCGACACCACGGTGATAAGGAACAAGGCGGGCCTCCCGCTGCCGACGGAGCTGACCGGCGAACCGGCGACTGCCTTCCTGATCGATGCGAAGGAGCAGAAGGACCGGACGGCGAGGATGAAGAAAATCTGTTCCGGCTGCCATGCAGGGAACTGGGTGGAAGGGCATTACACCCGATTCGAGGAAACGATCGGGGCGACAAACGAGATGACCCTTGCAGCCACCAGGATACTTCTGATGGCCTGGGAGAAGGGGCTGGCGAAGGGGCCGGCGCAGAACGACGGTATCTTCAATGAGCCGATCGAGAGGATGTGGGTGGAACAGTGGCTCTTCTTCGCGAATTCCACCCGCTTCGCCTCCGCGATGTCGGGCGCCGACTACGGGGTTTTCGCTAACGGGCGATGGTACATGTCGAAGAACATCCGGATGATGCAGGAATGGCTTGACGGGAAAAAAATGGGCGGGGAAAACCCACGCCCATGAGCTCGCTTTCTGCCTGAACCGGAGGCGCTAGACCATCATGTTGTACGGGTCGACGTCGGCCTCCATGCGGACGCCGTGCTTCCGGACGGTCTCGCGCAGGGGACCCAGGAGGTCGGGGAAGAAGGCGCCCACCGGGAAGCGCGCGGGCATCTTGAGCAGGATCTGGAAATGGTGCTTCCGCTTAACGAAGGAGACGGGCGACGGCGCTGGACCCAGAAGCGATATCCCCGCGGCGGCCACCGGCACTGACAGGGCGGCGGCAACTTCCTCCGCCGCCCGGATCACCCGGGACGTGTCGGGCCCCCAAAGGCGGAGCAGGAGCATCCGGCCGAAAGGCGGGTAGCCGAGCGCCTCCCGGGCCGCAAGCTCCTCCTTCATGAAGCCGTCGAAATCGTGCCTCGCCGCGGAGCGCACGCAGAAGTGATCGGGCGACAGCGTCTGGACGATCACCCTGCCTGGCCGGCCCCCCCTCCCGGCGCGCCCCGCCACCTGCGTGAGGATCTGGAACGTCCGCTCCGCCGAACGGAAATCGGGGAAGGAGAGGGAGAGGTCCGCCAGTAGCACTCCGACCAGGGTCACCTCCGGGAAGTCGTGACCCTTGGCGATCATCTGGGTCCCCACGAGGATGTCCACGTCGCCGGACTGCATACGGGCGAGTATTTCCCCGTAGGCCCCCCTTTTCCGGCTCACGTCCGAATCGAGGCGGGCCACCCGCGCCCCCTTCCACCGCCTGGCCGCCCAGGCGACCAGGCGCTCCGTCCCGATCCCTACCTGCGCAAGCTTGTGCCCCCCGCAACACCCGCACTTTTCGGGGGGAGGGGTCCTTGCGTCGCAGTAATGGCACAGGAGCGCCCCGTGCTGCTGGTGGAAGGTCAGCGACACGCGGCAGTTGACGCACCGGACGGTCTCCCCGCAGTCCAGGCAGGTGATGGCGGGGGCGTATCCCCTCCGGTTGAGGAAGAGCATCGCCTTCTCCCCGCGGGAAAGCGTGTCTTCGACCGCCGCCTCCAGCTCGGGGGAGAAGTAGCGATCGGCGCCCCGCATGCCCGCGTGGCCCCGCAGGTCCACGACGGAGACTTCCGGCAGGCTCCTTCCCCCGATCCGTTCCGGGAGGGACAGGAGCGTGGCTTCCCCCGCCTGCGTCATCCCGATGGACTCCGCCGACGGCGTCGCGGAGCCGAGCAGGACCACGGCGTCCTCCATCTTCCCCCGCAGGATCGCCAGGTCGCGGGCCTGGTATCGGATACCTTCCTCCTGCTTGTAGGCGGCGTCGTGTTCCTCGTCGACGATGAACAGGCCCGGCGCGGGAAAAGGCGAGAAGACGGCGGACCGTGCCCCGATGGAGAGAAAGACCCGGCCTGCGCGCACTCTCCTCCATTCGGACGCCCTTTCGGCGGGGGAAAGACCGCTGTGCAGAACCGCCACGCCATCCCCGAACCGGGAGCGCACGCGCCCCAGCAACTGGGGCGTGAGGACGATCTCGGGAACGAGGAACACCGCCTGCCTGCCGGTCTGCCGGACCTGTTCGACGGCCCGCAGGTAGACCTCTGTCTTCCCGGACCCCGTGATCCCGTGGAGAACGAACGCGGCGAACTTTCCCGAGGCGAGCGAAACGCCGATCCTTGCTAGGGCCGCCTCCTGGTCGGGCGTGGGCGTGATCTCCCCGGAAACGTCAGGGAGATGGCCGGCGGTCGCCGCCACCGGTCTTTCCCGGGTCGACGCCGCGAGCATGCCCTTCGAGACCATCCTCCTTGCGACCTCGGCGCCGCCGGGGATGCGAGCGGAAAGATCCTGGACGGAGATCTCCCCCGCGGCGGCCACCGTTGCGCGCACCCGGTCCTGCTTCGGCGTCATCGCGAAGGCCGCTTCCTTCCCGGCCAGCCTGAAAAACGTTTCGGTCCGCGGGACGGGCGGCGCCTCCCTCCGGGGAAGCCCGCGGGGCAGGGCCGCGCGCAGCATCTCCCCGAGGGGCGCCATGCACTCCCTGGCCGCCGCGGTCAGGAACGCGAGGTGGCGGGGGGTGACGTACGGCTCCTCGTCGAGGAAAGCGTGGACCGCCTTGATCTCCCTGCCGGCCGTCGAGGAGCCGTCGACGAGGCCGACGATCAGCCCGGTGATTTTCCGGGAGCCGAACGGCACGAGGACGCGGACGCCGATGCGCGCCCTTCCTTCTTCCCCCGACGGCACCCTGTAGGTAAACGCGTGGCCGATCGGAAGCGGCACGGCCACTTCCACGTATAGCGGCGTTGTCACCGGTGCGGACATATCGATGTCATCTTACCCCGGTCTCCGCGCTCCGCAAGATCGCCCACCGGGGACATTCCTGCCCCTTCATTTTCCGGGATTAGGGAGAGGAGTGTCCCCGCCCATCAAAAGGTGGTGGAGGAGAAGGGGATTGCCCGCCTGAGCCTCAGCGATCACGCTATCGGCCCGTGCGGCGCGGCTTCGGCCTTCCGCGCTCCACAAGGTCGCGCTCATCCTCCTGTTCGTCGGCGGCCGAAGCCGGTTCAATCCCCTATGATTTGTATAAAAAGGTGGTGGAGGAGAAGGGGATTGAACCCTCGACCCCCACGTTGCGAACGTGGTGCTCTCCCAGCTGAGCTACTCCCCCACCTTGAGGAAGTATATTTTCCACGATTCCGGCGCGGCTGTCAAAGGAAGTCGTTCGTTGCGGCAGAAAGGGACCGCCTGCCTCCGGATATGCTCGGGAGCCCCGGAGGCGAAGCGCCTTCCGCGCGGGACGCGGAAATGCGGTTTTCCGGGGTATAGAGAACCGGGCCGCCGCGGATAGCGGAAACAGGCACGCGGGCAATTTTCTTTCATGGAATCGCTATTTATCTGTTGACATGCCTTTCGGGTATTCATAAAATTTGGATAGATTATTAAACGGGAGGTTTAAAAAACCGTATTGATAGACATCGGGGCGAGGATCAAGCACCTGCGGCAGATCAACGGCCTTGCCCAGGCCGACCTGGCGGAGAGGGCGGGCCTCACCAAGGGCGCCATCTCCCAGATCGAGCGGAACCACACCTCCCCCTCCGTCGCAAACCTTCTCGAGATCCTCTCCGCGCTGAACGAAACCCCCTCCTCCTTCTTTGCCGACGACGACGAGGAAAAGGTGCTCTTCCGGAAGACGGACGCCCTGCCCTCGGACGTGACGGGATACCAGGCCTTCGAAACCCTGATCCCCAAGAGCCGCTACCGCTCGATGGTCGCCTACCGGGCGACGATCAAGCCTGGCAAGGAAACACCGCTGGAGCCGGCGCAGGAGGGGGAGAACTACGTGTTCATCCTCTCGGGCCGCCTGGGCCTGCGGCTGGGGAACGCCACCTACCTGGCGCGGAAAGGCGAGAGCCTCTACTTCTATGCCGAGAAGGAGTTCGCCTTCTCCAACAAGGGCAAGGCTCCCGTCGAGTTCTTCTGGGTGAAGACCAGCGGGCGTTAAGGCGATAAGAAACGGCAGGAGGCGGGCAACCCAACCGCGCACGAGAAGAGAAGACGAGGAGGACATGGACACAAACCCTGGTGACGATTCCGCTCCGCTGAACGCAGGTCCGGAAGGCCCGAACCCCGTGGGCCTGCCGTGGCCGCAGGTGACCCGGGAGCAGTGGAACGACTACCGGTGGCAACTCTCCCACCGCATCACATCCATCAAGGACCTGGCCGGGTTGCGCTACTTCTCGCCCGAGGAAGCCACCATCATCAACCGCGTGAACGACATCTACCACCTAGGCATCACGCCCTACTACCTGTCGCTCATCCGGTTCGACGACCCCGAGGACCCGATCGCGCTCCAGGCGATCCCCCGCACCGAGGAGTATTTCGGGATGGACGTGGGCGAGGACGACCCGCTGGACGAGGAGAAGGACAGCCCCGTGCCGGGCCTCACGCACCGCTATCCCGACCGGTGCCTGCTGGTGGTGACCAACTTCTGCTCGATGTACTGCCGGCACTGCACGCGCAAGCGGATCTGGTCGCTGGGGGAGGGGGCGAAGACGGAGTTCGAGCTCACCAAGATGTTCTCCTACATCAAGCGGCACGAGGAGATCCGGGACGTCATCATTTCCGGCGGGGATCCCCTCACGCTCCCGACTCCGCGCCTCGAATACATACTGAAGGGCCTGCGCAGGATCCCGCACGTGGAGATCATACGGATCGGCACCCGCGTGCCGGTGGTCCTGCCGATGCGGATCGACGACGAGCTGTGCGCCCTGCTTTCGAAGTACGGACCGATCTGGGTCAACACCCAGTTCAACCACCCCCGCGAGATCACGGACGAGGCGCGCAAGGCGTGCGACCGGCTGCTTCGCGCCGGCGTTCCCGTCAACAACCAGACGGTGCTCCTGAAGGGGGTGAACGACCACCCCGAGATCATCCGGCGGCTCAACACGCAGCTCCTCAAGGCGAAGGTGCGGCCATATTACCTGTTCCAGTGCGACCAGGTGCGAGGGCTGGAGCACTTCCGCACGCGCCTGTCCAAGGGGGTCGAGATCATGGAGGCCCTGCGCGGCCACAGCTCCGGGCTGGCGATCCCGACGTTCGTGGTGGACGTGCCGGGGGGCGGGGGCAAGATCCCCCTCATGCCCAACTACATCCTCGCCATGGGCGAGCGCCGGACGGTCCTGCGCAACTACGAGGGGATCATCGTCAGCTACGAGGAACCTCGCGACGACGGGCGGCCTTCCGCCCGGCCGGAGCCGGAGGGGCTTCCTCCGCGGCTCGACGTGTACCGGTTGATGACCGGGGAGGTCAAGGCGCTCGTCCCTTCGGGCAACGAGCGGATGGCCCGGAGAAGGAGACGGTGCGAGTCGGCCTCTCCTACAACGTAAAGCCCGCCGACACACCAGCCCACCTGCCGGTGGACGCCTTCGAGGAGTACGACTCCGAGGCCACCGTCGGTCATCTCTGCAGCGCGCTCGCCGCACTCGGACACGAGGTCGTCCGACTCGGGGCGGGGCCCGGCATCATCGACGCCCTCAGGCAAGGCAGGCCCGACATCGTCTTCAACATAGCGGAGGGGGAAGGGGGAAGGTGCCGCGAAGCGCACGTCCCGGCGCTGCTCGAGATGCTCGGCGTCCCATACGTCGGGTCCGACCCCCTGACCCTATGCGTCACGCTGGACAAGCCGGTCGCAAAGCGGCTGGTCGCCTCGGAAGGGTTCGCCACGCCGAAGTTCCGCACCTTCCGGTCGGCGGGGGATTTCTCCGATCCCGGCCTCGCATTCCCCGTCATCGTGAAACCGGCTTTCGAAGGGTCGAGCAAGGGGGTTCGCCTCTCTTCGCGCGCCGCGACCGTTTCACAGGCGTTGGAGATGGTGCGTTTCGTCACCGGGACGTACGGCCAGGACGCCATCGTCGAGGAATTCGTCGGCGGGCCCGAGGTCACGGTAGGGATCGTGGGGAACGGGTCCCCCCGGGTGGTCGGCGTCATGGAGATCGCCCCCAGGACCGTGCGGAACGAGGAGTTCGTCTACTCCCTCGAGGTCAAGCGCGACTGGGAGAACCAGGTCGAGTACCGCTGCCCGCCGCTGTTCCCGAAAGACGTCGTCGCGGAGATCGAGCGGTGCGCCGTGGGGATCTACCGGCTGCTGGGGTGCCGGGACTTCGCCCGCATCGATTTCCGGCTCGACGCGAAGGGGGTCCCGCAGTTCATCGAGTGCAACCCCCTCCCCGGCCTCTCCCCCGGATACGGCGACCTCCCGATAATGGCCGACCGTATGGGGATGTCCTATCTCTCCCTGGTCTCGGAGATCCTTTCCCACGCCCTCTCCCGCCAGGAGGTCCCGGCGCGATGACGTCACCGGAGTTCGCCGGAAAAAAGGTGGCGGTGCTTTACACCTCCGTGGAGGAATCGATCGCGGGAGTCGCCGACGCGAAGATGCGCGAGTCCATGGACCTGGCCGTGAGCGCGCGCTCGGTCGCGGACGCGCTCGGGCGGGCGGAGATCGAAGTGCGGACCTTCGCCTTCGGGAGGGACGTCGTCGCCCTCGCCGGGTCGCTGCGCTCCTTCGGCGCGGACGCGGTGTTCAACCTGAGCGAGTGCCCGCTTAACTCCGCGCAGAAGGAGCTTCACGGGGCGGCCTTCCTGGAACTCCTGAAGCTCCCCTATACGGGGAACGGACCGTATCCCCTTGCGGTCTGCAACAACAAGGAGCTGACCAAGCGGATCCTCGCCTCGCACGGGATCGCCACCCCGGCGTTCCGCCTGTACTCCGAAGTCCCCCGCGGCCGCACGGGGCTTCCCTTCCCCGTCATCGTGAAGCCGGCGAGGGAAGACGGATCGGCGGGGATCACCGAGGAAAGCGTCGTCGAGGACGAGGCGGGGCTGAAAAAAAGGGTGGCGCACGTGGTCGAAAAATACAACCAGGAGGCGCTTGCCGAGGAATACGTGGGGGGACGCGAGTTCAACGTCGCCGTACTCGGCAACGGCACGGCGGGGGCCCCCTTCCGCACCTTCCCCCCCGCGGAGCTCGTCTACAAGAGCCGCCGGTGGCGGGTCTGCTCCTTCGAATCGAAGTGGGACCCGGGCCACCCGGCCTTCTCGGAAATCGCGCCGGCGTGCCCGGCCGACATCGGGGAGGCCTTGCGCAGGCGCCTGGCGGCGATAACGATAGGGTGCGCCCGTCTTTTCGGGCTGTGCGGGTACTCCCGCGTCGACTTCCGCGCCAACCGAAACGGGAAGCTTTTCGTACTGGAGGTGAATCCCAATCCCGACATCTCTCCCGACGCGGGGCTCGCCCGCGCCGCGCGCGCGGAGGGCCTCTCCTACGACGCGCTGATCCTTGCGATACTGCGGTTGGGGCTGGCCCGGGGGGTCAGATGAGCCGTATCCGGGAAATCGGGACCGCGGACCGCAACGCCGTGCGCGGACTGATCGAGAGTTCCGGGGTTTTCAAGCCTTACGAGGTCGACGTCGCCATGGAACTGGTGGACGTGGCCCTCGCCAGGCCGGAGCAGGACGACTACCACCCCTTCGTCCTGGTGGAGGACGACGGGACGGTCGCCGCCTACGCCTGCTTCGGGAAAAACCCCATGACGAAGTCCACCTTCGACCTCTACTGGCTCGCCACCCGCGCAGACAGGATGGGGAAAGGATACGGCCGCAAGATCGTAGCGTTCGTGGAAGAGGAGGTAAGGCGGCGCGGCGGGAAGCTCCTCGTCATAGAGACCTCCTCGAAGGAGAGCTACGGCGCCACGCAGGAATTCTACCTGAAGATCGGATGCACCCTCGCCGCCACGCTTCCCGCCTACTACGACGAGGGCGACGACAAGCTCATTTACCTGAAGGCGATCCGGTAGCCGCCACCTCCACCGCCTCGCCGGTCTCGACGTACCAGACGAAGCCGCGGACCGGGACGCTCCAGGCTTCGCCGAGGATCGACATGTAGTTGCGTACCTGCCTGAGATGTTTTTCCTCCTCTTCCCTCTCCCGCCGCCCCGTCTTGTAATCCACGATCCAATGCTCCGCGTCCGGCAGTGAAGCTTCCCCGGAACGCCGCGGAGCCCCGACAACCAGGTCCGCGCGCTCCTCGCTCGATTGGCCGTCCCGGCAAACAAGCATCGGGACCTCCGTCCCGACGAAAGACATCGCTTGCAGCTCCCTGAAAAACGCGCTCGCGGAAATTTTCCGGCAGATGTTTTCCCAGCGCGCCTCCTCGCCCTCCCCCCAGGATACGGCGGGCGGCAAGGGCTCGGGGGACGGCCACGGCGCAAGCACGGGGGGGAACGCCTCCAGCGCCTTGTGGACCTTCTCGCCGAACCGTTTCCCGCGTTCCCGGTCGAAAAACTCCTTCAGGGACGCCGGCTCGGGAAGGACAAGCGGAGGGATCGGTCCCGCTTCCTCCGCAAATCGTTCACCGCCGATCGCCGGCACGGCGAGGGGCGCGTGGAGACGAGGGCCCGTCTCCCGCAAGGCCGACGTCACGTTAACGAGGAGCAGTTCCCCGCCGAAGGAACCGTCCCCCGCCGGGGCTGCGGCGAGCCGCAACCGTTCCCCTGTAAATCCCGTGACACGGCAGCGGTCCTCTCCTGCCATGGCCGCGCCTTCGATCCCTTCGCGCAGCGCATCGCGAAGTGTCGACCCTGATCCCTTTCCCCCATCGACCAGGTAGAGCCGGTCTTTCGCGCGGGTCGCCGCGACGTAGAGAAGACGGCGCTCCTCCGCCACCATCTTCTCCTTCTCCCACTGCTCGAACGTCACCGGTCGCCCCGCGCCCGGAACCTGCCGGAACGCCGAGTATGTCCTGAACCCCGGGAAGATCACCGCGGATTGGCCCCGCACCCGGTCCGCCCGCAGCCCTTCCGGGCCCCTCCGGCCGCCCCGGGATATCCCCCCCAGGATCACGACGGGGAACTCCAGCCCTTTCGCGCCGTGGATCGTGGAGAGGCGCACGGCGTCCTCCCCTTCCTCGAAGTCGGGGACCTCGTCCTCCTCCCGCCCCTCCTCGGCCTTGCGGCGGATCTCGGCCAGGAAGAGCTTGAGGGAACCCGCGGTCCCCCATTCGAAGGCCCTCGCCAGTTCCGCGGCCTTCGACAGGTTCCGGACGATCCGCTCCCCGTCGGGAATCCGCGCCGCGACAAAATCGATTCCAGTCTCCCCGTACAGCATCGCCAGCAGGTCCGGAAGCGACGCCCGCCCCCGCCGGGCGGAGATGCGGGAAAGTAGCGCCACGGCATCGCGCGCGCGGGGCGGGACGGCGGCAGGGTCGTCCCCGTAGAGCGGGAGGATCTCCTCGTCCGACAGGCCGAAGAAGATCGACTTCAGGGCCGAGTGCCGCGCCGACGGGTCGGCGGGGACGTCGACGGCGGAGAGCACCATCCGCAGGTCCTGGATTTCCTGCCTCAGGAAGAACCCCTTGCGCGAAGGGACCACGTGGTGTATCCCGGCGGCCGCGAGCGCGGTCCTGTACCCGGAGAGCACCTCGCCCGAGGCGTCGGACCGGTAGAGGACGGCGATGTCCCGGAACGACGCGGGACGTTCCGCCCCGTCCCGGCCACGAACCATCACGGTCCCCGCGATCCGCCGGACAAGCGCCGCCAGGAATTCAGCCTCGTCCACTGAGGTGTCGAGTCTGTAGAGAGAGACGGGATGCCCCTCGCCGGGGTCTTCCCGGTTCGGCACGACGGGCGCGTAGGCCGGCGAGAAATCCTCCCCCCCGGAGAGAACGCGTGAGAAGAGTCCGTTCAGCGTCGCCAGCAGGTCGGGTCGGCTGCGGAAGTTGCGGGCCAGCGGAACGTCCTCCCCCCCGGCGACGATCATCCCCTCGCGGAATTTCCGGTACACCTGGATGTCCGCGCGGCGGAAGCCGTAGATCGACTGCTTCGGGTCCCCCACGACGAAGAGTCGCCCCGGTCCACAGTCGGCCGCGATCGCCCGGAGGACCTCCGCCTGCAGCGGGTCCGTGTCCTGGAATTCGTCCACGAAGATGTGCCGGAACCGCTCCCCGAGCCGCCGCGCTACCGCGGGGTTCCCCGCGAGAAGACCGCTCGCCCGCAGCAGCAGGTCCATGAAGTCCAGCCCGCTCCCCTTCGCCGACTCGTATTCCGCGAGGGCGGCCCCGGCACGCGCGACGAGGAAGCGCGCCGCCGCGTCCCCCCCGGGGACCTCCGCCAGCCGTTTCCAGAACCGGAGCAGCGCATCGCGCACCTCGGATAGTTTCGGCCCCTCGGGACGCGGGAACTTCTTCTTGCTCGTGGATTTCCGCAGGTCGATATCGAAGGCGGCCTTCCCCTCCTCCGCCCTCGCCGCCGCCGCCGCAAGGTCCCCCCGAGAAACCGCGACCCACGCGTGCTGAAGGATGCGGAGGGCCTCGCGGAACGCAGCCGCAGCCGGGTCGTCCCCCGGCGCCTTGATCCCGGCGACGAAAGCCTGGAAATAGTCCACGTGGGGGGCGTGCTCCCGGACGAGGAAGTCGAGGAAGTCCCGGGGGGACCCGAAGTCCGGCTCCGGGCCGCGGAGAAGGTCGCGTTGAAAGAGGCAGAGTCGGCGGATCACCGCCCACGCCTTCGCGGGATCGGGAATACCGGAAAGGATCCGCTCCCACTCCGGAAGGACCTCTTCCCCGCCGAACTCCCGCTGCAGGAACTTCCGGAACGCCGCGTCCCACGCGTCCGCCGCCGCCGACTCCGGGAGCACCTCGAAGATGGGGTCCACCCCCGCCTCCGCCGGGAAGGAGCGCAGCACCCGGGCGCAGAACGAGTGGAACGTCGTGACCGAAAGGCGGCCTACGGCGTCTACCATCTCCTCGACGCGTCGCCGCAACCCGGCGAAGTCGGGATAGACCCCCGCCGGAACGCGGGCGAGGGGGGTCCACGCCGCCGCGCGCCGGCCGACCTCATCGATGTCGTCGGTCTCCTGCGTCGCCGCGAACAGGCGCTCCCATGCTTCCGTCACCCTCGCCTTCATCTCCGCCGCCGCCTTGTCGGTGAAGGTCAGCAGGAGGACGTGGTCCGGGGAAAGTTCAGGACGGGCGAGAAAGAGGTTTGTTACCCGCGCCACCAGCGTGGACGTTTTTCCCGTCCCCGCGGAGGCGTCGACGGCGAGATCCCGTCGAAATTCATTCGACGCCTTTTCCCGGTTTTCCCTCAACGCTCACCTCTTCCCGGGCCGGTGCTCGGCCACAGGATGCAGGGCCGGTTCTTCCGCGATCCTCTCGGCAAGCGCGGCGGACACGATCTCCGATCCGTCGTAGGCCGGCGAGACGCGGCAGTGATCCCGGAAGGGGCAGGGTACGCAATACCGTGGCGAGGTCCGCCCCGCGCTGGTGAAGCGGTGGTGCGGCAGCGGCGGGAACACGCCCGCGGCGATAAGGGAGAGCCACCCGGCGAGTGCGTCGGCCCACTCCTCCCGGACCTCGTCCCACCCCGGCGCCTCCTCGACTCCGAACTCGTTCCGGAGGAAGTAGAACGCCGCCGTGACGGCGGACGGCTGGGGCGACAGCGACGCCGCGAACGCGAGGTAGACGGGGACCTGGTGTGAGAGGCCGTGACGGATCAAGTCCGGGGGGGTCTCCCCTCGGGCCGGGTCGCGATACTTGTAATCGATCACCCGGGCTTCCCCCGCGGGGCCGCGGTCGATGCGGTCGACCCGGCCGCGGAGTGCGGGGATGGGAGGGGCGGCAGGCAGGGAGAAAGGTTCCTCGACCCGGTCGATCCGCCAGCCGGGACGCCCCGCTTCACGCTCCCGCTCCCACGCCACCAGGCGCGCCACGTCCCGCTCCACTCCCCGGCACCGGATCCGGAAGAGGCCCGGAAGCCCGGTCGGGTTCTCCCGCGCGAAGCGGTCCACGGAACGTCGCGCGGCCGCCGCCACGTCCCCCCACCCCTTCCCCGCGGCGGCGTCCCGACCGAGGCGGCGCAGGATGTCGTGGGCGATCTCGCCCAGGTCGGCCGGGGAGAGCGCGAGCGCCTCTTCGGGTTCCTCCGGGGGGTCGAGACGCACGATGCGTCGTAGAAAGTACCGGTACGGGCAGCGTGCCAGTTCCTCAAGCGCGGAGGCACTGTGCGCAGCAGGGAGGCGGACGTGGATTCCCGGACCGGGGAAGATCCTTTCCCCCGCCGACCGCGCGGCCCACGCGGCGATGATCCCGCGCACCTTTCCCCACGGCACGCCGGCCGCCGCGGGCGGCTCATCCCCCGCACGCCACGTGCAAAGGGCCGTTTCCCGCGCGCTGCGCGGCCCTGCCCCTTCGAGAGCCGCGAAGGGGGACCGCGGGAGGCGTTCGGCGACTGCGCCGGAGGCGGCTTCCCATTCCTCGGAGAAAACCGCGGGGCCGGTGAAGCGCGACAGCAGGTGCAGGAGGTACCGGGAGGGCCGCCGTGCCGCCCCCGCCGCGTCGGCGCGCAGGACCGAAAAGGCAATTTCCTGGCGCACGGATGCGGCAGGCAGGGAGAAGAGGAGCTTCTCCTCCGCGGCGTTGCGCCGCCGCAAGGACAAGGCGTCCGGCAGGTCCGGCTGCCGGGTCCCGCGGTTGATCTCCTCACGGTCGTCGTCGGGCAGGAGCGGGTCCTCCTCGAGCTGGGCGGGCACCGCATCCTCGTTCACCGACAGCAGGACCGCCCTGTCCGACGTGACACCCCGCATGACGACGGCGTCCCCGAAAACGACCGCGCCGGGCTTGCGCATCCCCCCGCGCAGGCCGACGAAGAGCCGCTGCGCGGCGAGAAGGGCCGAAAATCCCTCCGCCCCTTGCCGTGCCTCCGGCCACGGCGCCTCGCGGTCGGGGATCCCCTCCATGTCGTCGAGGATCGCGAGGAGCGCCTCCACTGCCCTGCGGTCGCGTTCACCCTCTGGAGTGTCGTCCTCCGCAACGAGGAATTCCCGGACGAGAAGACCTCGCACCGCGCGCGCAAAGGCGGCGTATCCACGCGCCTCCGCAAGGGGCTGCAGGGAGGCCCGCAACTCCCTCACCTCGGAACGTAGCAGGGCGATCTGTTCCGCGCGACCGTCCGCCCCGGTTTCCGCATCCCCACCCGCACCGCGCCGACGCGGAGGCCGGACCAGGCGCGTTTCCCAATCGGACCCGGAAACGACCAGGAGTTCCTTCGAGAGGATGTCCCACAGGTCGGGCCGCGCGGCGGCCCCGGCGGCGGCAAGTCGCCGGTAAGGCGACGAGAGGACGTCGATCACCTCCCGCCGCGGGAAATCGTCACGCACGACCGAAATCATCCGCAGGAGGAGGCGCACGAGGGGGACGGAGGACAGGGGGATGTCGAGGCGTCCGGCCGTGTCGATGCCGTACTCCGCGGCGGTCCGTTCCCAGTCCGCCGCCATCTCCGGGGTCACCTTGCGGGCCACGACAATGACGGAGGCGCCGGGATGGGCGTCCTGCCAGGACCGGACTTGTCTTGCGGCGAGCCGCATCTCTCCTTCCGCATGGGGGGCGGAGAGGACCGGGAACGGCGCGGGCTGCGCCGAAGCCGGCGGCACGGGGGAGAAGATCCGCTCGCGGACTGAAACAACCTCGGCGGAAGGGGCGTCCGGAATGAACTCCGCGTTCCCCTCGAAGACGGCGCGCAGCCGGTCCCAGCCCTTGGCGGCGTAAAGGAAAGAAGGGCGAAGGTTCCCATCGCCGTCGAAGAGGCCCGGGAAGTAGACTTCATCCAGCAGACCTGAAGAAAGGAGCCGATCGACCAGCGTCCACTGGAGCCGCGTGAAGTCGTAGAAGCCATACAGGGTCACGCGGAACGGGTAGCCGGGCTGCTCGAACCCCGCCACCGCCTCCTGGAATATCTTGCGGCGCGTCATCCCCCCCATCGCGCGGACCTTCCGTCCCACGGCCGACCGCAGCCGCCGCCACTCGGCCCACCTCGCCGCCTTTCGGGCGTCTCCCCGGTTCCGGGCCGCCCGTTCGACCAAGGCAAGCTCCGCGTCCCCGATCCATCCCTCCTCCAGGTCCGAAAGGGTCCGGGCGAGGGCGAAGACGAAGCCGGGCGTACCGGAAATCCCGCCGAAATCCCCACCCCCCGGAGCGTACGTTTCACGTACCGCCGCGAGTATCGCCGCCGCCGTTTGCGCCGGGGGAAGTCCCGCCGGGAATATCCCGCGGTGTTTCAGCAACCGCACGGCGAAGTCGTACAGCGTCATGAGGGAGACGCCGGCGAAGGCGGACGTATCCCCGGGAACCGAGGCGAGACGCTTGAGGATATGCTCCCGAAGTTCGTTGGAGGGGACAAGGAGGACGTGCTCCCGGTCCGGGTCGCGGCCGGCGCGGCCGAAAAACCGCTCGATCAGGCGCCCCTCGATGGCGGGAAACGGGCCGGCGTAGAGCCGGGAAACCGGGGCGGCGGGACAGGTCGTCATATGACGCGTTTTCAATCCCCGAACCAGACTACGTCGATCTCCATCCCCTTGCCCGCGTCGGCCATGACCCTGTCCGCGGTCGCCAGCGCCGATGCGTCGATCTCCCGGGCCATCGCAAGGTGCAGCGCGTCGAGCGTCCTTAAAGGCACATCCGGGAGGATCGATATGAGCGATGCGGCACCCCTCGGAAGAACCGAAGGAAGCGGATGGCAGATGAGGGATCCCATACGGATGTCCTCCTCGAAGGTGGCGAAGACCCGGGCC
This sequence comes from Deltaproteobacteria bacterium, assembly GCA_021824125.1. Taxonomy (GTDB): domain Bacteria; phylum Desulfobacterota; class Deferrimicrobia; order Deferrimicrobiales; family Deferrimicrobiaceae; genus JAKALO01. Next base: position 12,952 of record JAKALO010000014.1, on the reverse strand, counting down.
TCCGACTTCGCATCGATGTAACCTTCCCGTCGGCGCCTCGAAAGAAGGCTTCTCATCTCCACAACGGTCAGGTCGCTTACGTGGACAGGTCCGTTCTCCCGGATAAACGTATCCACATCGTCGGAGTACCGCTCCGGAAGGTACCACTTGGCCAGGACACTCGTGTCTAAATAGACGCCGCTCACACCGTGGTCCCCGTCAACCGCGCCCGTCCCTGTCTTCCCTCACCAGCGTCTCGCTTTGGACTTCCTGCCGGGTGATCGACTCCCGCAGGGCGCGGTGAGTAGGAATTCTTTTCTTTCGGCCGACAGGAGAAAGGCGGGCGATCGGCTCGCCCCGCCGTGTGATCGTTACTTCGCCTTCCTTTTCAAGTAGTTTTTCCAGGTTCGTCATCGACTTCCGGGCCTCGCGTACGTTCAGGGTCTTCATTCAGCGCCCCCCTTTTCACAAAAGCATAACTCATGCCGTGACACATTATAACATTAACGCATCTTGTGTCACATTGATAAAAATAATCCGAACCGCCAGCCCGGGTGCGGGCTGCGATGGATGGCGGCAATCCCAAGGGGAGGAAAAGGTCATCGCCATCCCATTGTAATCGCGGCGGTCCCGTCGGAGAATAGGGGAAGGAGGGGCCCTTGACGGAGCCGCCGGAAAAACGGGAGACGCGCGAGCAGTTCGGAAAGGTGGCCGCGCGGTACCGGACCAGCATCGATCACACCGACCCCGACGACAGGAAGATTCTCATCTCCTGGCTTTCCCTGTCGCCATCACACGTCGTGCTCGACGTGGCGACCGGGGGCGGCCACACGGCCGCCGCCTTTGCGAAGCTCGTCCGCAAGGTCGTGGCCTCGGACCTCACCCCGGAGATGCTCCGGGAGGCCCGCATCCTCGCCCGGGAGCGCGGCCTCGGGAACGTCGGCTTCGTCGCCGCCGACGCCGAGTGCCTGCCGTTTCCCACGTCGTCGTTCGACCGGGTAGTATGCAGGATAGCCCCCCATCACTTCCCGGACGTCCGCGCGGCGATTTCCGAGTTCGTGCGCGTGGCAAGGCAGGGGGGGCAGGTCGGCATAATCGACAGCGTGGTCCCGGAGGACCCGGCGCTGGACTCCTTCATGAACGGAATCGAAAGGCTGCGCGACTCCTCGCACGTGCGCAGCTACAACCTCGACGAATGGGTCTCCTTCCTGAAGGAAGCGGGCCTGCTCCTGCTTCACGTTTCCTGCGCCTGGAAGGAGCACCAGTTTCCGGAATGGGTGAGCCGCACGGGAAAGCCCGAGGCGGTGCAGCGCGAAGTGGAGGAGATGTTCCTGTCGGCTTCCCCCCGCGTGCGGGAATTCTTCCGGCTGCGAGCCGAGGGGGGAAGGGTCGTCTCCTACTCTGACGAAAAGGGGATCTTCGTCGGCCGGAAGATGTGACTGCCCCTCTTCGCGGGAAACGCCGCCAGGCGCCCCCCTTATCCTCCGGCAACCGATACAATGAACGGATGGAAACCGGAAAGAAGATCAGGAACAGCCGGGTTTTCGTCCCGGCGATGGACTGTCCCGACGAGGAGAAGGAGATCCGCTCGGCCCTGTCCCGCATCCCCGGGGTGGAGGAACTCTCCTTCCGCCTTTTTTCACGCCAGGTCGAGGTCCGCCACCGGGGCGATCTCGAGGAGATCCTCGCCGCCCTGCGATCCATCGGGATGGAAGGTCACCCGATCGACAACTCTCTCCGGAAGGCCGGGATACCCGAGGCGTCCAGGGAATACCTGAACGCGTTCTTCCTGTCCGCCGCCCTGCTTCTTGCCGGGGCCGTCCTGTCCATATATTCCCCCGGTTCCGCCTGGTCGACGGATTTCTTCATTGCCGCAGTTGTCGCGGGAGGGCTACGGGTCGCCGTGCGCGGCGTGCGGGAGATCCGGAACCGCTCCCTGGGCATGAACGCCCTCATGACGATATCCATCTCGGGGGCCGCGGCGATGGGGGACCTGGCGGAGGCAGGCGTCGTCGTCACCCTGTTCGCCCTCGCCGGCCACCTGGAAGCCCGGAGCCTCGATCGCGCGCGCAAGGCCACGAACGATCTCTTCGCGTTCTCCCCGGAGACGGCCGTCCTGCGCGAGGGTGGGGCGGAAGGGCGGGAGCGGACCGTGGCGGCGGAGGAAGTCCGGCCGGGGGACACCCTCGTCATCCGTCCGGGCGAGCGGGTCCCCGTCGACGCCGTCGTGTTCAAGGGGTCTTCCGACCTCAACGAGGCCCTCCTGACCGGTGAATCGATCCCCGTGGACAAAACAGAGGGCGACTCCCTCTACGCGGGGACGGTGAACGGCCGCGGTCTCCTGCTCGCGAAAGCGGAACGTCCCCTGTCGGAATCCGCCTGCGCGCGGATCCTGCGGCGCGTGGAGGAGGCCCAGGCGCGGAAGGCGCCGATCCAGGCCTTCATGGACCGGTTCGCGGCGGTCTACACCCCTTCCGTTCTCGTCGCCGCCATCCTGGTAGCGACGCTGCCCCCCTCCCTGGGATACGGGGACTTTTCCGCCTGGGCTTACCGGGCGCTCGTCCTGCTGGTCATCGCCTGCCCCTGCGCGATCGTGCTGGCCGCACCCGTCGTCACGGTCGCGGCGCTCACGCGAGCCACCCGGGAAGGGATCCTGGTGAAGGGGGCAAGCCATCTCGAGGCGCTCGGCAAAGTCCGCGCGGTGGCGTTCGATAAGACCGGCACGCTCACCCGGGGGAAGCTCAAGATCACGCGGGTGCGCCCGGCGGAGGAAGGCCGGGAGGATGAGGTCGTGCGGCTGGCCGGGGCCGTCGAGGCCGGCTCCTCGCACCCGGCTGCGGAGGCGATCCGGCACGAGGCGCGGCGCAGGGGTGTCGCGCTTGCCGCCCGGGGAACCCTGGCGCGAACCTTCGAGTCGATCGTGGGGCGCGGCGTTTCCGCGGAGGTCGACGGGAGGCGGGTGTTCGTGGGAAACCGACGGCTCTTCGAGGAGATGGGGGCCGAACTGTCCGTCCTGGGCGCGCTCCTGCCGCCCGAAGAGGAAGTGGGGGGCTTCCGCATCGTTTCGATCGTGGGGACTTCGGAAGGGATCGCGGGCGTCCTGGAGATGGCGGACGAACTGCGCGACGAGGCGCCGTCCGCGATCCGGGCGCTGCGCGCCATGGGGGTGGGCCACGTGGTGATGCTGACCGGGGACCGCCTACCGGTCGCCCGCGCGACGGGGGCGGAAGCGGGGATCGAAGAGGTCCTCGCCGGGCTTCTCCCCGAGGACAAGCTCGACAAGGTCAGGGAGCTCGTGAAGGCGCACGGCGTGGTGGCGATGGTCGGGGACGGGGTGAACGACGCCCCAGCGCTGGCTCTTTCCTCGGTCGGGATCGCGATGGGCGCGGCCGGCTCCCCCGCGGCGATCGAAACGGCGGACGTCGCCCTGATGACCGAGGACCTGCGGAAGATCCCGGCGGCGGTCGCTCTCGGGCGGCGGATGGTTTCGGTCATCCGGCAGAACCTGGCGGCTTCCCTGGTCATCAAAATGTTGTTCCTCGGGATGGCCGTCGCGGGGTACGCAACCCTGTGGATGGCGGTGGCGGCCGACATGGGCACGACCCTGCTCGTCATAGGGAACGGCCTGCGACTATTGCGCAACCCGGGGACGCCGGAGTAAGGGATCATGGCCCGCAAGCGCCTTCACCGGAACGTCATCGCCCTCGGGGCGGTGAGCCTTCTAACCGATTTTTCCAGCGAGATGATCTATCCCCTGCTGCCCGTGTTCCTCACGACCACCCTGGGCGCAGGCCCGGCCGCCCTCGGAATCATCGAGGGGGTGGCTGAGACGACCGCCAGCCTGCTCAAGCTCTTCTCGGGCGCCTGGTCCGACCGCACGGGGCGGAAAAAACCGCTGGTCCTGGCGGGATACGGGATTTCCACCGCGATGCGTCCACTTGTGGGGTTCGCCACGGGGTGGGGGCACGTCCTGGCCGTTCGGTTCTCCGACAGGATCGGCAAAGGGATCCGTTCTTCCCCCCGCGATGCGCTGATCGCCGCGTCCGTCCCGGCGGAAGACCGCGGGCGCGCTTTCGGGATGCAGAGGGCTATGGACCACCTGGGGGCGGTCGTCGGACCCCTCGTCGCTTTCCTGCTGCTCTCCGCCGCGGGGCTGTCTCTGCGGACCGTCTTCTTCCTCTCGGCCATACCGGGGGTGGCCGCCATGGCGGCGCTCCTTCTTTTCGTCCGCGAGCCGGAAGGCTCCACCCCTCCGCACGCGGGAGCCAGGCTCCTTGACGGGCAGCTTCCCCCCGCGTTCCGCCGCTATCTCCTCGTCGTCTGCCTGTTCACGCTCGGAAACGCCAGCGACGCCTTCCTGATACTTCGGGCCGTTGAGGCGGGAGTACCGGCCGCCTATGTTCCTCTCCTGTGGGGAGCGTTCCACGTCGTCAAGTCCTCTTTTTCCATGCCGGCGGGGATCCTGTCCGACCGTTGGGACCGTAAAAACGTGGTCGTCGCGGGGTGGATCGTCTACGCCGCCACCTACGCGGCGTGGGGGGTGGTCAGCGGACCGGCTTGGATGACGGGGCTCTTCCTTGCGTATGGCCTTTACGCGGCGGCGACCGAAGGGGTCGAGCGGGCGCTGGTCGCGGACTTCGTCCCGGCGGAACGTCGCGGGACGGCCTACGGGTGGTTCCACCTGGCGGTGGGAGTTTCCGCCCTCCCGGCGAGCGTTCTCTTCGGGCTTCTCTACAAGTGGCACGGCGCGCAGGCCGCCTTCGGGGTCAGCGCCGCCCTGGCGGTCGCGGCGTCGGCCCTGCTCCTGCTCCTCGGGAAAAATACGAATTGAAACAAACCCGGAGAAACCCCATCATTTCATTATCCGGTGATACGAACCGTCTACGGACCGAAAGGGGGAATGCCGATGAGACGCACGCTGCTGATCGCCGCCGCCGTCCTGCTGGTTGCCTCGCTTGCCGTCGCCGGACCGCCGAAGACGTACCAGGTGACGGGCCCCGTTCTCGAACTGAAAGATGATCTCATAGTCGTCGAGAAGGGGAAGGAGAAGTGGGAGATCGCCCGGACCAAGGACGTCAAGGTCACGGGGGACCTGAAGGTGGGTTCCAAGGTCACAATTGAGTACCGGATGACCGCGGCCTCGGTGGAAGTGAAGGAGGCCAAGGGGAAGGACGCGAAGGCCAAGGACGCCAAGAAGAAGTAGCGCCGCGTGTGAAACCTTTACACCCCGGAAAATGTGCCGGGTCCGTGGTTTGGGGGTACACGTCGATGCGGAAGGAGGTGACGGCCGGGGGCCGGTGTCGATCGAAATGCATTGGGGAAGCAGGCAACAAAAAAACGAGGGGGAGGGAACCATGAGGAAAGCTGCGGTTGTCACGCTGGCGCTGCTGTTCGCCATTTTCCTGGCGGCGAGCGCGGTGGCGGCGGAGAGCGGGACGAAGGACGAGTGCGTGGCCAAGAGCAAGGAAGCGGCCCAGTTGATCACCGACAAGGGGCTGGACGAGGCGATCAAGGAGATCAACAACAAGACGGGCAAGTTCGTCTGGAAGGACACGTATGTCTTCCTGATGGACCTGGACGGGAAGATGCTCGCGCACCCGATGAACGCCGCCCTGATCGGGAAGGTCCTGCTCGAAAACAAGGACAAGGGCGACCCGGGGAAGCTCCTGTTCAAGGAGTTCGTGGAACTGGCCAAGAGCAAGGGTGAAGGATGGGTCGACTACATGTGGTCCAATCCCGGGGATGAAAAACCCCGCAAGAAGGTCACTTTCATCTTCCGGGTTCCCGGCAAGGACGTGTTCGTCGGCGCGGGAGTCTACGAGTAAACGTCTGAAAGCAAGGGGCCGGCGGATAACTACCGGCCCCTACTTCCTCCTTCTTCTCAAGAACCCCAGTTTGCCTGTGGGGAAAGCCCCGGCGTTTCCGTGACCCTCAGGACGAACGGCCGGCGGGTCGTCGCCCCGCCGAACCGCAGGTCGGAAAAGGTCACGACCGTTTTCCCGTCCGCCGTCGACACGAAGACCGTCGGGAACCGGGCGAACCAGAGGTAGGTCCGGACGTCCGGTAGGTCTTTCAGGGCGCGCGCCTCCGGCGCGTCCCGTCCCTTGCGGACACGCTCCCTCCAGGCGATCGCCCCGTCGAAGGGGTTCACCTCCGCCCGGAGATACGTCGACCCGTCGTCCACGAAGCCGTTCCAGGCGAACGGCCCCGCCGGCAGGGGGAATCCCCCGCCCTGCGTCCCCGCGCCGGGGAGCCCCGCGATGGCGGCCTCGGCTTTCCGCCCGATACCGAAATCCGTGCCGGCCGGCATTTCGCCCAGCGTGGGCAGCGCCCACGAGGAAACCACCCTGACGCCGCCGCGAATGGCCGCATCCCGGACGGCGTCCGCAGCCCGCACGTGGAGGAAGGCCGCCAATCCCACGTACGCCGCGAGGGCGAAGATGGCGGCGCGCGCCCGCGACGGCCGGGAGCGGGACAGCAGGAGGCCAAGCACGACGATCCCCGTGAACGCGAGGTCGATGATGAACAGGAGGTCGAACGACACCCTGGCGTTGGAGAACGGCTGGAAGACCTGCGTCCCGTAGGAGTTGAGCACGTCGAGGGCTACGTGGGAAAACTGGCCGAGCAGCACGAGCAGGTAGATTTTCTTGAGGTCCTTCCACTTCCCGAACCTGTAAAGCAGCAGCGCCAGGACGAGGGAGGTCACCGCCACGCCTGCGAACGAGTGGGAGATCCCGCGGTGCAGACGCAGGTATAGCTCGCTGCCGAAAAGGGAGGCTATGTTGTCGGCGTCGGGCAGCACCGATCCGAGAACGACGGCGGCCGTCGCCATCTTCTTGCCCGCTTCCGACGGGACGGCCCGTGCGACGAGCCATCCCGTGAGTCCATGCGTGACGGTGTCCATAACCTGTTATTATACCATCGTCTTCGGGTCGAGGATCCTCCGGATCTCCTCTTCCGGGAGGACATTCTTCTCCAGGAGCACCATCCGGATCGTCTTCCCCGTGTGGTACGCCTCGTGGGCCAGCTCCGCCGCCCGGTCGTACCCGATCGAAACCGCCAGCGGGGTCACCATCGCGAGGCTATGCTCGATCAGCTCCCCGCACCGTTTGCGGTTCGGGGTGATCCCGGCGACGCACCGGTCCGCCAGCAGCCCCGACGCGGCCGAAAGGAGCCCGATCGACTCCAGGAGGTTGCGCGCCATCAGCGGGAGCATCACGTTCAGCTCCAGCACGCCGAGGGAGCCGCCAAGGGTCACCGCGGCGTCGTTGCCGATCACCTGCGCCGCCACCTGGATCCCCACTTCCGGGATGACCGGGTTGACCTTCCCCGGCATGATGGAGGATCCCGGCTGGAGAGGCGGCAGGTCGATCTCCCCGATACCGCAGCGCGGGCCGGAGGACAGGAGCCGCAGGTCGTGGCAGATCTTCATCAGGGAGGCCGAAAACCCCTTGAGCGCGCCGCTCGCCGAGACAAGGGGATCCTGCGCCCCCATAGCCTCGAACCGGTTCTCCGCCGGCCGGAATGGAATACCTGTGAGCTTGCCGATCTCCGCGACGGTCCGCGCGCCGAATTCCGGGTGGGCGGAAAGGCCCGTCCCGACGGCGGTCCCGCCCAGCGGGAGCTCCTCGAGATCCCGAAACGTCGCCCGGACCCGCCGGGTCCCGTGGTCCACCTGGGAGGCGTACCCGGAGAACTCCTGCCCCAGGGTCACGGGAACGGCGTCCTGGAGGTGGGTCCTGCCGATTTTCAGTATGTCGGAGAACTCACCCGCCTTCGCGCCCAGTGCGTCCCGCAGCCGCTCCATGGACGGGAGGAGGGTATCGGAGAGCCCGCGGCGCGCCGCGATCCGGATCGCCGAGGGGATGACGTCGTTGCTGGACTGGCAGCGGTTGACGTGGTCGTTGGGGTGGACCGGGGAGTTGCTCCCCTTCGGTTTTCCGAGCAGCTCGTTGGCGCGGTTGGCGAGCACCTCGTTGACGTTCATGTTCGTCGAGGTCCCCGACCCCGTCTGGAAGACGTCGACCACGAACTCCCCGTCGAACTTCCCCTCCAGCACTTCCCGGGCGGCCCTGGAGATCGCCTCCGCCAGTGGAACGGGTAGAAGCCCCAGACCCGCGTTGACCTCCGCGCCCAGCCCCTTGATCATCGCCGCGGCGTGCACGACTGGCAGGGGCATCGGGACCCCGCTCACGGGGAAGTTCACGATAGCCCGGCGCGTCTGCGCCCCGTAATACGCCTCCGCGGGGACTCTCACCTCCCCCATCGAGTCCTTTTCCACCCGGAACCCGGACATCGCTCTACGCTCCTTCCGATAGTATAGGCTCGAACTGCTCCTTTTCCGGGTGGTAGGTGTAGACCAGCCCCTCCCGTATCTCGAAGAACCACGAGTGGACGTGCAGCTTGCCCTCCCTGGCCGCCTTCTGCACTACCGGGTAGGTGCGAAGGTTCTCCGTCTGGACGAGGACGTTCTCCTCGGAAGTGATCGTCAGCCGCTCCTCCAGGGAATGGCCCGGATAGTTCCTTCCGACCACGTCGATCGTCCTTTCGCCGTGCCTGAGCCACTCGCCGATGTGCGGCGTGTCGGCGAAGAACGACCGCTCCTTGTAGAGCGCCTTCATCGCCCCGCAGTCGGAGTGCCCGCAGACGATGATGTCCCGGACGCGGAGATACTTCACGGCGTACTCCACGGCGGCCGCCACCCCCGTGCCGTCGAGAGGGTCTTTTGAGTAAGGCGGGACGAAGTTACCCATGTTCTTGACGATGAACAGATCCCCCGGCTCCCCGTGGGTGATCACCACGGGGTCAACCCGCGAGTCGCAGCAGGTGATGAACAGCGCTTCGGGCTGCTGCCCGTGCACGGCCAACCGCTCGAACAGCTCCCAGTGCTCGGTCCTGTACCGCTTCTGGAACCTGTGGATGCCCGCGATGAGCTTCTCCATGGCGTCCCCTCCAGGGCGATTTACGATAATAGTATCCGTGAATCCGCGATTCTCAAAAGTAATTTGCGGATTCCCGCAAACGCTTGATCCAAATCAAGGCGCCGTCGTCCTCAGCCGTCCTACCCTGACTCCATCCCATGGGTGCCAGCCCGAGGGGGAGGAGGAACCGATGAACCGGTTGGAAACGTTTGCCCGCCCCGACAACCCGTCACGAAAAGGAGGACCTGAGGGATGACGAAAAAGATCGCCTTCTGGATTTTCCTGCTGGGAACGATCTCCTCGTCGGTCGTGTTCCTTGCGGCCACCTGGGACACCCAAAGGCAGGTGGCCGTACTTTCGAACGCGGACAAGCTGTCCGACCGCGTCGTCGCGGGGAAGCGGGCCTTTCAGAAATACAACTGCAACGACTGCCACACGATCCTGGGGTTCGGCGCCTACTACGCGCCCGACCTCACCCGGGTGTTCCAGCGGATCGGGGAGGAAGGAATACGCTTCCGGATCAAGGACCCGGAGAAGGCGTTCGCCAACTCGTGGAGGAAGATGCCGGACCTGCGCGTAACGGACGCCGAGACCGCGGACATGATCGAATTCTTCCGGTGGGTCACGGAGATCAACAACAACGACTGGCCGCCCCAGGACAGCAGGAAGCGACTGAGCCGCGGGGAGCAGGCGATGGTCGCATCGGTGGGCGTGACGCCGGGAGCCGCGGTCTTCCAGTCGAAAGGGTGCATGAACTGCCACTCTCTGCACGGGACGGGGGGAACGTTCGGCCCGGCCCTGGACACGGTCGGCCGGAGGCTATCGGTCGAGCGGATCGAGCACTACGTCCGGGACCCGAAGGGCGTCGACCCGGGTGCGATGATGCCCCCGCAGAAGGAGCTCACCGACAGGGAGCTCGAAGAAGTCGCCAAATTCCTCTCGAGCCTGAAATAAGGAGGGACCGATGGAATACCGATCCCAGAAGATAGCGTACTGGTACTTCGCCGCCGCGCTCCCGCTGTTCGCGCTTCAGATCCTCCTGGGGCTCTACCTCGCCTTCAGCTATACGTGGACGGTGCCCCAGTCGATCGTCGACGCCTTCTCCTTCGCCACTGCGCGGGCGATGCACACCAACCTCCTCGTGCTGTGGATGCTCCTGGGATTCATGGGGGGGACGTACTACATCGTCCCCGAGGAGACGAAATCGGAGATCTACTCCGAAAAGCTCGCCTGGTTCCAGCTGATCGCCCTGCTCGCGACCGGCGTCGCCGCCCTCGTGGGGTTCTTCTTCGGCTGGACCCAGGGACGGCCGCTCCTGGAGATTCCGTCGCCCCTCGACTTCGTCGTGGTCGTCGGAGCGCTGATCTTCCTGTTCAACGTCGCCATGACGATGATCAAGGCGAACCGTTGGACCGCCATCCAGGGAACGCTCCTGGGAGGGCTCGTCTTCCTCGCCCTCCTCTACCTGTTCGGAATGCCCTTCTACAAGAACCTGGTGATAGACTGGTACTACTGGTGGTGGGTCATCCACCTCTGGGTGGAAGGGGCATGGGAGCTCGTCACGGCGGCCATCTTCGCCTTCATCCTCATGAAGATCACCGGGGTCGAACGGCAGGTCGTGGAGAAGTGGCTCTACGTCGAGATCGGCCTGTTCCTCTTCACCGGGATCGCCGGAACCGGCCACCACTACTACTGGATCGGCGCGCCCCGCTACTGGCTCTGGATCGGGGGGATATTCTCCGCCCTCGAGCCGTTGCCGATCCTGCTGATGCTCCTCGACACGATGAACCACGTCAAGGAGCGCAAGGCGAAGATCCTCAACCCGCTCACGTGGACCTACGCCGTGGGGTGCGCGATCTACCATATGATCGGGGCCGGGGTCTTCGGGTTCCTGCACACGCTGCCGCAGATCAACTACTACACGCACGGATCGCAGGTCACGGTGTCCCACGGGCACCTGGCGTTCTTCGGCGCCTACGCGCTGCTGAACCTGATGACCTTCTACTACGCGATGCCGAAGCTGAAAGGGATCGAGGTCTACGACGACAGCCGCGGAAAGTACGGGTTCTGGGTCATGTCGATCGCCATGATGCTGATGGGGCTGTTCTTCGGCGTGGCGGGCGTCCTCCAATCCTACGTGGAAAGGGCCATGGGGATGGGCTTCATGACGGCCCAGTCCTACATGCGGCTCTGGATGGGGGCGGTGTTCTTCGTGGGGCTCGCCTTCCTCGGAGGGCTCCTCACCACCGTCACTGACCTCCTGACAATCCGGCCCGCGAAAGCGAGGGTTTGAGATGGACCGCTATACCAAGGGTTTTGTCGTCGCGTCGCTTGTCTACTTTTTCCTGGCCGCCGTGCTGGGGATCTGGATGGGGGGGACGGACGCCTCCTCCTGGGTCCGCTTCGCCCACGTCCACTTCAACCTTCTGGGCTTCATGGCGATGATGATCTACGGGGTGGGGTATTTCATCCTCCCCCGGTTCAACGGCCGGACGCTGCGCTGGCCGTCGTGGGTCCCCGTCCACTTCTACCTGGCCAACATCGGGCTGATCGGCATGGTGCTCACTTCCCCTTCTCTCCCTTCCACGGGATTCGTCCTGTTCGCGGCGCTCTCCGTGATCTCCGCCGCCATGTTCGCCGTAAACCTCGGGGCGACGATGCTTGGCGCGGCGCCTTCGGAGGAGGAGGCCGAGGAGGAGAAACCCTCCCCGGCGGGTGTCGGCGAGGGGCAACCTCCTCCCGCGGAGCGCATGGACATCCATCCCGACATGCGGGTGGGTGAAATCCTCACGCGCTGGCCGGAGACGGTGGAAGTGTTCGTCGCAAACGGGTTCGCCTCCCTCGCCAACGCGGAGCACCGGGAGCAGGTCAAGCAGATCCCCATCACCCTGCGGATGGCGTGCCAGCGGCACAACGTCGATCTCGATCCTATGGTCCTGCGCCTGATGGCCGCGGGTGGTCAGGCGGCCCAGGCCGGGGCGCCGGCGCCTCGCGCGAAAAAGGGGGGCCTCTCCCGGGGGGAGCCGATCCGGTCCGGTAACATCCTCGGCGACATCCTGGCGGTCTATCCCGAGACGACAAAGGTGTTCAGGAAATATTACGGGGAGGGGTGTTTTTCCTGCCCCGGACAGGCGACGGAAAGCATCAAACAGAGTGCTATGATGCACAACGTGGACGAGAAGGCGATCCTGGCGGAATTGAACCGTGCCGCCGGGTTCTGAAGGCCGGGAGCAGACTTTTTAAGAACGTCCCTGTTTTTGAGAGGAGGTCATCATGGTCGAGAGGATGCAGGAGCTTCTGGAGGCCGAGCGGGCCGGAGTGAAATGCCTGTTGGCGATGGCGGAGGGTGCGCCCGAGGGCGAAAAGAAGGACTTCCTCGCGAGGCTGTGCGCCGACGAGGGACGGTTCTGCGCGGGGCTCTTCCGGCTCATCGGGGCGCGGGGGGCCGTTCCCGGCAAGAACGTCGGGGCGTTCGCCGACAAGGTCCTCGCCCTCGCGGGTGAAGGCGAGCGCCTGGCGTTGCTGGTCAAGGGACAGTCGTGGGTCGTCCGCAAGATCGACGAAATCCCTCAGGCGGAGATGACAGGCGAGGAGAAGACGTTTTTCGCCGACATGCGGGAGGCGCACGTGGTAAATATAGAGGGGTGCCGCAAGTATCTCCCTTAAGGGCGGCGAGTAACGCTCTTTCCGGAGGGATCATGCACGTTTCGCGCTGGGAGGAAGTGGAAGGGAAGCCGGTAACCGACCCGGGGGCCAAGGGCGTTTCGATCAGGGTCCTGATGGGGGACAACGTCGGGGCTCCGACGTTCTCCATGCGACACTTCGAACTCTCGCCGGGGGGCAGCACTCCGTACCACACTCATCCGTGGGAGCACGAGGTGTTCGTTCTCTCGGGCAAGGGGAATCTGCTGCGCAAGGGCGGCGAGACCGGTATCGGCCCGGGGAGCTTCGTCTACGTTCCCCCCGACGAGGAGCATTCCTTCGTCAACGCGGGCGACGCCCCTTTCTCGTTCCTGTGCGTCATCCCGGCCGCGAAGTTCTGTCTACGGTAA
>JAKALO010000126.1 GCA_021824125.1 Deltaproteobacteria bacterium | reverse complement strand
CCATCAGTATCCCGATCACGACCAGGGAGGTGACCGCCATGACGTAGTAGATCCCTATGTTGAGGTCGGAGGCGATGAGCCCCACACCGAACGGCAGGACCACGAACGCGGCGAAGGAACCGACGAAGACAAGGTACGGCGCCAGTATGAACAGGAACCGGTCGGCCTTGGCCGGGATGATGTCCTCCTTGAGGATGAGCTTCAGGCCATCGGCCAGGAACTGGAGGATCCCGTAGGGCCCGACCCGGTTCGGCCCGATGCGTACCTGGATGTCTCCCGCCACCTTGCGGAGGACGTACGATCCGAGGCCCCCGAAGGTCAGCATGAAGACCAGGAGGACGGCCGCGACGACCACCATGACCAGGAGCGTCACCGCCCACAGGGGGACCCCGGAAATGACGGGAAAAGCGCCGATCAGCGAGCGGGCCAGGGCTTCCATGGGTTACCTGTCGATCTCCGGTAGTATGATGTCGAAGCTCCCGATAACGGCCACGATGTCGGCGATCATGAGGCCCCGGGTCACGGTTTCGAAGATGTTCATCGAGACGAAGGATCCGGCGCGTATCTTGAGCCGGAAGGGATTGACGGTCCCGTCGCTTATGATGTAGAAGCCGGTTTCCCCCCGCGGGCACTCGGAGCGGAAGTACACCTCGCCGGCGGCCGGCTTGAACATCCGCGGCACTTTCGCCATGACCGGCCCCTCGGGGATCTGCGCGACGGCCTGGCGAAGGATCCGTACGCTCTGGCGCATCTCGTTGATCCGCACCATGTACCGGTCGAAGCAGTCGCCGAGGACCCCCCGCTCGCCGGTCCCCACGCATACGTCGAACTCGAGCTTGGGATAGACGGAGTACGGCTCGTCCCTGCGCAGGTCGAATTTCACGCCGGAGCCCCGAAGGTTGGGCCCCGTGAGGCCGTAGGCGACCGCGTCGGCGGCGCTTATGACGGCCACGTTGGCCAGCCGGTGGACGAAGATCTTGTTGTAGGAGATGAGGTTGTTGTACTCGTCGATCTTGGGCTCGAAGTAGTCCAGGAACTCCTTCGTCTTCTCGAGGAAGCCGGGCGGCAGGTCGGCCGAGACCCCCCCGATGCGGGCGTAGTTGTAGGTCAGCCGGTTCCCGCAGGCCGCCTCGAACAGGTCGTTGACCTTCTCGCGCTCCCGGATGGAGTAGAGGAAGGGGGTGAAAGCCCCCATGTCGGCGGTGAACGACCCGAAGGCGATCAGGTGCGAGGAGATCCGGTTGAGCTCGGAAACGATCACCCGGATGTACTCGGCGCGCTCGGGCACCTCGATCCCGGCAAGCTTCTCGACGGCCCACGCCCACGCGCAGTTGCAGTTCATCGCGGCGAGATAGTCGAGCCGGTCGGTGAAGGGCATGAACTGGGCGTAGGTCACCCGCTCGCCGATCTTTTCCAGCCCGCGGTGGAGGTAGCCCACGTCGGGCCGGGCGTTGACCACGACCTCGCCGTCGGTGCGCAGGATCACCCTCAACACCCCGTGGGTGCTGGGGTGCTGGGGACCCATGTTGATGAGCATTTCCTCGGTGTGGAGCGCTTCGACGGGGACGTTCGGCTTCATACCTTGATCCCGTGGTAGGACTCTGGGTACTTGTAATCCTTGCGGAGCGGGTGTCCCTCCCAGTCCTCGGGCAGGAGGATACGGCGCAGGTCCTTGGACCCCTCGAACACGATCCCGTACAGGTCGAACGTCTCCCGCTCCATGAAATTTGCCGCGGGCCAGACGGCGTCGACGCTCGGAAGCGAGGGGGTCTCCTTCGGGAGGTAGGCCTTGAGCCCGATCGCGTGCCGGTGCGACATCGAATACAGGTGGCAGGCGACGGCGAACCGGTCCTTGTAATCCACCCCGGACAGGCACATCAGGGAATCGAACCGCATCGCCGGGTCGTCGCGCAGGAAGCGTGCGATGTCCGCGATCGAGGCGGGCGCGACCACGACGAACGCGGGCCGGAAGCCGGCATCCTGCAGCTCCAGCGCCGCATCGCCGAACTTCGCTTTCACCGCGTCAAAGAGGGCCTGGGATTCCAAGGGTCGCCTTCACACCTTCTTCGCGAAATTTCTCGTCTTCTCGATGATCTTCTGCAGCTGGAGGATGCCGTCGATCAGCGCCTCGGGGCGCGGGGGGCACCCGGGTACGTATACGTCGACCGGGACAAGGAGGTCGACGCCCTTAACCACGCAGTAGGAATCCTTGTAGAAGGGGCCGCCCGTGTTGGCGCAGGACCCCATGGAAATGACGAACTTGGGGTCGGGCATCTGGTCGTAGAGCCTCTTCAGCCGCTCCGCCATCTTGTGGGTGACGGTTCCCGCCACGATCATAAGGTCCGACTGCCGGGGGGAGGCCCGGAATACGGCGCCGAACCGGTCGAGGTCGTATCGGGACGCGCCGGTCTGCATGAGCTCGATGCCGCAGCAGGCGGTGGCGAACAGCAGGTACCAAAGGGATGACTTTCGGGACCAGTTGACGAACATGTCGGCGCTGCCGACCATCACGTGCGCCTCGGGGCCGGGCGACCCCGGGGCGGGAGGCGGCACGACGGCGCCCTTCGCCGGTTCGCGGCTCATTTCTCCCCCTTCCGCGCCGGGGCTTCCTGCATCGTGCGGACCCAGTCGAGGTCGCCCTCTTTCCACAGGTAGGCCAGGCCGGCAAGGAGGATCACGATGAAGATGAACGCCTCGACGAACGCCAGGAGCCCGAGCTTCTGGAACACCACGGCCCACGGGTAAAGGAGCGCCACTTCCACGTCGAAGATGATGAAGATCAGGGCGATCACGTAGAAGCGGATGTTGAACTGCACCCAGGAGGAGCCGAACGGCACCTCCCCGCATTCGTAGGTGGATAGCTTGACCGGCGTCGGGTTGCGCGGCTGCAGGAGGCGCGAAACGAACAGCATGAGGGTCACGGTGACCGCGCCCAACACGATGAACACAAGCACTGTTGCGAACTCTGTGAGCATACCGTAGCGTTCCGCCGTATCGTTATTTGTATCGATGAACCCCTGCGATCCTGTCGGGGGCGGAGATGGTCTCCTCATTTCGGGGAATAGCGATTGTATACAATCGACACAATACAATACTCGGGATTCTTTCCAAGTCAACCAAAAAAATGCCGCCGCCGGAAACCCGGCGGCCTGTTCCATATATAATGGAGCCGATGGCTCCCCGATCCCCCACCGGAATGCCGGAACTGCTCGCTCCAGCGGGGAGCGTGGAGGCCGTGCGCGCCGTTTTATCGGCGGGTGCCGACGCCGTCTACGTCGGCGCCAGGGGGTGGAGCCGGGGCGGGCCGAGGGCGGGCCTTCCCCCGGACGGGATCTCCGGGGCATCCCGCGAATGCCGGGGGGCGGGGGCAAGCCTGCACGTCGCCTTCAACACGGTACCGGCGGCGGGGGAGATCCACGCCTTGCTCTCCGCGGTCCGGCGGTGCCGCGACGAGGGGGTCGTTACGGTTATCCTGTCCGACCCCGGCGTGATCTCACTGGTTTCCGCCGAATTCCCCGCTCTCTCAATATGCGCGTCGGTGGGGGTGGCCACGCTCAACCCGTCCGAGGCGATTTTCTACCGGGAGCTGGGGGCCTGCACGGTTGTGCTGCCGACCGCGGTGTCCCGGGACGAAGTCCCCGCGATAAAGACGGCAAGCGGGCTCCGCGTCGAGGTTTTCGTCAGCTGCAGGGCTGAATTCATCGTCCAGGGAAAGTGCGGCCTTTCCGGCTACGCCCGGGTCGCGGACAAAATCCCGGAACGCCCCGGGCTCGACGGGGCCGGGCCGCATTCCTCCGCCAAGCGCGGTGGACGCTGCTTTCTTGCTTGCGCGGCGCTTCCCGTCGACCGAACCCCATACTCCATTGAAGAAGACCTTTCCGACTGGATCGCGGCCGGGGTCGACGCTTTCAAGATCGAGGGGAGGGACCTGCCGCCGGGAAAGCTGGGCTCGCTGGTCTCCCGCATCCGGGGGAAGCTGGATTCGGCGATCGCTCTCAGCCGGTGAGGGCTTTACGCAGTTCCTTCGGGATGGGGATCGACTTCCAGGAGGCGTCGATCGACCGGCAGGAGATCTTCCCCTCGGCGGCCAGCACGTCCTTGCCATGCACCAGGCGGAACAGGGAGAACCCGAACGTGGCCCCCTTTTCCTCCAGGCGGACGACGCGGGTGCGAAGGGTGAGCGGGTCGTCGAACCGGACGGGCGCCCGGTAGCGGCACTGGGTCGCAACAACCGGAAAGCCGAAATTCTTCTTCCGGTTCCGGTACACCGCGTCCGGGGAAAGGCCGCGCGACCGGAGGAACTCGTCCAGCCCCCGCTTGAAGTAGTCAAGTATGCATGCGAAGTAGGCCACTCCGTACGGATCGGTTTCCCCGAACCGGACGCGGATCTCTATGGTGTTGGAGGGGTGCACGGCTTCCCTAAGGATTGCCTTTCCGGACACCGAAGTCAACGGGGATATAGGCGTAAAGGCGGAAAGAAGGTAAAGTACTGGAGATGCCGCACAACGAGGAAAAAAAGGGAGTTCCTCCCCCCGTGTCTCCTGCGGAAAAGGCCGGCGGATCCGGGTTCCCCCCCCTGCCGCCGGGAGTGGTCCCGGGCCACTTCATCCGCCGGCGCTCCGACCGGGCGGTCCTGGGGAGCCTCGTCGTCCTGGCGATCCTGGGCCTCCTCACGCTCTCCTACTTCGCCGCTTCGGTCTTCATCACCATACTCTCCTCGATCCTGGTCGCGCTCGCGCTGGAGCCGCCGGTCCTGCTTCTCCAAAACAGGGCCCGGCTCGGGCGGAACTCTTCAAGCGTAATCGTCGTTTTCCTGGCCATCGGGATGCTGTACGGGCTCCTCTATCTTGCCTACGGAAGCGCCTACCAGCTGTTTTCGGACCTTCCCCTCCTGATCGAACAGGTCCGCAACGCGCCGCTCGTGCAGCGCATCACCGGCCAGATCCACGGGTTGACGGAGACCCTGCAGGAGGCGGGAAGGACGATCGCGCCGCCCGCCCAGGCGCTACCCGGCAAGGAGGGGGCGATCATACTTCGCGACACGACCTCCTGGGCCGATGCCATTTTACGGGGGCTCGGCTCGCTCACGACGATCCTCTTCTCCCTGAGCTTCATCCCGTTCCTGGTGTTCTTCCTCCTGGCCGAGAAGGAGCACCTCATCCGGCGGACCCGGAACCTTTTCCCCGGGGAGCACCAGGAAACCGTGTCGGTCACCATCGTCGTCATCGAGAAAATGCTGCAGAAGTTCATCACGGGGAACGCCGTCGTGGCCGGGATCCTGGGCGTCGCCACCACCTTCGTTTTCCTCCTGGTCGGCCTCCCCTACTGGATCGTGCTCGGCATCGTGTGCGGGGTCGTGAGCACCATCCCCTACCTGGGCCTGGTCCTGGCCCTCCTCCCCCCGCTTGTCGTGGGGCTGGTCACGTTCGACTCTGGCACTCCCATCATCGTCATTGCGGCGGCCGTCACCGCCCTTCACGTCATAGCCGCGAACCTCCTGATCCCGAAGCTCGTGGGAAAGGGGGTCCAGCTGAACCCCGTCGCGTCGACCGTCAGCATAATGTTCTTCGGGTGGATGTGGGGGGGGATGGGCCTGATCCTCGGGATCCCCATCGTCGCGGTCCTGAAGTGCGTGCTGGAGAACATGGAGCCCACCCGGAAACTCGGGCTGTGGCTGGGGGACTAGACCGCATTTCCCACCGGTCACCTGCGGCGGCGGATACGGGCATATCATTTCGTGTTGCAAATCCAAAAGATTGAATTTAGTATGTGGTGCCAAAACATCCTAAGGGGGATCACCCATGAGAAAAGTCGCAGCGTTGCTGGCGGTAGTCGTCGCGGTTGTCTTCTCGTTCGGCCTTGCGGTGGCGGCAGCTCCCGACAAGATGGTCATCAAGGAGATCCAGAAGACCAAGGGGCCGGTCGCCTTCGACCACAAGGCGCACGGAGCAAAGGTGAAGGAGTGCAAGGCGTGCCACCACTCGGACGAAGCCGGGAAGGAGCAGAAGTGCTCCACCGCCAAGTGCCACGGCGCGAAGGCGGACGGCAAGAAGGTCGAGCTGAAGGAAGCGTTCCACAAGCAGTGCAAGGATTGCCACAAGAAAGAGAAGAAGGGCCCCACGAAGTGCGAGGGTTGCCACCCGAAGGACAAGAAATAGACATCCCGCCTTTTTTTAAGGTAGCCTTGAGCAGAAACGCCCGACGGCCTTCCGGCCGTCGGGCGTTTCTCTTTACCGGGGCAGTCCCACCGGGAACATTCCTGCCACCGCCCTTTATTTCCCCTTTTCAAGCTCCCTTTGGCGCAGCATGCGGCGCAGGAGCTTTCCGACCGCGGTCCGCGGCATCGCGTCGATGAACTCGACCTCCCGCGGAAGCTTGTAGACGGCGACCTTCCCCTTGCAGTGCTCGACCAGCTGCTTCTTCAGGTCGTCCGAGGGGGCGACGCCGGCCTTCAGGACCACGAACGCCTTGGTCTTCTGGCCCATGACCGGGTCGGGAACGCCGACGACTCCCGCGTCCGCCACCGACGGGTGGGTGACCAGGGCTTCTTCTATCTCCTCGGGCCCGATCCGGTAGCCGGACGACTTGATGAGGTCGTCCTCCCGGGAGAGGAACTGGACGTTGCCCAGCTCGTCCATCGTGACGACGTCGCCGGCCAGGCACCAGCCGTCGCGCACCGCGCCCTTCTGCTTCTCGTTGTCCTTCCAGTAAATCGTGCCGGTCGGGCCCTGGACGATCATCTTGCCGACCTCGCCGGGC
>JAKALO010000125.1 GCA_021824125.1 Deltaproteobacteria bacterium | reverse complement strand
CGTACAGGGTGAAGCCGTCGTGGCACGTGACGAAGTTGACGCTGCTGTAGGCGGACCTGCCGTCGTCCCCGTACAGGTCCGCCGAGCCGGTCAGCCGCCAGCCGAGGTCCCGGATTTGGCCCCCGTCTCCCTTGACGAACTTCCGCACGGTGTCCCTGAACCTCCCGTTCCACTCCGACCAGTCCACGGGGAAATTCCCGACCTGGTACGTCCCGAGGTCCCACGGCTCGGCGATTAGTTTCACCCTCTGGAGGACCGGGTCCTGTGAGATCGCATCGAAGAAGGAGGCGGAGTTCCGGAACATCCCTTCCTCCCGTCCCAGGACGGAGGCGAGGTCGAACCGGAACCCGTCGACGTGCATCACTTCCACCCAGTAGCGAAGGGAGTCCATCACGACCCGGATTACGTGGGGGTTTGCGAGGTTGAGGCTGTTACCGCATCCCGTGTAGTTCATGTAGTAACGGCCCGGGTCCGCCGGCCCCCCGGTGAGCATGTAATAGGTCGTGTTGTCTATCCCCTTGAAGCACATCGTGGGTCCCAGCTCGTTACCCTCGGCCGTGTGGTTGTACACGACGTCCAGGAACACCTCGATCCCCGCGCGGTGCAGTTCGCGCACGAGCGTCTTGAACTCGGCCACCTGGCTGCCCGGGGAGCGGTTCGAGCCGTAGGACGACTCCGGGGCGAAGAACCCTATGGTGTTGTATCCCCAGTAATTCGTAAGGCCCTTCGAGATCAAAAAGTCGTCGACATGATATTCCTGGATCGGGAGGAGTTCGACGGCGTTGACCCCGAGCTCCTTCAGGTATGGGATTTTCCCTATGAATCCAAGGTACGTCCCCCGGTTCGCGACCCCGGAGGAAGGATGCGCGGTGAATCCTTTCACGTGCACTTCGTAGAGAATCAGTTTTTCGAGAGGAAGCGCCGGAGGCTTGTCGCCCTGCCAGTCGAAACGGTCGTCGATCACGACGCACTTCGGGACAACGCCGGCATTTTCCCTTCTATCTATGGACAGGTCCCTGGAGGGTGACGACGGGTCGTAGGCGAGGAGGAGGTTGTCGGTGTTCGCGAACTTTCCGGTCAGCGCTTTGGCGTACGGGTCGACGAGGAGCTTGTTCCCGTTGAATCGCATCCCTCTCGCCGGGTTGTGGGGCCCCCGGACCCTGTAGCCGTAAAGTTGGCCCGCAGCGAGCCCGTGGACAAAGACGTGCCACACGAACCGGGTGCGGTTCTCCATCTTGATTACATCCGTGGGGTCGCCGTCAGTCCGGTCGAAGAGAAGGAGATAGACCTCCTCGGCGTTCAGGGAGTAGAGGCAGAAGTTGACGCCGTCGCCGCCGAGGGTGGCTCCGAGCGGGTAGTGGTTCCCCTCCGAGATCTTGCGTGCGGTCCTGTGGCGGAGCTCGGTTCCCATTGGCCACCCCCTTCATGCTTTATGAAAGTATTTATTGTTTAATTTCCTGATGTTTGCCCGCCATAACCGAAAGGATAAGTTCAGCTTGCTCCCGGCCCAGGTTTCCCGTCACCCCCACGAGACGGTCGCCCGCCTCCTGCAGCCACAGCGTCCGTTTGGAAAGGTGAGCGCGGTAAAACCCATCCGCGATCCTTGTGAACCCCGGGAGCGCCTTCGCGAGTTTCCCGGCGAGCGATGCGGTACGGTCGTCCCCGCGGGGTGGAAGCAGCAAGATGCCTCCGGAGGCCTCTTTCGTGGAGAACTTCGCCTCGTACCCGGGAGCGAGGACGTCGTAACCGAAGATGGCCTTCTTCTGGTAGACGAGGGTCCCGGGGACGAAACCCGGTACGAGGAGCGCAACGGTTTCCGGAGGCGGGGCGCCAGTGCCTTCGAGAAGATCGGATACCGCGCGCCCCAGGTCGATGAGGTCCCCCCGCGCACCCCCGGGATGCGACGTACGGATACGGACGAAGCGGTCCCCGCGGAAGAAGTCGAGGGAAGTGTCGGAAGCGATCGCTTCGGAGGGGCCTATCGGGACAGTCTCCTGGCCGGGGAAGCGGTGCTGGCTGAAAATGCCGAAGGCGTCTTCAGGCGAGCCGTGGCGGTACAGTTCGACGCGCAGCTGCGCGCCGGGGGTCGACTTCCGGGAGAGATACGCTACCGCCAGGTCCCGAAAATCGTAGGGGAGGAACAGCTCGGCCTCCCCGTCGATCTCCTCGTACAGGTTGGCGGGACGAAAAGTCCGGGGAGGCTCCGCCAGGATCCATGAGCGCGCCGCAAGGCCGCGGAAGACCGGGTCGTCGCCAGGGCCCCCGGCGACAGACCGGTCCGCCTGGACGAGGAAAACGAGCGCAACCGCCGACGCGAAGCGCAGTAGAAGGGTCATTTCACGTCCCGCCCGGAAGCAAGCCCGCATCATGCCAGTAGAACGTGTGCCCTGCCGGCCAGGCTCCGCACGTTCAGGCCCAGGCGGCAGGCGACGGCGCAGGAGCCGCAGGTTGCGCAGCTCGAGGCGCCGCGTTCGGATCCGAGCATCCGGTACGATTGCCGCGCGAGGTCCTCCTGCCCGTAACCCTCGTAATAAGTCAGTGACCGAAGGACCCCCTGGACGTCGACTCCCGACGGGCAGAACCCCGCGCACTGGCCGCACAGCCCGCAGTGCCGGTCTCCGATCGCCCGGGAATAAAGCTCCAGGGCCTTCTTCCCGCCCCAGCCGAGCCTCTTCCCGGAGGCGGACAGGTTTTCGTCGACCTGGGCGAAGCTGACCATGCTCGGGATCGTCGTGGCGACGCCCGGGTTTTCCAGGACCCACGCAAGCGCAGCCTGGTGGGGACTCAGCTTCCCGCCCTCGACGGGGTAGCCGCCCGCCTGGGTTTTCATGGCGATGACGCCGATCCCCGCTGCCCCTGCGTCCCGGATGGCGGCGGAGAGTCCCGTGCCGCCCGTGAGCGCTTTCCGCAGGGCGGCTTTGAGCCCCTCGTCGGAGCGGAAGTTGTAGGCGACGGCGACCGTCTTGTAGAACCCGTGTTTCATGACGGCCCGCAGCACCGTTTCCTGTCCGCTGTGGGTGGTCACCCCCGGCACGCGGATCTTCCCCTGGTCCATGAGTTTCCGGAGGGCCTCGCGGGCGTTCCCGTCGGTCACCTCCCCCTCCGAGCCGATGCCGTGCAGCTGCATGATGTCGATGACGTCGGTGTCGAGGGACTTGAGGCTGTTTTCCACGGACCGGATCATCTGATCGACCGGGGCAATGTGGACCTTCGAAGCGAGGACCACCTTGTTGCGTACCCCCTTGAGGGCGCGCCCGACGATCCGCTCGTTCTCCCCCCCCATGTAGCAGTCCGCTGTGTCGACGTAGGTGGCGCCGCGATCGACGGCGTAACGTATTATCTCGGCTTCCCGCGTGATCATGGCCCCCACGCCTATGGTCGGGACCGTAATCCCCGTTTTGCCCAGGGGCCTCTTCTCCCCGGCTCCGGCGGCGGGCGAGGCGGCATCGGATGCATGGCTTTCCGCCGCGCGAACAGCGGGCCTGGCCGCTATGGCGGCCGCTGCCGCCACCAGAAGCTTGAGGGCGTCCCTCCTGTCGATGGTCGTCCCGCTCATTTTCTCCTCCTCGTCGATGACCTCTGCACGGTATTTCAGGGCGCCTGCGCTTTTTCGGGAATCCCGACCCGGCGCCGGGGTGTAAGGATGGTGTTTCCAAGCTGTTCTCCAGAGGCGAGCGAGCAACCCGGCCACAAGATGGAGCGCGTGACGGATGCGCCCTCCCCGACGAAGGCCCCCTCCTCGATAACTGCCTCCGGGCCAATGCGCGCCCCGGCGCCGATTTTAGCGCCCGGGCCGATGTAGGCGGGTGGGGAGACTACCGTCCCATCCGGTGCGGGCGGCAGGGTGATCTTTCCCGATAGCTCGCCGAGAACCGCCAGGGTCCCGTCAAGGTAATCGGACGGCGAGCCGAACTCCCGGAACTGTCCGGAGGAGAGGAAGCCGAAAACCGGTCCTCCATCACGGACGAGCGGCGCGTACGTATCCCGTATGATGCAGGACGGCTTCCCGCCCGGGATTTTCCGCAACGCTTCCGGCTCGACGATCTGGAAGCCCGTGTAGAAGCCGGACCGGGTGCCCGCGCCCGGCTCGCCCCCGAACCCCGTGATCCGGCCTTCAAGGTCGACCCACACCGGGGTGTAGCGTTTCTCGGGATCGGGAAAAAGGACAAGCGTGGCAAGCGCCTGTCTCTCCCTGTGGAAGGAGAGCGCGTCGGCGAACGGGAACCGGACGATGGTGTCCGAGTTCGCGGTGACGAAGGTCCCGTCCTTCAGGAAATTCCCGGCGTTCCGGATTCCCCCGCCCGTGCCCAGAATCTCCGGCTCCACGGTGTACTCCACGCGAATTTTCTTCCCCGCCCAGCCCGTTACCCGCTGCTGGATCATTTTCGGCTGGCGGTGGAGGTTAAGCACGAACGATTTGACGCCGGCCCTGGAGAGAAACTCCATGTTGTATGAGCACAGGGGACGCCCGAGAACGGGAACGATCGGCTTGGGCAGCTCGTAGGAGAGGGGCCGCAGGCGCGTTCCCAGGCCGGCGGCGAGGATCATCCCCTTCATTGGGTGCTTTCCGCGGCGGCTTTGGCGGAGAGTGCGTCAAGTATCGGGAGAAGCTTGCCGGCCAGCCGGCGCAATCCCGGATTCCTCTCGAAGTTCCCCTTGAGGTGGGCCACCGTGGGCGGGATGAACCGGAGGTAGAACGTCTTCCCCCGGGCATGCGCCTGGTTGCCGAAGGTCCCGATCGCCTTGATGTTCCGCTGGAGCGCGGCCATGTCGAGGCGCCAGGCGAACGCGGCGCGGTCCCCGCCCATGCGCTTGAGCTCCGCAGGCGCCGCGTGCCGGTAGACGTAGGAGAGGTGATCGACCGTCTTCTCGTCGAGCGTCACGTAGGAGTCCCGGAACAGCGAGCAGAGATCGTAGAAAACGTTTCCCATCCGGGCGTCCTGGAAATCGAGGATCCGCAGCTCGCACCGTTTCCCCGGGGCGCCCGGGAGGACCATCACGTTCCGGCTGTGGTAGTCGCGGTGAACGAGAACGCGGGGGAGTGCCGCAAGCTCCTCGAGGAACGGGATGATACGGTCCAGGATCGCGCGCTCCCAGGATTCCGGAAGGTCTATCCCCCCGTACCCGCGGACGGCGTGCTCGAAGAAGAAGGCGATCTCCCAGGCGAATTTATCGACGTCGAACGCCAGGCGCGCCGGGATGTCGTCCCGGTCGAGCTCCAGGGTGCCTTCCGACTGGATCCGGACAAGGGTTTCCACGCATCGCTCGTAGAGGGGAAGGATCTCCTCCTTCGACTTCGCTTTCCCGACGGCCGTCTCGAGCGTCGTGTCGCCCGCGTCTTCCAGGAACAGGAGTTTCGCTTCGGGGACCGCCAGGTATATCTCCGGCACCGGCACTCCCGCCTTGCGAAGGACCCGGTGGACGTTGACGAAGGGGAGTTCCTCGCCGGGGGGCGTTTCGTCGGGGTAGCGCATCATGACCAGGGAGCGAAGCGGGGCGTCCGGTCCGAGGCGGACGCGGTGGTAGCTCCGCGTGGACGCGTCCCCGGCCAGCGCGGCGACCTCCGTTATCCGGACAGGCATGCGGAAGTGCGCGGACAGGGTTGCCTGGATCGCACCTTCGTCTGGCGTCGACGGCATCTTTCACCGGTCTCCATCGAGATACAGGCGCATGGCGTTGCGGCACTCGTCCAGGATCTCCTCGAAGGATCCGTAGAAGGCGTCCTCACCGCGAGTGTAATCGCGCAGTTCTACCGTGAACGGGCCCTCGAAGCGCGCCTCCCGCAGCGCGGCTACCGCCTTGTCCCAGGCGATCGAGCCCCGGCCGGGCACGAAGTGGTCGTCGCGGACGGCGTTGTTGTCGGAGGCGTGGACGTGGATCAGCCTGTCCCCGGCGATTCGGACGGCGTCGGCCACGTTTTCCTGGATGTTGGCGTGCCCCAGGTCCATGCAGACGCCCACGCGCTCGCGGGGGTAGCGGTCCACGATGTCGAGGATTACCTCCGACCTGCCGGAGGCAAGGGGGGTGTTTTCCACGGCGAACCGCACGTTCTCCGGGACAAGGGAGAGCAGTTCGTCAAGGGAGGACAGAAAAGAGTTCCACCGGCCGGGATACCAGTTCTCCGCGGGGAAAGTGGTGTGCAGGACCAGCGAACCGCCGCCGTTGTGCGAGAGCCAGTTTCCGGCCTGGGCCGTGGCGGCGACCGACGAGCGCCGGTGCCCGTCCTCCCCGGAGGACAGGGAGTACCACCGGTCCTTCTTGTAGGTCCGCACGTCGGGGTACAGAGGCGCGTGGACGCTGGCGACGCGGACCCCTTTCGAGGCGAGCAGCCGCGCGATCCGGTCGGCGTCATCGATGTCGCCGAAGGGGAAGTGCGGGGGCATGGCCCAAAGTTCCGCGGCCGAAAATCCGAAACGTTGAAAGAGGCCGGCGACAGTCTCGTCCACGGGGTTGAAAGCGAACAGGTGCGTCGAGAGAGAGATCTCCATCAGGCCGTCGTCTCTTGTGCAACGGGGCACATACGGGCAATAATACCATTAATGCATCCCCCCGGAGGACATCGACGCTCGTTCCCCGGAATCATGCTCTTCCTTCCCCTTGCGATCCTTCTGTCCGCTTCCCGGCCTTCCCTCGGCGCTTCTCCTTCCCCTTCGGACGCGGTATTCCGGAAGGGCTGGGATCTCCTTGTCGATGAGAAATACGCGGAGGCGCGGGAAACGTTCCGCGGGATATCGCCGGGGGAGTATGACCTTGGGGATTACGTCCTCTATTTCACCGGCCTGTCCCTGGTCAGGGAGGGCAACCGCCCGGGGGCCGCGGCAGTC
>JAKALO010000013.1 GCA_021824125.1 Deltaproteobacteria bacterium | reverse complement strand
CGGGAAGCATGAATACGACCTCGGCCGGGAGGGTGGTCACTCCCGCCGCCGGATCTTCCACGCCAAGGACCTGACGGGGCGGGAGGTCGAGCGGGCGCTGCTCTCCCAGGCGAAGGCGAACCGGCGCATCAAGCTTTTCGAGCACCACGCGGCGATCAACCTGATCACCCGCCAGAAGCTGGAGGCGTTCGACCCGCACGGGGCCGACGAGGCGCTCGGCGCGTACGTCCTCGACCAGAAAACGGGAGAAATCCACACCTTCATCGCCGACGTCACGATCATCGCGACGGGGGGCACCGGCAAGGTGTACCTCTACACGAGCAACCCCGACATCGCGACGGGGGACGGCATCGCGATGGCCTATCGCGCGGGTGCCACGATCGCCAACATGGAGTTCGTCCAGTTCCACCCAACCTGCCTGTTCCACCCCCACGCCAAGTCCTTCCTGATCTCGGAAGCGGTCCGGGGCGAGGGGGCTGTGCTCACCAACCGGGCCGGGAAGCGGTTCATGCAGGGCGTGCACCCCATGGCCGAGCTGGCGCCCCGGGACATCGTGGCGCGTGCCATCGACTCGGAGCTCAAGCGGACCGGCGAGGACTGCGCCTACCTCGACATAACCCGCAAGGGGGCCGCGTTCATCCGCAAGCGCTTCCCCAACATTCACGAAACCTGCCTGTCGTTCGGCATCGACATGACGAAGGAGCCGATCCCGGTGGTCCCCGCCGCGCACTACCTGTGCGGTGGTGTGAAGACGGACCTCCACGGAGAAACCGACATCCGGAGGCTCTTCGCCATCGGGGAGTGCGCCTGCACGGGGCTGCACGGGGCCAACCGCCTCGCCTCCAATTCCCTGCTGGAGGCGCTGGTGTTCTCGGACAGGGCAGCGAAGCGGACGGCGGACCTATACGCCGGGAAACCGCGCGCCGCGGTCACCGTGCCGAAATGGGACCCGGGGAACGCCCAGGACTCGGACGAGGCGGTCGTCGTCTCGCAGAACTGGGACGAGATCCGGAGGCTGATGTGGAACTACGTCGGGATCATCCGCTCGAACAAGCGCCTCCTGCGCGCACAGGACCGCATCGAGTTGCTTAAAAGGGAGATCTCGGAGTATTACTGGAACTTCAAGGTGACGGGGGATCTGCTGGAGCTGCGCAACATTTGCACCGTGGCCGAGCTGATCGTGCGCTGCGCGATGCAGCGGAAGGAGAGCCGGGGCCTCCACACTACGATCGACTACCCCTACCTGGACGACGACCACGGCAGGAAGGACACGCTGCTCCGCCGGACCCGGTTTTAGGGACGGTCCTGATAGAGGATATGTCCAGGCCGAAAAGGGGTCGCAGTCCACGACCGATGCTGAAAATGGCACCGACGCCGACAGGACCGTCCCGCCTTTCGTAGACGCTACCAGGCGAGAACGGCCCGGCCCTGGACGCCGGAAAGGACCAGCTTGACGCGGGGACTCCCGGCCTTGGCCGGTGTCACTTCCCCCGCCTCCTTCGGAAACGCCACCTCGTAGGCGCGGTACCAGGTCCCCGAGTAGGGGAAGAAACGCGAGATCTCCTCGGGCCGCAGGCCCGACTTCCGGATGTAGACCGGGTCGAAATCCTTCTCGTCCGCGCGCACCAGCCGCAGGCTCCACAGCGTGCCGGGCTTCTCGAGGTCGTTCCCCTTCTCGTCCGGCGTGAAAAGGGCCACGAAGAACCGCTGGTACAGCTCGGATTCCCCCTTCCACTGCGCGACCACCCTCTCCTTGCGCTCCGAGTCGAGGTAGTAGATGTTGGAATACTCCTCCGCGAACGCCTGGACCCACTCGGGCGAAAGCCACGTGGCCGCGAGGATGAACCGCGTGTCGAGCCCGTCGTGGACCTCCTTCGTGCGCGTGAACGCCTCCGTCGTGCGCGCGTACTTCGGGGACCCCAGGACTTTTTCGTACAGGGTGCCCACCCGGGTCCCGCACCCGGAAAGAAGCAGGGACGCGGCAAGCAGGACGAACGCGCAGGCGCGCAGCGGTGCTTCACGCATTTTCGACGTCCTCCTTCAGGAACATCGGCTCGAGACGAAACCCCCTTTCGGCGATCGGTCCGGCGCCGCCCTCGTTCCGGTCGACGATGGCGAGAACCCGGACTACGACCAGCCCCGACTCCTCCGCCCGCTCGATCGCCCGGAGCGTGGACGCCCCGGTGGTGACCACGTCCTCGACGATCGCCACCCGCATCCCGGGCCGGAGGTTCCTCGTCCCCTCGACCCACTGCGCGGTTCCGTGCTTCTTGGGCTCCTTCCGGATGATGAAGGCGGGAATGGGCCTGCCCCGGAGCGCGCTGGTCATGGAAACCGCCGTCACGATGGGGTCGGCTCCCAGCGTTATCCCCCCCACCGCCTCCGGCCACTCCCCTTTTTCCAGCATCTCGAAGATCAGCCTGCCGCAGAGGACCGCACCCTCGGCATCGAGGGTGGTCTGCTTGCAGTCGATGTAGAAGTCGGACTCCCTTCCCGAGGACAGGACGACCTTGCGCTTTTCGTAGCTCTTCTCCTTCAGCAGCGAGAGAAACCGCTTACGGTCGTTCCCGGAACCGGTGTGCTGGTGGGACATGGCGTCTGGCCTCCCCGGAGAGGAAGTTTATTTTCAGATCCTTACGGAACCGCGGAACAGCGGGAGCTGCTCGTCGCTCTCCTGAACGTCGAGCGGGACCGGGTAATCGCCGGAGAAGCAGGAGTCGCAGTACCCCTTCTTCTCGCCCCTGGGGATGCAGGCCCGCAGTCCGTCGATCGTCAGGTACCCAAGGGTGTCGGACGTCAGGTAGGTGTTGATCTCGTCGAGGTTGTGCGTCGCCGCGATGAGGTCCCTTCGGAGCGGGGTGTCGATCCCGTAGTAGCAGGGAAAGGCGGTGGGAGGAGAGCTTATGCGGACGTGGATCTCCCTGGCGCCCGCCGCGCGGATCATCTTTATGATCTTTCGCCCGGTCGTTCCCCGGACGATGGAGTCGTCGACCACCACGACGCGCTTCCCTTCCACCACTCCCTTGACCGCGTTCAGCTTGATCTTGACCCCGAAGTGGCGGATCGACTGCTGCGGCTCTATGAACGTACGGCCCACGTAGTGGTTCCGTATGAGCCCCATCTGGAACGGGATCCCCGATTCCTCGGAATAGCCTATCGCGGCCGGCACGCCGGAATCGGGAACCGGGATGACGACGTCGGCGTCGACGGGGTGCGCGCGCGAAAGCTCGGTGCCCAGGCGCTTGCGTACGTCGTATACGGTGACCCCCCCGAAAACCGAATCGGGCCTCGCGAAATATATGTACTCGAATATGCAGAAGTGCGGCGGCGCGGGAAAGAACGGCCGGGAGGACTGGAGGCCGCGCTGGTCGATCACGATCATCTCGCCCGGCTCGACGTCCCGCACGAGTTCCCCTTCGATCAGGTCCAGGGCGCACGACTCCGAGCAGACCACGTGCCCGCCCTTTATCTTTCCCAGGACCATCGGCCGGATCCCGTGCGGGTCGCGGACCGCGATCAGCTTGTCCCGCGTGATGAAGAGCAGGGAGTAGGCCCCGCGGACCTGGCTTAGCGCGTCCACGATCCGGTCCTCGATCCGCCCCCGCTTCGACCGGGCGATCAGGTGGACTATCACCTCCGTGTCCATCGTCGACTGGAAAATCGACCCGCCCACCTCGAGTTCCTGCTTGAGCAGGTGGGCGTTGACCAGGTTCCCGTTGTGGGAAACCGCGATCGAGCCGCTCTCGAAATCGACGACGAACGGCTGGGCGTTCTTCAGCTCGGAGCTCCCCGTCGTCGAATACCTGACGTGCCCGATGGCCGTGTGCCCCGGCAGCCTCGCCAATATGTCCTCGGAAAAGATGTCCGCGACGAGGCCCATCTCCTTGTGGAAGGTGATCACCTCGCCGTCGGAGCACGCTATCCCGGCGCTCTCCTGGCCCCGGTGCTGCAGGGCGTACAGCCCCAGGTAGGCCAGGTTGGCCGCTTCCGGGTGACCCATGACGCCGAATATTCCGCACATGCCGTATTCCTACCCCCCCGGTCCTACCATTTTAATACGGAATTCACGGGCGTTGACGAAACGTCACACGGATGCGCGCCTTCACGCCGAACCGCCCTTGCGGACGAATACCCGGTCGAAAATCGCGTCGATGCCTTTCAGGTAATAGCGGATGTCGAACAGTTCGTCGAATTCGTCCCGCGCAAGCAGCGCCCGGACCTCGCGATCCTTCCATAGGAGCGACGACAGGTCTTTTCCGCCGCGCCAGGCCTCCATCGCCGACCTCTGGACCACCTCGTAGGCCTTCTCCCGCGAGAGCCCCTTCGCGGCAAGGGCCAGGAGGACCCGCTGGGAGTAGATGAGCCCGTGCGTCCTCTCCAGGTTCTTCTTCATGCGCTCCGGGTAGACGAGCAGGTTCTCCATCAGGCCCCGGAACCGGGCGAGGGCGAAATCGAGGACTATGGTGGCGTCCGGCGCTATCACCCGCTCCGCGGAGGAATGGCTGATGTCCCGCTCGTGCCAGAGGGCGACGTTCTCCATCGCGGTGACGGCGTAACCCCGCAGGAGGCGGGAAAGCCCCGAGATGTTCTCGGACAGGACCGGGTTCCGCTTGTGCGGCATCGCGGACGACCCTTTCTGCCCCTTGGAGAAGAACTCCTCGACCTCCAGCACCTCGGTCCGCTGCAGGTGGCGGATCTCCACGGCGAACTTGTCCAGCGAGGACCCCACGATCGCGAGGGTGGAAAAGACCTCGGCGTGCCGGTCACGCTGCACGATCTGGGTCGAGGCGGGGGCGGGCGAAAGACCGAGTTTCCTGCAGACGTATTCCTCGACGAACGGGTCGATGCTGGAGAACGTCCCCACGGCCCCCGAGAGCTTTCCCACGGAGATCACGTCCCGCGCGCGCCGGAGACGCACTACGTTCCTGCGCATCTCGTCGGCCCACAGGGCCATCTTCAGTCCGAAGGTGATCGGCTCCGCGTGGATGCCGTGGGTCCGGCCGATCATCACGGTGTCCTTGTGCTCGAACGCCTTTTTCCGGAGCACCTCGAAGACGCCCTGCGCCTCGCGGATGAGGCGCGTGAGCGCCTGCCGCATCTGGACCGCGAAGGACGTGTCGAGAACGTCCGAGCTCGTCATCCCGACGTGGAGAAAGCGGGAGTCGTCCCCGATGTGCTCGGACACCGAGGTCAGGAAGGCGATCACGTCGTGCTTGACCTTCTTCTCTATCTCGTCGATCCGTGCGACGTCGAACCGGGCGCGCTTTCGCACCCGCGCGAGGGCGTCGGCGGGGATCCACCCCTTGTCGACCATCGCCTCCATCGCCAGGATCTCGATGTCCAGCCAGATCCGGAACCGGTTCTCCGCTTCCCAGATCTTCGCCATCTCCGGCCGCGTGTAACGTTCGATCACGATCGCCTCCTCCTGGCCCGTATTTCCCGGTGGAGTTTAGCCGCACTACACCCCGGTGTGCCCGAACCCGCCTTCACCGCGCGGAGTCGCGTCGAGGTCGTCTACAATCTTGAAGCTGGCCCGCAACACGGGCGCGAAAACGAGTTGCGCGATCCGGTCGCCCCTCCGGACGGTGAACGGGTCGCTTCCGAAGTTGACGAGGACCACGCGGACCTCCCCCCGGTAGTCGGCGTCGATCGTCCCCGGAGTGTTCAGGCAGGTCACCCCGCTCCGGCTCGCCAATCCGCTCCTTGGCCTCACCTGCGCCTCCGTGCCCGGGGGGAGGGCCAGCGAGATCCCGGTGGGAACGAGGGCGCGCCCCATCGGGGGGAGCACGACATCCTTCTCTATGTCGGCGCGCAGGTCCATCCCGGAAGCCCCCCCGGTCTGGTATGCGGGAAGCACGTCCCCGCTCCCCTCGCGGACGAGACGAACGGGTATCACGCGCTCGCCCGACATCCCGCTAAAACGACAGGGCCGGGCCCGGCGGCAGGTCGCCGACGGCCGCAAGTGAAAACCGTTCGCGGCGCAGCATCGTGTAGGCGAGGGACCGGACCTGCTCCGGGGTCACCTCGTCAACGCGTCGTATCGCCTCACCGGGTTCTTCGAGCCGCCCCAGGAACATCTCGTTCATCGCGATGCGCGACATCCGGTATTCCGCGCTCTCCAGGCTCAGCAGCATGTTCCCCTTTATCAGCTCACGGGCCAGGCTCACCTCCCCGTCGTCGAACCGTCCCTCGCGGACCGCATCGATCACGTCCCCCGTCACGGCAAGGACCTCCCTGGCCTTGTCGCGCGAGGTCCCCGCGGAGACCTTCAGTATCCCCGAGTCCGCGTAGCCGGAAAGTGAGGAATAGATGGAATAGGCGAGCCCCCGCTTCTCGCGGATCTCCTGGAAGAGCCTGCTGCTCATGCTGCCGCCCAGTATGACGTTCAGGACGCAGGCGACGTATCTCAGCTCGCTCGCCCGGGAGACCGCGGGCGACCCCAGGAGTATGTGGAGCTGCTCGAGCGGCCTTTCCTTCAGGAATACGCCCCGCTCCGGCGCGGGTGGAGCGTCGGGAAGGATCCGCTCCCCCAGGGTCAAGGGACCCATCGCCTTCGTGAAGCCTTCGACGACCTGTTCGTGCGGCAGGTTCCCCACCACGGAGACGATGGTTCCGGCTCTCCTGAAACGGTCGCGGAAGTACGCGACGACCCGTTCGCGTGTGAAGGCGGACACCGTGCCGGACGTCCCCTGCACCGGGAACCCGAGGGAGTGCCCTCCCCAGTATGACTCGTGGAAGAAATCGTGGAGGTAATCCTCGGGGCTGTCCTCCACCATCAAAATCTCCTGGAGGACGACCCCCTTCTCGCGCTCCAGTTCGTCGCAGTCGAACCGGGAGTCGAGGAAGATGTCGCAGAGGATGTCGGCGACCAGGGGATAATCCCTGGAGAGCGCCTTGGCGAAGAAGAAGGTGTACTCCCTGTCGGTGCAGGCGTTCATCGATCCGCCGACAGATTCGATCTCGCGGGAAATGTCGACGGCTTTCCTTCGCCCGGTACCCTTGAAGAGCATGTGCTCGATGAAGTGCCCGATGCCGTTGTCCGGGGGGGACTCGGTCCGCGACCCGACGGAGACCCAGATCCCCACGGTCGCCGAGTCCAGGTGGGGGACCTGTTCGCTGAGGATCGTGACGCCGCTTTCGAGGACCGTTTTGCCGATAGTCATCTGTCAGCGGTTCAACGCCGGCCTCTGCCGCGGCCCCCGGGGTCGCGGCCCCTGTCGCGCCCGCGGTCGCGGTCGCCCCTGCCGTCGCGGTCGCCCTGCGGTTCCCGCTCGCCCGCCTCGCCGGGCGGAAGGACGGGGAACTCCCCTTCCTTCTCGAACTCCTTGTGGGAGAGCCGGATCTTCCCGTCGCGGTCCACTTCGAGGACGCTCACGGTGACCGCGTCCCCTTCCTTGAAGCAGTCGGAGACGGCGCGGACCCGGTTCTTCGAGATCTGGGAGATGTGAAGCAGCCCGTCGGTGCCGGGAAAGATCTCCACGAATGCGCCGAATTCCATGATCTTGCGCACCCTTCCTTCGTAGACCTTGCCCACCTGGGCTTCCTGGACGATCCCCTCGATGATGGCTATGGCCGCCTTGGCCGCAGCCGCGTCGACCGCCGCGATCTTCACGGTTCCGTCGTCGTCGATGTCGATCTTGACGCCGGTCTGCTCCTGTATCCCGCGGATGACCTTTCCTCCCGGGCCTATGATTTCCCGGATCTTCTCGGTTCTCACGTTCATCACGTAGATGCGCGGCGCGAACGGGGAGAGCTCTTCCCGCGCCTTGTCGAGCGTCGCGTCCATTTTCCCGAGGATGTGAAGGCGGCCTTCCCGCGCCTGCCGCAGTGCGGACAGGAGGATCTCCCTGCTGACTCCGCCGATCTTGATGTCCATCTGGATGGCGGTGACGCCCTTCGCGGTCCCGGCCACCTTGAAGTCCATGTCCCCCAGGTGGTCCTCGTCTCCCAGGATGTCGGAGAGCACCGCTATCCGCTCCCCCTCCTTGATGAGCCCCATGGCGATGCCGGACACCGCCCCGGTCGTCGGCACACCCGCGTCCATCATCGCGAGGGAGGCGCCGCACACCGTCGCCATCGACGAGGAGCCGTTCGACTCCAGGACCTCGGAAACGATCCGTACGGTGTAAGGGAACTCCGCCTCGCCGGGGAGGACCTTTGTGACCGCCCGCTCCGCGAGCGCCCCGTGGCCGACTTCGCGTCGCGCCGGGGCGCGCAGCATCTTCACCTCCCCGACGCTGAAGGGGGGGAAGTTGTAGTGCAGCATGAACGCCTTTGTCGAGTCGCCGAGCAGGGAGTCGATCCGCTGTTCGTCCTGGGTGGTGCCCAGAGTCGTGGTGACGAGGACCTGGGTCTCCCCCCGGGTGAAGAGGGCCGAGCCGTGCGTCCGGGGGAGCACCCCGACCCGGCATTCGATGTGGCGGATGTCCGAAAGGCCCCGGCCGTCGATCCGTTTTTTCTCCGCGATGATCTTCCCGCGGACGATCTTCTTCTCCAGGTCCTTGAAGGCGCCCGCGATCAGCGGCGCCTTCTCGACCCGCTCCTCCTCGCCGAACGCGTTCCGGACGGCCTCCGCGATCTCGTCGATCCGCCTGCGCCTGTCCTGCTTGACCTGGAGCTCGTAGGCGGCCCGGAGGCCGGTCTCCGCAACCCGGGCGATCCTGTCAAGGTCCTCCGGGGCAAGCTCCTTCTTCTCGAACACGCGCTTCGGCTTGCCGACCTCCTCGCGCATCCGCTCCTGCATATCGAGGATCGGCGCAAGCGACTCGTGGGCGAACAGGATCGCGTCGAGCACTTCCTCCTCGGAAACCTCGGAGGCCTCACCCTCGACCATCAGGATGGCGTCGCGGCTCCCCGCCACGAAGATGTTCAGGTCGCTGCGGGCGAAATCCGGGATGACGGGGTTGATCACCAGCTTTCCGTCGATCCTTCCCACCCGGGCGCCCGCGATCGGCCCCTTGAACGGGATGTCAGAGAGGGTCAGCGCCGTGGAAGCCCCTATCATCGCCAGTATCCCCGTGTCGTTCTCCTTGTCCGCGGAGAGGACGGTGGCGATCACCTGGGTCTCGTTGTAGAACCCTTTCGGGAACAACGGCCGGATCGGCCGGTCTATGAGCCTCGAGGTCAGCACCTCGTATTCCGAGAGCCTCCCTTCCCTCTTGAAGAACCCCCCGGGGATCTTTCCCACGGCGAAAGTCTTTTCCACGTAGTCCACGACAAGCGGGAGAAAATCGATCCCCTGCCGCGGCGTTTCGGTCCCGCACGCCGTCACCAGGACCACCGACTCGCCGTACCGGACGACCGCGGACCCGCCCGCCTGCCTGGCTACCAGTCCGGTTTCTATCGACAATTTGCGGCCAGACACCTCTTTTTCGTACACGTTTCCCAATTTATCAAATCCCCTTCTTTTGCCGCGTCGGCAACGATTGAATGGTTTTTGTTGCTTGCGTTTCCCGAATTACTTGCGCAGGCCGAGCGCTTCCACCACGGCTTTGTACCGGAGCGATTCCTTCGATTTCAGGTAATCGAGCAGGCGCCGCCTCTGGCCGACCAGTTTCAACAGCCCCCGCCTTGAGTTGAAATCCTTGTTGTGCGACTTGAGGTGATCCGTGATTTCGTTGATCCTCTCCGTCAGGAGGGCGATCTGGACCTCGGGCGATCCGGTGTCCGACTCGTGCACCCTGAACTTGCCGATCAGGTCTTTCTTCTTTTCCGTTTCGAGGCCCATTGCTATTCGCCCTTCCCCTTTCAAATGATCAGAAAATAATAATGTTTTGCCGCATTAATAATTAATAACACATCCCCGTGGGGAAGTAAATTCATATGCCCCGGAGGATCTTCCATTGCCCTGCCCCCACCAGTTCCACGAGGGCGACGGGACCCTCCCCCGCGTGCGTGAGAAGGACCACGCCCGGCGACGTCCCCGGGTCGCGGCCGGCCAGCCAGGGGGACGGGGAACCGCCGTGCCGGACCGCCGCGACGGCGTCCGCGGGAATCTCCCACTGTGGAAAACCGGCAAGCGCCTTTTCGATGGGGACCAGGCGCAGGTGGGCCTCCCCGCGGCTTCCCTCCTCGGCAAGCGCGTCCAGGGTGACCGATTCCTCGATGCGGAAAGGTCCGCTTCGCCGCCGGCGAAGGGCTGACACGGTCATCGGCACCCCGAGAGCGCGACCGAGTTCCCCGGGGAGGGACCGGACGTAGAACCCCTTCGTGCACCGCAGGAAGACACCGAATCCCTCGGGCGACCAGGAAAGAAGCCTTGCCTCGGCGACGGTCACCACCCTGGGCTTGAGCGGGACCGCCTCCCCTCTCCTTGCAAGGACGTACGAGCGGGTGCCGGACACCTTCACGGCCGAGAACGCCGGTGGGACCTGCTCCCGGGTCCCGACGAGCGCGGCGATGGCGGAGGCCGCCTCCTTCTCCGGCGCGAACGCGCCCGGGCGGCTTTCGACCTCCTTGCCCGTGCAGTCCCCGGTGTCGGTGGAAACCCCGAACCGCAGGAACGCCTCGTATTCCTTTTCCTGCGCCATGAGGTAGCCTGCGATCTTGGTGGCCTTCCCCGCGCACACCAGGAGAACGCCGGTCGCCATCGGGTCCAGCGTGCCGGCGTGCCCGCATTTCCTGCGGCGAAGGATCCTGCCCACCCTCTCGACGGCCTGGAACGACGTGATCCCCGCCGGCTTGTCCAGGACGACCACCCCGTCCGTCATCCGAGCATCGCCTCCAGCGCCCCGAAGACCTTGCGCTTGACTTCCGGAAGCGTCCCCCGGACGGTGCATCCGGCGGCGTTCCGGTGTCCCCCCCCCCCGAAAGACTGCGCCACGGCGGAGACGTCAACCCTTCCCTTCGAACGGAAGCTCACGCGGATCTCGCCGTTACCCTCCTCGCGGAACGACACGGCGACCTCGACTCCGATCACGGATCGGGGGTAGTTGATGAACCCCTCGAGATCGTCCTTCCCGGCCGAGAAATCGGCGAGGTCCTTCTTCATCGTGGTGATGGCGGCGACCTTCCCGCCGGCAGGGATCTCGAGGGAATCCAGCACCCTCCCCAGGAGCCGCAGCTGCCTTGGGCTCCTGGTTTCGTAGACCTTCTCCGCCACCTCCCACGGGTCGATCCCCCGCCGTACCATCTCGCCGGCGATGTGGAAAGCTTCGGGGGAGGTGTTCGAGTAATGGAAAGATCCCGTGTCGGTCAGGATGGCCACGTAGATGTTGAGGGCCACTTCGTAGCGGATCTCGATGCCCATGGCGGTCAGTATGCGGTAGACGAGCATGCCGGTCGCGGCCGCATCCGGGTCGACGAGGCAGTATTCCCCGCACCCCCCGTTGGTCCGGTGGTGGTCGATGTTCACCAGGACCGGGGGCTTGCGCAACTCCGCTTCCACGCTCCCGGTTCTTTCGGCGGAACCGCAATCCACGATGACGGCGACCTCGTACAGTGAGCCGTCCGCTTCGGATACCACGGTGTCCGCGCCGGGGAGAAAGGCGAGATTCCCGGGAACGGGGTCGGCGTTCAGGACGGTCACGGTCTTCCCCATCCCGCGAAGCGCGATCGCCAGGGCCAGTTCCGAGCCGATGGCGTCACCCTCGGGGTTTTCGTGGCAGGCGACCAGGAACCGGTCCTTCCCGCGGAATACCCGGCAGATCCCCTCGATGTTATTTTTCACCCTCGTCTTCCGTCCGGATCTCCCTCAGCAGCCGGTCGATCCGCTCTCCCTTCTCGAAGGAATTGTCGTAAATGAAGGCCACCTCCGGGGAGCACCTCAGCTGCAGCGACCGCCCGAGCTCCTTCCGGATGAACCCCTTGGACCGGCGGAGCGCGTCCCGGAGCGCCAGCCTGTCCTCGTCCCCGCCGAGAACGGAGTAGTGGACCCGGGCGTTCTTGAGATCGGGGGTCACCGTGACGTCCGTGACCGTGACCAGCCCTATCCCGGGGTCCTTCACCCGGTTCTGAAGGATCAGGGAGACCTCTTCCCGGATACGTTCAGCAACGCGCGCGGGCCTGTCGCCACGGCCTTTCATTCTTCCGCCTCCTCCTCGAACCGTAAAAACTCGATTCTCCGCGAGGTCAGCTCCACTTCCCCGTCGCGTCCCACGAGGTCGCTGATCCGGTCAAGCATGGACTGCGCCAGGCGGGTATCGGTGGATACCAGCGCAACCCCGATCCGGCCCCGCTGCCAGAGGTCCTGGAAAGCGACTTCCGCCACGGAAACGGGGAAGGCGGACCGGATCCGGCCGGTCAGCCCCGTGAGCCGCCGGCGCTTGTCCTTGAGGGATGCGGCGTCGGGAAACAGGAGGTCGGCCACCAGCACCGCGACAACCATGGCTTCCCCCTCCCGCCGCGAAGGGACAACGTCAAACAAGCGTCCCGGCGACCTTCTCCATGACGTACGCCTCGATCTGGTCGCCCACCTGGATGTCGTTGAAGGATTCGATACCGATCCCGCACTCGTACCCCTCGACCACCTCGCGTACGTCGTCCTTGAAGCGCTTGAGGGAGGAGAGCTTCCCATCGTGTACGACCACGCTGTCCCGCAGAAGGCGTATGCTGGCGTTCCGGGTGAGCTTCCCCGAAATGACGTGGCAACCGGCGATCGTGCCGATCCTGGAGATGTGGAAGGTGTTCCGGACCTCGGCGCGCCCCTGGGAAACTTCCCTGAACGTGGGCTCGAGCAGCCCCTCCATCGCCTTCCGGATGTCGTCGACAACGTCGTAGATGACCGAGTACAGGCGAACGTCGACGCGCTCCCTCTCGGCGAGATCCGCCCCCTTCGTCTCGGGGCGCACGTTGAAGCCTATGATGACCGCGGTGGAGGCGGAGGCCAGCATCACGTCGGATTCGGAGATCCCCCCGACGCCGGCGTGGATGACGTGCACCTTGACCTTTTCGCCGGACAGTTTCCCGAGGGAGAACTGCAGGGCCTCCATCGACCCCTGGACGTCGGCCTTGATGACGATGTTCAGCTCCTTGAGGCCCCCGGACTCGATGTGGCGGTGAAGGTCCTCCAGGCTGAATCGGGGCCGCGCGACCGCCTTCTCCCGGTCCCTGTCCTGGCGGTGCAGCGCGATCTGCCGCGCCGTCCGGTCGTCCTTGAGAACCGCGAACTTCTGCCCCGCCGCCGGAAGCCCTTCGAGGCCCTGGAGCTCCACCGGGGTCCCCGGAAGCGCCTCCAAAAGGCGCTTCCCCTTGTGGTTCATGAGCGCGCGGACCTTCCCGTACTGGATCCCCGTCACGATCGAATCGCCGACCCGCAGGGTCCCGTCCTGCACGAGGACCGTCGCCATCGGGCCTCGCCCCTTCTCCAGCCGGGACTCGATGACGGTCCCCCGCGCCATCTTCAGGGGGTTTCCCTTGAGCTCCAGGATGTCGGCCTGCAGCAGGATGAGCTCGAGGAGGGCTTCGATCCCCGTCCTCTTTTTCGCGGAAACGTTGCCGTACAGCGTCTGGCCGCCCCACTCCTCGGGCATGAGCCCGTGGTCGGAGAGCTGCTGCCGGATGCGGTCCGGCTGCGCCCCCGGCTTGTCGATCTTGTTGACCGCCACCACGATGGGGACTCCCGCCGCCTTGGCGTGGTCGATGGCCTCGATCGTCTGCGGCATCACGCCGTCGTCGGCCGCTACGACCAGCACGACGATATCGGTGACCGAGGCGCCGCGCGCGCGCATCGATGTGAACGCCTCGTGACCGGGGGTGTCCAGGAGCACCAGCTTCCGGTCGCCGTGCTCTACTTCGTAGGCGCCGATGTGCTGGGTGATCCCGCCCGCCTCCTGGTCGGTGACGTTGCTCTGCCGGATCGCGTCCAGCAGTGTGGTCTTCCCGTGGTCCACGTGCCCCATGATGGTGACGACCGGCGGGCGCGGAACGAGGTCCTCCTCGCGGTCGGCCACCTGGTCGATCAGGCTCTCCAGCTCCGGCGCGACGTTCTCCACCTCGTAGCCGTATTCCTGCGCCACGATCTTGGCGGTGTCGGCGTCCAGCAGCTGGTTGACCGTCGTCGGCATTCCCATCTCGATCAGCTTCTTGATCACGTCGGCGGCCTTGATGCCCATCCGGTGCGCGAGGTCCCCGACCGTGATGACCTCCTCGATCTTGAACACCCTCTTGCTGGCCTTCGGCGGCTGGGTGGAGGGGGCCTTCTTCTCCTTGACGGGCTTCCCCCTCCTTTTGTGTCCGCGCGTGGGCTGGAACTGCCGCACCACCACCGGCTCGGGTTCGGGGACGACCGGGCTCGCAGCGGCCTTCGCGGCGTCAGGCTCCTCGACGATCTCCTGGATGATGGTCCTCTTCAGGACCCCCTTCTGGATCTTCTTCTCGTGCGGCTTGGTCTTCTTCCACTTCTTTTCCTTCTCCTTACGCTCATCCGCGGCCTTCTCGGCAGGCGTCTTTTCGACCACCCGGACGACGGGCTCCGTTGGCGCAGGGACGACCGGTTCCGTCCTGTCGGCGGGAACCTCCTCGACGACGGGAGCCTGCGCCACCTCGGCGGGCAGGACCTGCTGGGCAGCCGGAGCGGGAACGGGCTCCTCGGCGGAAGGCTGCACGGCCGCGGGGGACGGCTCGGCGGGTTCGTCGGGCGCGGGCTCTTCCGGCTTCTCCGACGCCGGCGCGCCGCGCCGCAGGACCACCTTGCTCGACCGTCGCTCGAGCACCCCGTCGGCCCGCGTAACCACGAGCGTCTGCTTCGGCGGGACAGGCGCCACGGCCTTCCGGAAGTGGGTCTTCACCCGCTCGATCACGTCGCCCTCGATGTTGCTGGACGCCGATTTTCCCTTGTGCCCGATCCGCTCAAGGAAGGCGAGGATCTCCTTGCTGTTCTCCATTCCCATATCCTTGGCCAGATCCCGTATTCGAACCTTGTCCATCCAACCTCCTACGGTTTTTCTTCCCTGGACCACCAGGATGCCAACCGATCCGCCAAAACCGCCCCGGCCGCTCCCATCTTCCAGCGCGCGGCGCCCTTGGGGGTCCGGATCCGCCGCACGAATCCCTCCACGCATACCGCGGACCGGCAGAGGTAAATCCCCCGGCCCTGCATTTTCCCTTCCGGGTCCGGCTCCCAGGCCGACCCGGGCCGTCCCGCGATTCTCAGGAAATCCCGCTTACCGCCCTGGCTTCCGCATTGAACGCACGTCCTCCGGGGGAGACGGCGCTCACCGGGAAGCGTCATTTCCCGGATCGCCCGGCGAGGGGTCGCCCGGGGCCGGTGGTTCCCCGTCGACAGGGGCCGCTTCGCCCGGGGCCGTTTCCACGGGGGCCGATTCCACGGGGGCCTGCTCCCCCGGGGGCGCTTCGCCGGGAACCGCTTCGCCTTCCTCCGCCTTTTTCGGCGCGAAGAGACCCTCCGCGCGCTTCAAGGCGTCCTCCACGTGCCCTTCCGCCCGGACCTCGATGTGCCACCCCACGAGCTTGGAGGCAAGCTTGACGTTCTGCCCCTTCT
Source organism: Deltaproteobacteria bacterium (assembly GCA_021824125.1). Lineage (GTDB taxonomy): Bacteria > Desulfobacterota > Deferrimicrobia > Deferrimicrobiales > Deferrimicrobiaceae > JAKALO01. Next base: position 15,709 of record JAKALO010000013.1, on the reverse strand, counting down.
TCCCGATCGCCAGGAGAAGCTGCTCCTCGGGCACGATGACTTCCATGTTCTTCTCGGACTCGTTGACCAGGACCCGGATGATCTCGGCCGGCTGGAGCGCGTTGCAGACGAACTTAGCGGGGTCCTCGTCCCACGCTATGATGTCGATCCTCTCGCCGCGCAGCTCCTGGACGACGCTCTGCACCCTCGATCCCTTCATCCCGACGCACGCCCCGACCGGGTCCACGTCACGGTCCTTGGACCGCACGGCTATCTTCGTGCGGAACCCCGGCTCCCTGGCCACGCTCAGGATCGACACGACACCCTCGTATACCTCGGGGACCTCCTGCTCGAAAAGCTTCAGGATCATCCGCGGGTCGGAGCGCGACAGGAGGATCTCCGGCCCCCTTGGCGACTTCGCCACGTCCTTGATGTAGGCACGGATCCTGTCTCCCTGCCGGTAGCGCTCGCGCGGGATCTGCTCCGACATGGACATGATGGCCTCGGTCTTGCCCAGGTCGACGACCAGGCAGTCCCTTTCGTAGCGCTGCACGATCCCGTTTATGATCTCCCCCTTCCGGCCGATGAACTCGTTGTAGATCACCTCGCGCTCCGCGTCCTTCACCTTCTGCATGATGATCTGGCGGGCGGTCTGCGCGGCGATGCGGCCCAGGTCGCGCGTGCTCATCCGGAAACCGATGCTGTCGTTGTACACGGCCTCCGGATCCAGTTCGCGGGCCTCTTCCAGCGATATCTCGGCTTCCGGGTCCTTGACTTCCTCCTTCACGGTACGGAACTCCAGTATCTCGAACTCCCCGGTCTCGTTGTCGTAGGTAGCCTCGAGCTGCTTGTTCATCCCGTACTTCTTCCTCGCGGCGATTTCGAGGGCCTCCTTGATCGCGTCCACGATCACGGCCTTGTCGATCCCCTTTTCCTTGCCGAGCTGGGTTATGATCTGACCGATATCCAGGATCATCGCTTCTTCTTTCCCTTTCCGAAGAGTTCTTCGTGTGAAATATCCAGGTTCGCCTTGCGTATGTTCGCGTAAGCCAGCCGGAAGATCCTGCCGTCCCTGTCGATGTCCACCCCGTCGTCGTCCGCGCGGATGAGCGTCCCCTGGTAGTTCCTGCTCCCCTCGACGAACTCGCGGAGCGCCACCCGGACCCGCTTTCCCGCCACCGAGGCGAAATGCGCCGGCTTCGTGAGCCTCCGGTTGATCCCCGGCGAGGAAACCTCCAGCACGTAGGCCCCCTGTATCGGGTCGTGGACGTCGAGGGCCGCGCTCAACCTTCTGCTGAACGCCTGGCAGTCGGCCATGCGGACACCGCCCTCCCGGTCTATGAAGACGCGGACCACCGTCCGGGGACCCTCCCTCGCGACCACGAGGTCGAAGACCTCCAGCATCTCTTCCCGCGCCACTTGCCCGACCAGGGGTTCGATCTTGTCGATGTCCGCTTTCATGGGTTCCAGGCTTCGAAAAAAAAAGTGGGCTGCCGGCCCACTTTCCGTGAAACAAATCTAACTTATCATACCTAAAATGGAAAAGGGGCCACAAGACATTTCTTTACAGGGCCAGCTTACCACGGTATTCCCCGATTCCCGACAGCCGCTCTTCCCGGAGGAACGCCTCGATCCCCTCCAGGATCTCCACGCACACCCCGGGGTTCCGGAAATTGGCGGTCCCCACCTGGACCGCGGACGCCCCGACGAGGAGGAACTCGAGCGCATCCGCCGCGGTCTGTATCCCGCCGATCCCGATCACGGGGATCTTCACGCGCTTGCACGCTTCCCACACCATCCGCAGCGCGACAGGCTTGATCGCGGGCCCGGACAGGCCGCCGGTCACGTTGGACAGCTTCGGTCGACGTGTCCTGTGGTCCACCGCCATCCCCACGAGCGTGTTCACCAGGGAGACGGCGTCGGCCCCCGCTCCTTCCGCCGCCTGCGCCACGGACCCTATGTCCGAGACGTTGGGGCTGAGTTTCACCCAGACAGGCTTGTCCGTCGCGTTCCGGACCCGCCCAGTGAGGCGCGAGACGCCCTCGGGGGAGGAGCCGAAGGCGATCCCCCCCTCCTTCACGTTGGGGCAGGACGCGTTCACCTCGATCGCGGCGAGGGAAGGCAGGCCGGAAAGCCGTCTTGCGACCTCCTCGTACTCCTCCACGGTGCGCCCGTAGATGTTCGCTGCAAAGGTGGCTCCCGCGTCCGCGAGGCGAGGCGCCACATCTTCGATGAAACGCTCGACACCGATGTTCTGGAGGCCTATCGCGTTGAGCATCCCCGAGGCCGTTTCGACTATCCGGCCCGGCGGGTTCCCGTGCGTCGGGGCCAGCGAAAGCCCTTTCACCACGATGGCCCCCAGGCGGGAGATGTCGTAGAAGGGAGCGAACTCGAGCCCGTAGCCGAAGGTGCCCGAGGCGCTCATCACGGGGTTCCGGAGCCGGAGGCTTCCCAGCGTGACGGACAGGTCCGGCTTCACCAGACGACCTCCCGGGCGTCGAACACGGGCCCCTCCTTGCAGACCCTCCTGTAGGCGGTCTTCTCGTCCTCCCGGAGAGCGACGACGCACCCCCAGCAGACCCCGAAACCGCACGCCATGTGGCTCTCGAGGGCGGCCTGCATCTCCACGCCGCGATTCGCCGCCCCGAGGGCAAGCTCCTTGAGCATCTCCCACGGGCCGCAGGACAGGATCGTGAGCCTCGAAGCCTCGGAGGCGGAAAGCAAGCCCATCCTCTCCGTCACGGCGTCGGTGACCCGTCCGAAGAACCCGGCGGTCCCGTCCTCCGTGCACAGGTGAAGGCGGCCGGGGGCCGTGCCTCCGGGCGTCCACTCCTTCGGGGGAAGCTGGTCGCGTGTGCGGCTCCCCAGGAACATCTCGAAATCCGCCCGCTTCCTCGCAAGGGCCGCCGCCGCGGGGAAAACGGACGAGAAACCCACCCCGCCGCCCACGAGCCAGTAGAGCCGCCCCTCCTTCCCGAGGTCGAACCCCCGGCCAAGCGGGAGGGTCAGGGAAAGCGGTGCGCCCGGGTGCAATCCGGACAAGAGCGCGGTCCCGCGGCCCACCACCTTGTAGACGAACTCGACGGTCCCCTTTCCCTTCGGGCCCGCCGCCGAGCGGAAGATAGCGAGCGGCCTCGGGAGGAGCGGGTCGTTCCCGGGCCATCCCGACACCATCGCGAACTGCCCCGGAACGAATCCGACCGGGTCGGGAAGCGCCGCCTCGAGACGGTAGAAAATCCCGCCGTGTCCCTCGTTGCACACGATCCTGCCTTCGGCGGTACGCATTCTGCTAGACGGCATCCGGCTCCTTCAAGTCCCGGGAAAGGAGTATCGCGTCCTCCCCGGTGTCCGAGTAGTACCCCCTGCGGAACCCGACGTGGGAAAAGCCCTCCCGATAGTACATCTTGAGGGCGGCCCCGTTCCCCGCGCGCACTTCCAGGTGGATCCGTTCGGCCCCGGCCCTCGCACCCCTGCGGATGCACTCACGGAGGAGCGCGGCGCCCACTCCCTGTCCGCGCGCTTCCGGGTGGACCGCGATGTTCAGGAGGTGGGATTCGTCCGCGACCGTCCAGCAGACCGAGTACCCCTGGACGCCTCCACCTTCGCGGGGAACGGCGACCAGCGCGTCCGAGAACTCCCGGTCTATTTCTTCCAAAAAGAGCGCACGGGACCAAGGGGTGGGAAACGAGACATCCTCGATTGCGAGCACTTCACCGAGGTCTCCCGGTTCCATCTTGCGGATCGTAACACGCAGGATCCGCCTCCCGCTACCAGCGCAACAGTGTGGAGGCCCAGGTGAATCCCGAACCGAACGCGGCCAGGCACACGAGGTCCCCCTCGCGGATCTTACCCTGTTCGACGCACTCGTCGAGAGCGATCGGGATCGACGCCGCTGTCGTATTCCCGTACTTTTCCACGTTGGAGAACACCTTCTCGGCTGGCACCTGGAGCGCCGCGGCGACCGCCTGGGTGATCCTCAGGTTCGCCTGGTGCGGGATGACCAGGGAGAGGTCGCCCATCGACAGGCCGTTAGCCGCCAGCGCCTCCCGGATCACCTCGGGTAACCTTCGCACCGCGTGGGTGAACACGTACCGCCCGTTCATCTTCGGGTAGTGGCGGCCGGCGTCGATCATCTCGTGTGAAAGCCTCGGGTGCTCGATGGACGCGGGCGCCTCGAGCATGAGATCCTTCGCGTACTTCCCCTCGGCGTGCATGTGGGAGGAGAGGATCCCCTTCCCCGGCTCCGCCGGCCCCACGACCGCGGCGCCGGCCCCGTCCCCGAAGATGACCGAAACGTCCCGCCCGGCGGTGCTCATGTCCAGCCCGGTGCTCTGCACCTCGGACCCGATGACAAGGACGTGGTCGAAGAACCCGCCCTTTACGTAGGCCTCGGCCACCGAGAGGCCGTAGAGGAAGCCGGTGCACTGCGTCCGGACGTCGAGGGCGCCGATCGTCGGAAGCCCCAGCTTATCCTGGACGAACACCCCCCCGCCCGGGAAGAACCAGTCCGGCGAGACGGTCGCGAAAACTATGAAGTCGATCTTCCCGGGCGCGATCCCCGAGGCGGCGATGGCCGCCTTCGCCGCCTCGGTCCCAAGGGCGGACGATCCGGTGCCGGGGTCGACGAACCGCCGCTCCCGGACCCCCGTGCGCTGGACGATCCACTCCTCCGTGGTGTCCATGGATTTCATCAGGTCGGCGTTCGTGACGACGCGCTGCGGCAGCGCCCTGCCCGTCCCAAGGATCCTGGCTCCCCTCATCTCCCCCCCCCTTTCGGGTCCGGCTCATCCCTTCCCGTGTCGTTCCCGCCGACCCGTCAAATGACGAGCACCGCGGCGGCTATCACGGTCGTGTATTCGTCCCGCACGATCGCCGACTGCGTGATGTTGAACGACCGGTAGATCTTCCCGCTGATCTTCCACACCTCTTTCTTCTCGTCCCAGCTCTTCTCCTCGTCGAACTCGATGCCCAGCGTGGAGGCGAGCATCGCGGCGGCGAGGTCCTCCGAGTAGTCCCCGGCGACCTTTTCTGTCTGCCCGTAGGCGTGATGTTCGCTGAGGTAGCCGTACACGTCGCGATCCGAAGGGAGGGCGCACCCTATGGAGGATGCGATGAGCCTCCTGGGCTCGTCGCTCTGGCAGCGGCTCATGACGACGAACACGATCTCGCCGGGGGACAGGAGTTTAAGCCCTTCCTCTTTCTTGACGATCCTGCACTTGGGCGGAAAGATGCTGGACACCTGCACCAGGTTGTACTTCTCGATCCCGGCGTCCCGAAGGGCGAGCTCGAACGAGGTCAGCTGCTCCCTGTGGCGGCCGACCCCCTTTGTGAAGAAGACTTTCGAGGGAACGAACATCGACGGATTCTCCTTAACCCCTATTTTTCCTCTCGCTTCGCGAGCACCCAGCCCATCATCCTGTAGCACAGCTTGGCGGCGAGGAAGTCCGGGGCGACAATCCCCGGGATCGGCGCAAGCTCCATGATGTCGAACCCGACGATGTTGCTTCCGGACAGCATGACGTCCCGGAGGATGTCGATCGCCTCGAACCAGCCCAGGCCTCCCGGCTCGGGGGTTCCCACCGCGGGCATTATGCCCGGGTCGAACACGTCCAGGTCCATCGTGATGTAGACGTTCCCCGTGAGATTGCTGACGATCCCCTTGGTGACGTCGCCCAGGTTTTCCCGCAGTTCGGAGGCGTAGAAGGTCTTTACGCCCTCCGACTTCCGGAGGAACCGGTCCTCCTCCTCCGACATGCTGCGGATCCCCACCTGGACGAGTTTCGCCCCGCTGTCCACGATCCGTCGGCCCACGCAGGCATGGTTCCACGGGGTCCCGAGATACTTGTCCCTCAAGTCCGCGTGGGCGTCGAACTGCACGACCGTCAGGTCGTCGTACTTCTTCTTGAGCGCCGCTACCGCCCCGCAGGTCCCGGAATGCTCGCCGCCCAGGAGGACGGGGATCTTCCCGGCCTTGATGACCGCCCGGAACCTCCGCTCCACCTCCTTGAGCATCGAGAGCGGCCCGGTCGTCATCAGCGGGATCTCCGTGGAGGTGAATATCCCCGCCCGGTACGTTTCTATCTTGTTCTCCTCGTCGAAGAGCTCCATGTGGCTGGATGCCTCGATGATCGCCCTTGGGCCGTTGCGCGCTCCCGACACGTACGTGGTGGTAAGGTCGATAGGGAACGGCACGACGGCGAAGGCGGAGTTTTTCCACGCGGAATACTTGTCCGGGATACCGCCGAAACTGACCGAATAGGGCTTCACGGAAATTACCTCCTTTTGGGGCCGGTCCCGCCCCGATGAACCGGGGCGGTCACGCTTTGCGCCGCGCAGATTTTACCCTGACGGCGATGCGGTACACAATGAAATAGGCGGCGGCGGCGGCGGCCAGCCCGACGATCGTGGTCCCCAACAGCAGCGGCGCGACCAATGGCACGGCCATCTCGAGGAACGCGTCGACAGTCCATCGCTCGCAGGACAGCGTGTGGAAGCCCGTGCCCATGAGCCACTCCCCCAGCCTGAGGCACCCGTAGAAGACGAAGGGCATGGTGTACGGGTTGTTCACCCACACCCCGGCGACGGCCGCTATCTTGCTCAGACGGAAAAGGAACGCGACCAGCAGCGCCAGGACGGTGTGGAGGGAAACCAGCGGGGTGAAGCTGAAGAAGACCCCCACGGCGAAACCGGCGGCCAGCGCCTTCTCGTCCATCTCCGAGGATAAGGCTTCGCGCAGCTTTTCCCTTATTTTGCTCCACCCCGCCACTCCCCGAAGCCTCTGACCCGTCTCTCAGATGACGTGGGGCCGGGCGTCGCGCAACAGCAGGCGCACGGTCCGGTTCCCCCGGAAATAAACCCTCTGGGGAGTGAACAGCAGGTCCAGGCGCCCCTCCCTTTCAAGCGGCAGCGTGGAACGGTAAAAAGCCACCACCTCGAACCTGCGGTTTTCCCCCTCCACCTCGAACTTCAGGTGCTGGCCGGCCGTGCCGAAAAGATTTTTCCGGGTTACCCGCACCCCCTTCGCGAGGAGCACCGGCTCCTCGTTCCCCATGCCGAACGGCCGGATCCGCTCGAACTCCTCCATGAGCCCGTCGGAAACCTCCCCGAGCCCGACGATCGCGTCGACCTTGGCGCTGGGGCCCGTCCCTCGCATCGCCGCGTATTCCGATGCAAGGCGGTTGATGCCTTCCCGAAAGGCGGGGAGGTTATCCACGGGTAGTGCCAGGCCCGCCGCCTGGCTGTGCCCCCCGTAGCGGGACAGCAGGGGCGACAGTTTCCCGAGGGCGTCCACGATCGGGAACCCGTCGACGCTGCGCGACGACCCCCTGGCCTCGCCTCCCTCCACCCGAAGCAGGACGGCGGGCCGGAAGAACCGCTCGGCAAGCTTCGATGCCACTATCCCCAGGACGCCGAGGTGCCAGTCGGGGTCCGCCAGCACGATGGCGCCAAGCCCTGCAACGGGTGGCCCCGAATCGAGAGCCGCCTCCGCGGAACGAAGGATCTTCTCCTCCTCCCGCTGCCTGCGGGAGTTCTCCTGGTTAAGCTCCGTGGCGAGACGGAACGCCTCGCGCCGGTCACCGGTTATGAGTATGTCGGAGCTGCGCCGCGATTCCCCCACCCTGCCTGCCGCGTTCAGCCGCGGCCCGATGCGGAACCCCAGGTCGGACTCGCTCGCGGTCTCCGCCGCTATGCCGGCCACGGACAGGAGCGCGGATACCCCCGCACGCGGGTTACCGCGGATCTCCTCTATCCCGGCCCTGACCAGGAGGCGGTTGTCGCCACGGAGCGGAACCATGTCGGAGACCGTCCCCATCGCCACGAGGTCGAGGTAGCGTTCGAGGTCCGGCTCCAGGTGGCTGCCGCCGGGGTCGCCCCCCCGGATCAGGCGTCGGATGCCGCGCACCAGCGTGAACACGACTCCCACCCCCGCGAGCTCCTTCTCCGGGAAAGCGCACCCGTGGCGCTTGGGGTTGAGGAGGGCGAAAGCCGGGGGAAGCTCCGGGCCGGGAAGGTGGTGATCGGTGACGATCACGTCCATTCCGAGTTCGCCGGCCTTCCGGATCGCATCGACGTCGGAGATCCCGCAGTCCACGGTCACGACGAGCCGGACGCCCGAAGCCGCCGCGGCCTCCAGGCGGTCGGGGCGCAGCCCGTACCCGTCCGTGACCCGGTGGTTCTGGTGTATCCGCGCCGGGAGGCCGGGAAAGACATCCTTCAGGAAGAGCAACAGGCAGGCGGCGCCCGTCGCGCCGTCGACATCGTAGTCCGCGTAGATCAGCACCGGCTCGTTGCGCGCGCCCGCGTCGACCAGTCTCCTGGCGGCTTTTTCGAGATCCCGCATCGTGAACGGAGAAGAGAGGTCCCGCAGGGTGCCGTGGAGGAAGCGGCTGGCGTCGCCGTCCGCGGTCACGCCCCTGTTGGCGAGGATCCGGGCCGAAGTGGGGGAGAGCCCGGTCTCGGCGCGTATTCCCCGGACGAGCGACGGGTCAGGGCTGCGTAGTGCCCACTCCCGCCGTGTCCTTCCCCCTCCCACCCCTTATCTTTTCACCTCGACCATCTTCTCGCCGCGCCAGACCGCGACGATCGGGCTGGCGACGAAGACGGAGGAATAGGTCCCGACGACGACCCCGATCGTGAGGGCCAGCGCGAACTCCTTGAGGACGACTCCGCCGAAGAAAAGCAGCGATACGCAGGTGATGAACACGGTCAGGGATGTGACCACCGTGCGGCTGAGCACCTCGTTCACGCTGAGGTTGATCGTCTCGGAGAAGGTGCCCCTCTTCCGCAGCCGGATGTTCTCCCGGATCCGGTCGAAGACCACGACCGTGTCGGTCAGCGAGTAACCCCCGATAGTCAGGAGGGCGGTGATGAACAGGAGATCGATCTCCTTCCCGAGAATGTAGAAGACGCCGACGAGGATCGCCACGTCGTGAAAGGTCGCTATCGCGGCCGCGACGCCGAACTTGAACTCGAACCGCCACGCGAGATAGACGATGATGGCGATGGCGGATACGACGAGCGCCAGGACCGCGTCCGACCGGAGCTTCTTGCCGATCGCGGGGCCGATCTCGGCGACGCCCTCCACCACGAGCGGGTTGTCGGGAAACGTCTGCCGAAGGAGGCCCACCACCTGGTCGGAGACCATCTTCTCCTCCTTGCCCTTGGCCCCCACCTTGATGATCAGGATGTTCTCCCCGGGGACCTCCTGCAGGTTCGCCTCGCCGTGCCCCGCATCACGCAGCAGCTGGCGCACCTGGTCCATCGGGACCGGCTTGGGGAACCTGAGCTGGATGGAAGTCCCGCCCGCCAGGTCGATCCCCAGGTTGGCATGTCCGCGGTATATCTGGACCACGCCGAAGAGTCCGATGAGGACCAGCACGCCCGAGAAGGCGAATGCGTACTTCCTGATCCCCATGAAATCAATGGTCGTGTTCTTTATGATCTCCATCATGGCCGATTGTTCCCTTTGTCCTTCCTCGGATGACTATATGCTCAGCGCCTGCATCGGCCGCTTCGCGTTTATGTAGTCGAACACGACCTTGGTGCAGACGAGCGCCGTGAAGAGATTGATCGCCACGCCCATGGAGAGGGTGACGGCGAATCCCTTGATCGGGCCGGTCCCGAACTGGAACAGGATCATCGCGGTGATCAGGGTCGTCACGTGGGAATCGACGACCGTCCAGAACGCCTTGTCGTAGCCGGCGTCGATCGAGGCCCTGACCGCCTTCTTCGTCCGGATCTCCTCCCGGATTCGCTCGAAGATCAGCACGTTGGAGTCGACCGCCATCCCGATCGCCAGGATCACCCCCGCGATCCCGGGGAGGGTGAGGGTGGCCTCGAGGAGCGCCATCCCCGCCATGAGAAAGAGGATGTTGAAGACAAGCGCGAAGTCGGCGACCAGTCCGGCGAACCTGTAGTAGACGATCATGAAGACCACGACGAGGATCGCCCCGATGATTCCCGCGCGCAGCCCCTTCCGGATCGAGTCCTGCCCGAGCGACGGGCCCACGGTGACGTTCTGGATCACCTTGACGGGGGCGGGCAGCGAGCCGGCGCGCAGGACGATCGCCAGGTCCGAGGCCTGCTCCGCGGTGAAATCCCCGGTGATCTGTGCTTCCCCGCCGGAAATCCGTTCCTGGATGACGGGAGCCGAATAGATGGTGCCGTCGAGGACTATCGCAAGCCGGCGCTTCACGTTTTCGGCCGTGATACGGTCGAAGACCTTCGTCCCCCTCGGGTCGAAGGAGAGTGAGACGTAGGCCCCCCCGCGCTCCGAGCCGAAGTTCACCTTCGCGGTCTTGATCGTGTCGCCGGTCAGCATCGCGCGTTTCTTGACGAGCATCGGAATCTTGTTGGCCCGGCCGCTCTGCGGGTCGACGGACTTCTGGTAGAGGATCTCGTCGTCCTCGGGAACCGCCCCCTTGAGCGCGTCCTCGACGCTGGCCCCCTCGTCGACCAGCTTGAACTCGAGAAGCGCCGTCTTACCGACCAGCTCGATGGCCCGCTGCTGGTCCTTGACCCCGGGGAGCTGTACGACGATGCGGTCCTCGCCCTCCGCCACGATCTGGGGCTCGCGCACCCCGAACTGGTCGATCCGGTTCCGGATCGTCTCCACACCCTGCACCACCGCGTTGTTCCGGATCGCGAGGATCTCGGCCGGTTTCATCCGCCCGACGAGTCTCGCGCCCTGGCCCGTGCTCTCGCCGAGGGAGACGTCGAGGGACGGAAGTTCGTCCTTCAACAGGCTGACGGCCCTTCCCGCGAAGTCCCCCGGGGGGAAACTCAGGGAGAAGCCTTCCTGCCCCTCCTTCTGCCATCCAAGGACCGGGATGCCCTTCTCGCGGCAGATCGAGCGGGAGTCGTCCGCGTACCGCAGCGTGGTGTTCTCGATCGCCTTGTCTATCTCGACCTGCAGCCTCAGGAAAACCCCACCCTGGAGGTCAAGCCCAAGGTGTATCTTCGGCATCTTCCTGTTCCACGCGTCCGGCAGTATGTCGCTAACGCTCGGCAGGACCGCCACGATGGATACCACCGTGAGTACGGCGATCAGCGTGGCTCTCCACTGGATGCTCTTCCACATATCCCCGGAAACGCTCCTTTCGTCCTTGTGCGGGCTTAACTTTTAGGGGTCTTGGCTTCCGGGGCCGCCGCGTCCTGGCTCTTGCCGGTCACCGCTGTGCGGGTCACCTTGACGCGAACCCGGTCGGCGATCTCCAGGGTGACCGTCGTGTCGGTCATCCCCGTTATCTCCCCATGGATTCCACCGGTCGTGACCACCCGGTCACCGGTCTTCAGGTTCTGCAGGAACTCGCGCAGCTTCTTCGCCTGCTTCTGCTGGGGACGAAAAACCAGCAGGTAGAAGATCCCGAAAAAGAGCAACGGCAGGGCAAGGACTTCGAGGCCTCCTCCTCCCCCCCCCGCACCTTTCGATCCCATCGCGTGTGCGACGCCGCCTAAAAACATCATGTGGTCCTCCAATTTTGGCTAGTCAACCCTTGAACCGAGTGATTCTTTCATAAAATCCCCGAAATTTCCAACCCTAATTGCCTCCCGGATCCTCTCCATCCATCGCCCGTAGAAGTGCAGGTTGTGCGCGGTCAGAAGCATCGAGGACAGGATCTCCTTCCGGAGGTAGAGGTGGCGCAGGTAGGCCCGCGAGAATGAGCGGCAGGTCGGGCAGCCGCAATTTTCATCCGCGGGTGACGGGTCTTCCGCGTACCGCGCCTGCTTGATCGACACCGTCCCCGCCGTGGTGAACAGCATGCCGTTTCGCGCGTTACGGGTCGGTAGAACGCAGTCGAACAGGTCGACGCCGCACGAAACGGCGGACGCTATGTCGGCCGGCGTCCCTACCCCCATAAGGTACCTGGGCTTCTCAAGGGGGAGCAGCGGCGCGGTCAAGGCCACCATCTCCCGCTGGAGCCCGGTCCCCTCCCCGACGCTCACGCCGCCGATCGCGTACCCCGGGAAATCGAGGGAGCGCAACTCCTCCGCGCTCCGCTTGCGAAGGTCGGGAAACATCCCCCCCTGGACGATTCCGAACAGGCCACCTTCAGCGCGGCGGCTCGCTACAAGGCTCCTGCGCGCCCATGCCGTGGTCCGCCGGACCGCCTCCTCTATCTCGCGGCGCCCGGCGGGATACTCCACGCATTCGTCCAGGACCATCCGGATGTCCGACCCCATAGCCTCCTGCGCCTCGACGGCCAGCTCCGGCGAAAGCACGTGGAGAGCGCCGTCGATGTGCGAGCGGAAGGTCACCGCCTCGTCCTCTACCTTGCGCAGGGATGCCAGGGAGAACACCTGGTACCCGCCGCTGTCGGTCAGGATCGACCTGTCCCACCCCATGAACCGGTGGAGTCCCCCCAGCTTCCGTATGCGCTCGTGGCCCGGACGAAGGTAGAGGTGGTATGTGTTCGAGAGGACGCACCCATACCCCATCTCCTTCAGGTGTTCGGGCCAGACGCCCTTGACCGTGGCCGCCGTCCCCACGGGCATGAACGCCGGGGTCGGGAAAGAGCCGTGCTCCGTCGTCATCGTCCCCGCCCGGGCCTCGCTGCCCGGGTCGCGGGCGGTTATGGTGAAGGAGATCGGCATATGAAAAACGGGGACGGTCCTGAGGACTCTTCTCGGCTCAAGATCGCCTGCCGGATAATCAGTTCGATTTGTTCTTCAGACATGTCTTCCCTCAGGACCGTCCCTAAAAAACGAACATCGCGTCGCCGTAGCTGAAAAACCGGTATCGCTCCGCGACTGCCCGCCGGTAGGCCTCCCGGACGAGTTCCACACCGCCGAAAGCCATCACGAGCGCCAGCAGGCTCGACCGGGGAAGGTGAAAATTGGTTAGCAGGGCGTCAACCGCCCGGAACCGGTACCCGGGGGTGATGAAAAGACGCGTCGTCCCCGCGGCGGGGGCGACTCGACCGTCCGCGGCCGCGCACGTCTCCAGGGTCCGCACGCTCGTGGTGCCCACCGCTACTACCCTGCCCCCGCGGTCCCTTGCCGCATCGACGGCGGCCGAGACGTCCATCCCCAGGGAATACTCCTCCGGGTGGATTTCGTGATCCTCCACCTCGACGGTGCGGATCGGGGAAAAGGTCCCGTACCCGATCGACAGTGTGACCCTGGCGGTCGAGACTCCCGCGGGAGCGAGCCGGTCCATCATATCGGCGTCGAAGTGCAGGCCCGCCGTGGGGGCGGCCACGGAGCCCGGGCTCGCCGCGTAAACGGTCTGGTACCGGACCGCGTCGTCCGAAATCGACGGATCTCCCGGCGCCCGCAGGATGTACGGTGGAAGGGGTATTTCCCCATTGCGTTCGAGCGCTTCGTGGACCGATCCCCGGGCCTCGAGCCGCACTGTCCACTTCCCTTCCCCGAGGCGGCGCAGGAGCGTCGCCCGGAGTTCCTCCCCCACCCGGAAGGACATCCCTTCCCTCAACCGCTTCGACGGCCTGGCCAGCGCTTCCCAGGTCTCCTCCCCCGCTTCGACGCGCGACGTCGGCGCCAGGAGGAGGATCTCCACCGCCCCGCCGGTATCCTTCCGGACGCGCAGGCGGCCGCGGATCACCTTCGTGTCGTTCAGCACGAGGAGGTCGCCGCTGCGCAAAACCCCCGGGAGGTCCCGGAATCCCAGGTGCGCTATCTCTCCCGTCCCCCTGCGGACCGCCATCAGGCGGGAATCCCTCCTCCTCGCGGCCGGGTGCTGGGCGATCAGGTCCCGGGGAAGCGGGTAATCGAGAAATGCCGTCTTCAGGGCATGCCACCCGACATGGATGTTCCCGGGTAGTACCGTGCCAGGATCTCGCGGTACGTGGACCCCGCCTTCGCCATGCCGTTCGCCCCCCACTGGCACATCCCCACCCCGTGGCCGTACCCTTGTCCCGCCAGCACCCATCCGTTCCCTACCGGCACGATCTCCATCTTAAGGCTCTTCACGCGCGCGTAGCCGGCGGCGCGCCGGAACGCCGCGGCCGAGGTCTCGCGGGAGACGCCTCCCGAGGAAATCCGTATCCGGCTCGCCCGCCCCGTGGAGGACGTCCCGGCGATCACGAACCTCAGGTCGCCCTCCGGGCGGACCCCGAGCGAAAGCGCGATCCGCTCCCCCTCGTTCCGCGTCAACCGGAAGTCCCACTTGTACGCGGGGCTGTCACGGCAGTCGTCGCATGCGACGGAACGCAGATATGCGACGTCGGTCCCCCAGGCGTCCTTCGCGTTCTCGGTTCTCCCGCCGCAGGTGGAGTGGTAATAGACCCTCGCGACAAGCCCGTGCCAGGCGAGGAACTCGCCCCTCGTGGAGCCGGTCGCCTTCCGGAAGACGTCGGGGACGTCGTCCACTCCATCGAAAACCTGGTCTTCGACGCCCGCCACGACGTCATGGTCGGGCCCCTTGGGCTTTTCCATCGCCACCAGTGCGTAGGTCCGGACCGCCACCGCGAGGGCGGCGAGCGCTTCCGGGTGGAACTTCGGCGAACCCTCGCGGCTGGCGACCGCGGTGACGTATTCCTCGAGCGGCACGACCGCGACTGCCGAGAGCATCCCCTGCCGCGCTGAAACCCTCACCCTCCCGGAAACCTTCCTGCCCCCGATGCGTATGCCGGACGGCGACGAGACGTCGACCGGCGAGTCGACGACCTTGCCGTTCCCCAGGCGGATCGTCTCCCCCCGGGCGGAGAGTTTGAGCGCCCCCTTCTCCTCGCCCAGTAGCGCCCCCCCGTAGTTCCAGGCCCGGACCGTCTCCGCCTCGACGGCGAGTTCCTGTTGCGGTCCCTCTCCCATGAGGATTCGCACGGGCCGCCCGGGAACGGACTCCCGGAGCGCAGGCGGCGAAACGATGCCCGGCCGCCGCGCCGTGGGCGGCGGAGGCATGGAAGGGCGCCCGGCGTCCGGGGCGCCCGCCCGGGGAGGCGCCGCGGCGCACCCGTGGAACATGGCGGCCGCCACGGCGAAAACTAGGAGGAGCGCGACCGTCGCCGCGCTCCCCGTTGGATGGAAAACCTTCCTCATGGACGCTTGTCTTTAAGCGCCCCCTTGCGGCGTGTCTCCGGCCGGTGGGAGGTTCTTCTTCATCGCCTTCGCGAGCTCCATGAAGGGGGTAAAAAGGTCGATCGGGACGGGGAAGATGGTCGTCGAGTTGTTCTCGGCCGCCACCTCCCGAAGCGTCTGCAGGTACCGCAGCTGCAACGCCGACGGCTGCGAGCTGATGATCTGCGCCGCGTCCGCGAGCTTCTGCGCCGCCTGGAACTCCCCTTCGGCGCCGATGATCTTGGCGCGCCGCTCCCGCTCGGCCTCCGCCTGCTTGGCCATCGCGCGCTGCATCTCCTGCGGCAGGTCGATGTGCTTTATCTCCACCTTCGCGACCTTGATCCCCCAGGGCTCGGTGTCCTTGTCCAGGATCTCCTGGATGTGGGCGTTGATCTTCTCGCGCTCGGAGAGCAGGTCGTCCAGCTCGGCCTGCCCGCAAACCGACCGCAGGGTGGTCTGCGCCAGCTGGGAGGTGGCGTACAGGTAGTTCTCGACGCTGATGATCGCGCGGTTGGGGTCCAGGACGCGGAAATAGAGCACTGCGCTTACCTTGATCGAGACGTTGTCCCGCGTTATCACATCTTGTGGAGGGACGTCCATCGCCACGACGCGAAGGTCCACGCGCACCATCTTGTCGAGGACGGGAATAAGGATGATGAGGCCCGGGCCCTTTGCCCCGATCACCCGGCCAAGGCGGAAGATCACGCCCCTC
>JAKALO010000124.1 GCA_021824125.1 Deltaproteobacteria bacterium | reverse complement strand
CGTCGCCGAGGACCGGGACGAGAACATTTACGTCGTCGACCAGGGGAACAACCGGGTGCAGGTCCTGGACCGGCGAGGGAGATTCGTCAGGGAATGGGGGGGACGCGGGTTCACTCCACGTCATTTTGATGTCCCTTCGGCCATCGCGACCGACCGGAATTCGAGCAGGTTTTACGTCGTAGACACCCTCAACCACCGAATCCAGGTCTTCGACCCGGACGGGACCCTCTCCAGGACCGGGCCGGGTGGGAAGTCCATATCGAACCCGATCGGCCGGCTCGGTTCGCGGAGCGGGGATTTCAACGGGCCGAAGGATGTGGCGGTGGACAAGAAGGGCAACATCTTCGTTGCGGACACCGGCAACAACCGGATCCAGAAATTCGACCCTTCGGGTGTTTTTCTCCAGGAGTGGGGGAAATTCGCGAGGCGGCGCGGGGTGGAAATCAGCAACCCGGTTTCCATAGCATATTCGGACGAGGGGTTCGGCAATATTTACGTCCTCAATTCCCCCGAGTGCAAGGTCAAGCAGTTCGACATCGACGGTAATTTTATCAAGGAATGGCCGATACACATGAAAGGGGAAGGCGCCGCCTGCGGTCCGTCGTCCCGAATCCGGATTGAACCGCGTCGGTATACAGTGTATATTGCGGACACGGAAAACGACCGGGTTCTCCTGTTCGACAAGGACGGCGAACCCCTCGGGGAACTTAAGGAGGGAAAGGCGCCTTTCCGGAAACCGGCTGGGCTTTGCGTAAGCGATGCCTTCGGTGAAACCGTCGTCGTGGCGGATACCGGGAACAACCTCATCCAGAAACTCAGGAGGGCAAGATAGCGATGCTATTCCCAAGGACAAAGATTTTCCTCTTGTGCTGCTTTTTCTGTCTTTCGACCGGATGGGGGATCTCCCACGCCCAGGAGAAAGAGAAGGCGACGACCCCGTTGTCGGCCGGGATCCCGATGATCGAGGGCATCAAGATGCTGGAGATCGGCTCCGTAGCTCCCGACTTCAGCATCAAGGACACGGACGGCGTGCCGTACGACCTGGCCGGGGTGAAGGGTAAAAAATCGGTCCTGCTGGTATTCTGGTCGATTTTCTGCGAGCCGTGCCGCGCCGAGATGCCTATCGTGCAGAAGGCGCACGACAAGCACAAGGATGCGGGGTTGGATGTCCTGGCCGTCGCGCTCGACGGCGAGCCGCTGAAAAACAGCATCGTCGGTTTCGTGAAGCAGGAGGGGTATTCGTTCCGCGTGCTGGTCGATGAACTGGACGAAAAGGAAATGTTCAAGGTGGCGGATCCCTACGGGGTGGCGGGGACGCCCACCATATTTCTTGTGGACAAGTCGGGAAAGATCGTGCTTGCAAAGGCCGGCCGGCTGAAGGAAGAGGAGTTGGAAACGGCGATCAAGAATGCATTGAAGCAATGAGGGCGTGATGCGGGGCGCTTTGGCAGCGGCCCTTTCCGTCTTCCTGCTGCTCTGCGCGGGGAGCGCTACGGCCGTTACCGTCGGTGACCGCGCGGTTTCGATCGAGGGGGAATCCCTCGCGGGCGACAGGGTCACCCTTCAGGACTACCTCGGCAAGAAAGCGATCCTGCTCAAGTTCGGATCGATCTACTGCTCCACGTGCGTTTCCTCCCTGGAAGACATCGCACGGATCCAGCGGAAGTTCAAACCCGAGGACCTGCAGATCGTCGGCGTGAACCTCGATGTTTACGGGCTCGCAAGGGTGCGGCGCTTCTACCGTGGTTACGCACCGCTGATCAGGTACCCGATGATCATCGACGAGAAACTGGCGGCATCCCGCCCTTACGACGTGCAATCCATCCCTGCGCATGTCGTGATCGACAAGGAGGGGTTCGTCAGGTATTTCTCTACGGGTGTCGGCGAGCAGGACATCAAGACTCTCGATGAGGTTATCGCGAGGGTTATCCGTGGTGAATCCGGGGTCGAGAAACTGATGAAGGACCTTCCCCTCCAGGTTCTCCTTCCACAGAACTTCTCGAAAACCTTCCAGGACTCCATCTACGTGGTCGGCAAGACGAAGCCGGGCAACAAGGTGTCCATCACCCTGAACGGCGGATCGCGCCAGACGGTTAAGGCGATGAGGGATTTTTTCTACATCCGCACGCCCGTGTCGCTCGGCTCCAACTATATCGAGATGCAGGTGGTCGACGACCTCGGCGGCCGTGTCAGCCAGGGGGTGGTGATGTTCCGGGAGCCGAAAATGGGGATGGGGATCGAATCCCCCTTTTCCGAGTACCGTTTCCACTCGGAGAAAAACGAGGCGCCCTGCAGGAAATGCCACGACCTGAATCCTCCCGCGGAAACCGCGCAGGGGTTCGCGGCGGCCACGCAGTTCTGCCTCGGGTGCCACAAGGAGTTGACAGGAAAGCGCGTGGTGCACGGCCCGATACCGATCGGGGGGTGCGCCCCCTGTCACAACTTCTCGAGCAAGCCGAATCGTTACGAAGTTCTCGTGCAGGGGCAGGAGCTTTGCTTCAAGTGCCACGAGGAGAAGCGGAAAGACCTGATCAAGACGTACCTGCACGGACCCATGGCCGGTGGCCTCTGCACGATCTGCCACAATCCCCACGCCTCCTCCGAGAAATTCACCTTGCGCCGTTATACCGGCGACCTCTGCGTGATGTGCCACGAGAGCATTAAAGCGGTAGCCTTCAGGAAGGTGATCCACAGGCCGGTCAACGACGGGGCGTGCGCCAAGTGCCACGAGCCCCACTCGTCGACGCGCAACGATAATTTCCTCAAACTGCCGGGGATGGACCTCTGCCTGTCCTGCCACGCCGGCGTCACCCGGTCAAGCCACAGCCACCCATTCGGAATCCCTCCAAAGACGGAGAGGCTTATCAAGCTGGACAAGGACGGGAACCTGATCTGCCAGTCCTGCCACGAATCCCACGCGTCCGACGAAACGAAGCTCCTGTTGAAGGGAGGGTGCGCCAAGTGTCACAGTTAGGGACTCCCGGCGAGCTTCCGGGCCAAGATACGAAGACGGGGGTCTACGGCTCGCTCGGGTTCAAGCTGCTCATCGCCTCGATGGTCCTCGCGCTGGTAACGATCGGCCTGGGCGGGGTCGTGGTGTACAAGGTCAGCGAAGACGCCATCAAGGTAGACGCGCAGCGCACCGCGAGGCAACTGGCCCTCGAGGTGGCCACGCTCAAGCCGGTCGGGGCGCCCGGGACCCAGCTGCTCATGGACCTCCTGGCGTCGCAGAAGGTGGAGACGTTCGGCGCCGCCTGGATCATGGACAGGAACGGTTTCCTCATCGCCCACATGGACCCGAAGTTCCGGAACATGGTGGAGGCGCAGACCTACATAGGGGACACCTACGTCAACCTGAACGTCGTGGAGCAGCCCGTCCAGCAGCTCGGGGAGAAGAACATAGTCCACAAGGCGAAACTCCAGGAGCTGGCCGAGAAGTTCGACGGGGGGTTCGGGACGTACAACTTCCTGGGAGACAACAAGATCATCGCCTTCAGGGTGGTGAAGGACCGCGGGTGGCTCATCGCGGTCGACCAGCCGATCAGCACCGCGTTTTCCGAGCTTAGCCGCATCAAGAAGGTCATCGTCACGACCTGCATCGTGATCGCCTTCCTCGTGTTCGGCTTCACCTGGTTCGCCATCCGGGTCATCATCAAGCCGTACTACCGCGTGCAGGAAGAGTCCAACCAGAGGCTCGAGATGATGAACCGGGAACTCGAGGCGTCACGCAGGAAACTCGAGAAGGCCGGGAACAGCCTGAATCGACTGTACGACCTGAGCATCGCCATGCAGTATTCCGGTTTCCTGGAATCGCACCTCCCGCTTGTCCTGGGGGTCGCCCAGGAGCGTTTCGATGTGGACCGCATCCTTCTCATGATGCCGGACGAGGAGGGGAAGATCCTCCGCTGCAGGGCGTCGGTGGGCAACGTGTTCGAGTCCGAGGAGAAGATCTTCGTGCCGATCTCGCTGGAAGGCGGGGCGCTGGCGCGCGCGTTCATCTCGAAACAGACGATCTATTTCGCAGGGGACGGCCCGGTACCCGAGGATTTCAAGGTTCGGCCCCCATACGACAGGGTCAGGTCGCTTCGAACGAAAGCGTTCGCCGTCTTCCCCCTTATGACCAAGGAAAAGGTGATCGGGGTGCTGGGGGTCGACAACAAGATGAGCCGGCGACCCATGACCAGGGAGGACGTCGAGTCGATCGATAATTTCGCCTACAAGATGGCGTCGCTGATCGACAACACCCTGTACATGCAGTCGATCCGGAAGGCGGCGCAGGAGATGGAGAACCGTGACCGGTTGACCGGCCTCTTCCACCTTCGATACGCCAGGGGGCTGGCGGAGGGGTACGTCAACGCCGCGGTGCGCGAACGCGTGCCTTTCTCCATGGCGCATGTCTACCTGACCAACTTCAAGGAGTACAACGAGCTGAACGGGTACCAGAGAGGGGACTTCGTCCTCCAGAAGACCTCCGAGCTGCTCAAGGGACAGGAAGTCATGGGGGTGGTGCCTGCCCGGTGCTACGGGGCGACCTTCCTCGCGCTCTACCCGGGAAAGAACGAGGAGCAGGGGAAGTACCTGGCCGCCCAGTTCGTCAAGGAGTTCGACCAGTTCTCCTTCTACGGGGAGAAACGCCTCTCTGGAGGGAAATTGATCGCGAAGATTTCGACCGCCGAGTTTCCCCGCGAATCCGGGGAAAGCTTCGACGAGTTCTTCGCCGCGCTCGAAGCCTTTTAAGGGATTCCGCCGTCTTGACTTCACCCCCCCGGTTTCTCCTGTTCGACCCGACAGGGGAGGGGTGGAGGAAGGTTTCCCTGCCGCAGGTCGCGTTCGCGGGCCGATCGAACGTGGGGAAATCCTCCCTGCTTAACTCGCTTACCGGACGGGCGGGGCTCGCGCACATCAGCCGGACCCCGGGCCGGACCCGCGGGATCGCCTTCTTCGAGGTCGAGGGGAAATTCGCGTTCGTCGACCTCCCGGGGTACGGCTACGCCAAGGTTTCCCGCGAGGAACGGGAGTCATGGAAGATCCTTGTAGAGAAGTATTTCTCGTCCTGCCGCCTCCTCAGAAAAGTCTACCTGCTGGTGGATGTCCGGCGCGGGCCGGAGGAAGAGGAGAGGATGCTCGCCGAATACCTCGCCGCGCTGCGCATACCCTACAGGTGGGTCGGGACCAAGGTCGACAAGCTCAAGTCGTCCGAACGTGCCGGGGCAAAGGCACGCTTCGCCGGTCCGGAGTGGCTCGAAGAGGGGGGCCCGCCGGCCCTGGTTTCCGCGAAAACGAAAGAAGGGATCGGCCTGCTCTGGGGGGATGTACGATCCGCTTTTTCCTCTTGATTGTTTTATAATAAGAAGGTATCTTTTCATGGTTTTTCATCGATAGAGCCCTGCCGAAACGGAAGTGACATCATGCAAGTCCGCCGTTCCATGGGGCGGACGCGGAGGGTACCCCTTGTTCCCCATCGTCGAAAGCAGAGAAATCGCCAAGGACGTGTTTTACCAGAAAATCCGTGCTCACCGGGTCGCACGCAAGAGAAAAGCCGGGCAGTTCCTCATCTTCCGCTTTGGGGAAACCGGAGAGCGAATTCCCCTGACCATCGTCGACTCCGACCCGAAGGAAGGGACGGTGACGATCATCTTCCAGGTCGTCGGGAAATCGACCGCCGAACTGGCGAAGGCGAAAGTGGGCGACGTGATCCTGGACGTCGTCGGTCCGCTGGGGCTGCCGACGCACATCGAGAATTTCGGCACCGTCGTCGGCATCGGCGGCGGCATCGGGGCGGCGCCGCTGCTTCCCATCGCGACCGCGATCAAAGGCGCCGGGAACAAGCTCCTGTCGATCGTGGGGGCGCGGACGAAGGACCTCCTCATCCTCGAGGACGAGATGAGGGCGATCTCCGACCGGATCGTCGTGACCACCGACGACGGGTCCTACGCCAAGAAAGGCTTCGTCACCACGGCGCTGCAGGAGATGATCGACGCGGGCACGAAGATCGACCTCTGCATCGCGATCGGCCCGGTGCCGATGATGCGGGCGGTGGGCGAGGTGACCCGCCCCCACGGTATCAAGACGGTCGTGAGCCTCAATCCCATCATGGTGGACGCGACCGGGATGTGCGGCGCCTGCCGCGTGACGGTCGGGGGAAAGACGAAGTTCGTCTGCGTGGACGGCCCCGAGTTCGACGGCCACGAGGTGGACTTCAAGGAACTGGTCATGCGAAACCGGGCCTACCTCCGCGAGGAGAAGGAAGCGATGGACAGGTACGTGCACAAGGACGGAAAGTGCATGGGGTCGGCCGCCCCCAAGGCGGCCCCGCCCGGCGCCCCGACCCCTGTGACCGTGACGACGGGAGGTGCGAACTGATGGCCGACGCGACCCCGACTCCGAGAGCGCCCCGCCCCAAGGTGGGCAGCATCCCCAGGCAGCCGATGCCGGAGCAGCCGGCTGAGGTGCGGATAAAAAACTTCAAGGAAGTTCCCTACGGCCTCACTCCCGACCTCGCGATTCTCGAGGCGTCCCGGTGCATCCAGTGCAAGAACCCTACGTGCGTGGCCGGATGCCCGGTGGCGGTCCAGATCCCCGAGTTCGTCGAACTGGTCCGGCAGGGCAAGTTCATCGAGGCCGCGCGCAAGATCAAGGAGACGAACGTCCTGCCCGCTATCTGCGGGCGTGTCTGCCCGCAGGAGGAACAGTGCGAGAAGCCCTGCGTCCTCAGCAAGAAGTACACGCCGGTCGCCATCGGGCGCCTCGAGCGGTTCGTCGCCGACTTCGAGCGGGTTACCGGGAACGTGACGGTCCCGGAGATCAAGCCTCCCACGGGGAAGAGGGTCGCGGTCGTGGGGTCGGGTCCAGCGGGCCTCACCGTGGCGGGCGATCTCGTGCAGCTCGGCCACGACGTCACGATCTTCGAGGCGCTGCACAAACCGGGCGGCGTGCTGATATACGGGATCCCGGAG
>JAKALO010000123.1 GCA_021824125.1 Deltaproteobacteria bacterium | reverse complement strand
GAAGTTGAACCGCGCATCCTTGGCATGGCGGCGGGTGTAGTAGTAGGCAAAGGCGGAAATGGCCAGCGCTGAAGAATGGCTTCCCATGTGGAGGCCGTCCGCAAGGAGGGCCATCGAGCCGAAGGCCATCCCCGCCGCGATCTCAACGGCCATTGTCACCAACGTGATGACGATGACGATCAGCGTCCGGTGTTCAGCGGATTTCTTCCGGTCTTGGCCGAACGTGTGGTCGTGCACCCAGCGCTCTATGGATTCGGTGTGCATGTGACGAGTCCTCGCGTCCTGCCGGAGGCATTCCGTTCCGGAACTGTAGTAAGTTCAAAGACGATTCGGTCCATCCGCGACAAGTATACGGCTTCCGTTCGACCCCCAAAGGAGCCGCATGCTGTTGCCGATGACGAGCAGCGACGCTCCCATATCCGCTGCGACCCCCATCCAGAGGGTGGCCATCCCCGCTGTCGCCAGCACGAGAAACACGGCCTTGGTCCCAAGGGCGAAGGCGACGTTGAACCGGATGATCCGCAGCGTCCGGCGTCCCAGTCGTACGGCGAAGGGAAGCTTCCGGAGGTCGTCCCCCATGAGCGCCACGTCCCCCGCCTCCAGCGCCACGTCGGTCCCGGCCGCCCCCATGACCACGCCCACGGTGGCCGACGCCAATGCCGGGGCGTCGTTGATCCCGTCCCCCACCATCGCCACCTTCCTCCCCTTCGCCACGGCCTCCCGGACCAGGGCGACCTTATCCTCCGGCAAGAGACCCGCATGGACCGTGTCGATGGGAAGCTGCGACGCGATGGCTTTTCCAGTCTCCGGGTTGTCTCCGGTCAACATCGTCAGCTCGCTCACCCCCAGGCGACGCAGCTCGGCCAGGCCGGCGCGCGCCTCCTCACGCACGGTGTCCCGGATGGCGACCATCCCGAGCGGCATCTTCTCGATCCCGATCAACACGACCGTGGCTCCTTTGCGCTCCCACTCTTCCACGGCCGCCCGCTGGGGACCGCTTAACCCCGAGCCGTTATCGAACAACGTCGGATTGCCGAGGAGGTAGATCCCCCCGTCCACCTTCCCGCGGATTCCCATCCCGGGGACGGCCTGGACGAACGTCGGCGCCGGCAGCCCCTTGGAAGCCTCGTTCCTACCGGCGGCAACGAGGATGGCGCCGGCCAGCGGATGTTCCGAGCGGGATTCGAGGGCCGCCGCCAGGCGCAGGAGTTCTTCCCCGGGTACGTCGCAGAAAGATCGGACATGGACCACCTCCGGCTTCCCCTTGGTCAGAGTTCCCGTCTTGTCGAAAAAGTACGTCCGGATCCGCCCTAGATCCTCCAGATAGACCCCACCCTTGAACAGGACCCCTTCCCGGGCCGCCCGCGTCAGCCCACAGACGATCGAGACGGGCGTTGAGATCACCAACGCGCACGGACAGGCGATCACCAGGACCACGAGCCCCCGATAGAGCCAGGTGGAAAACGGTTGCCCGTAAAGAAGCGGCGGAACGATGACGAGCGCGAGTGCGAAGGCGATCATCGCGGGCGTGTAGTAACGAGCGAACAGGTCGATGAAGGTCTGGCTCCGGGCACGCTGCGCCTGGGCGTTCTCAACGAGGTGGATGATCCGGGCGAGCGAGCTTTCCGAGGCGGGTTTCTCCGCCCTAACCTCCAGCATCCCCCGGCCATTCAGGCTTCCGGCGAACACGGGGGAACCGAGAGTCTTCGCCACCGGTACCGACTCTCCCGTGATCGGCGCCTGGTTGACGGCAGAGGTCCCTTCCAGCACGATCCCGTCAACAGGGACCCGCTCTCCGGGACGAAGGATGACCACGTCTCCGACCATGATACGGTCGACGGACAGCCGGGTTTCTCCATCCTGCCTCCGGACGGTCGCTTCCTTGGGGGAGAGGTCGAGGAGGCGCCGGATGGCATTGCGGGCCCGGTCCATACTGCGGGCCTCCAGAAGTTGCGCGAGGGAGAAGAGAAACATCGCCGAAGCCGCCTCCGGCCACTCTCCTATGAGGAGGGCGCCAACGGCAGCGGTGCCCATAAGCGTGTTCATTTCAAGCTGGCCATGGCGGAGGGCCTGCCAGGCGCGGCGCGCGACGTACCAACCGCCGGATACCGTCGCCAGCAGAAGGAGCTGCCTTGCCACTCGCGGATGAATCCCCATGAAATGGAGGATCAGCCAAGCCGCCAGCGCGATACCCGAAACGGAGGTCGCCGTCAGGCGCCCGTATCGCTCCCACCAGGTCAGCGCCTCCGCCGTGCGGTCGTCGACGTTGGCCTTGAATCCCGCCTCGGAGATCGCCTGCGCAATGCGTTCAGGCGTCACGGCGTGCGGGTCGTACTCGACCGTAAGGGTGGAATCGGCAAAGGAGGGAACCGCCCGGCCCACTCCCGGAAGGGCGGAGAGCGCAGACAGGATCGGGCCCGATTCATGGACGCAATCCATCCCCTCTACCCGGAAGACACGCCTCGAAGCCAGCGTACAGATGTCTCCGCAGGAACAGTTCGCTGCCGCTTGCTCCTTCCCGCTTTCCACTCCCCCTCCTCGTCCGCGCATTATCATTAACGCATGAACATATATTCATGCGTCTGAACAAAAAAATCCCTATTACTCCGCGCTTTCACGGATCCGCTCCGTCGTCTCCCTGCCTTGGTCCGCTCCCTCTCGGACGTGGCGCAACGCTTCCTTCATCAGGCTGTCGATATGAGCATCATCGAGCGAATAGAAAGCCATCTTTCCTTCCTTCCGGAACCGAACCAGTTTCTGGCTCCTTAACACCCGAAGCTGGTGCGAGGTCGCCGACTCGCTGATCCCCAAGAGCTTAGCCAGGTCGCAGACGCAGAGTTCTTCGACGGAGAGAGCTTGGAGGATCTTCACACGTGTCGGATCCCCCAGCGTACGAAATATCTCCGCGAGCGACACGATCTCCCGCTCCGGGGAGAGCACCTGGCGGGCGCTACGCACACGAACCTCATTTACGTAATAGATTTCACATACATCCGCTTCTTTGCGTCCCATGGTCCCCTCGTTCACATGCACACCTGTTCATACGTTAGGTGTTTCTGGGCAACCTGTCAAGAAAAAATCCGGCCCGGCTGCGGATAGGCTCGGGAATCACAGTCAGAGAACCTGCAGTACCCTCTCCAATCGTTGCCGCACCTCCCCCGCGATCCGGCTGATTTCGGGCAGGTTAACCAGTTCGAGAACCGCGAGCGGGTCCATGAACTCAACATGCACCTTCCCTTCGGCGTCCTGCCGGACCACCACATTGCAAGGCAGGAGGAGGCCGATCGACGGTTCCGCCTCCAACGCGCGGTGCGCCAACGGCGGGTTGCACGCCCCCAGGATGCGGTAGGGCAGCATCTCCCGGTTGAGCTTCTTCTTCAGGGTCGCCGCCACGTCGATGTCCGTCAACACGCCGAACCCTTCTTTCTGAAGTTCCCCTGTTACCTTCTCGACCGCCGCGTCGAATGGGAGGTCCACCGTCTTCCCGAACCCGTACTTGGCATCCATTTCACACTCTCCTTTGAATGGCAGTTCGCTTCACCACCACGCCTTTTTAAGCGACGCCACTACTTCGCGTACTCGAACAAAGCCGAGAAAGCGGGGTACCGATCGACCGCCCATTGAAACGACAGGGCGAGCAGAAGCGTTCCCGCGAGGGAGATCCCAAGGAAGGTCGCCACGACCCTTCTCCGGCACATCGTGGCGAGCACCGACATCGCCGGAATCGAGGTGACCGGCCCGCCGATGAGGAACGCCAGCGCCGGTCCCTTGGCGAGTCCCAGTCCTAGCAGTCCGTACAGGATCGCGGCGGCCGATATCTCGTTGACGTGGAGTGGCACCGAAAAAAACGTCACCAGGAGCACGTTCCTCACGGACCCCTCGCCGAGGTACCCCGCGATCCACTCCCTGGGGATGTACTGCTCCGCCAGCACCCCGACCACAACCCCCAGGAGCGTGAACTTGCCAGTCATGAGGGTCAATTCCCATGCCTTGGCAAGAAATATGACGCCCTTCCCGTGTCCGCTTCTTGCCAGCCGGTTGCTCCACTGGTCGCCGCAGTTGCAGGAGAGCTCGCCGGGGCAGTCCGGAGCGTGGATGTCGATCTTCCCCTTCACGGTCAGGACGCCAGGGTTACCGAAGAATCCGCGTTTGTCCAGAAGCCAGGTGACGCCCCCGGCGAAGAAACCCATGAACAGGGCTGAGAACAGTTTCAGGTTCGCCCATGCGGGGCCAAGCTCCCACGCGGTAATCGTATAACCACTCGGGCTCATGAGGGGTGACACCAGCAGAAGGGTCAATGCCGGCGCCAGCGACACCCCAGAGGAGACGAGTGAGACGAAGATCGGGATCGCGCCGCAGGAGCACAGGGGGCTGATGACCCCGGCGAAGACGGCGGCCGGGATGGCCGACCGGCCGTATCTCCCGAGGGAGTCCCGCATCCGTACGTGGAGCCTGAAGGTGCGGATGACCGCCCCGATCGTCACTCCGAGCAGGAAATAGGGGGTGACATGCCACAGCTCCGCAACGAGGATTTTCGTTGTTTGGAGTAACCCCTCAGGCATCTGCGACTCCATCCGTCATGCTTTCGACTGACATATCCGCCGCTGCTCCCAACAGGTAGCAGTTGGAGCAGGATCTCGCGTCTCGGCCGGGCGGGCGGATCACTCCTGCCCATGCACGACTTCCGCGACGGCCCTGTCTTTCAGGTTTGTCCGAAACCGGAGCAAGTTCAATAACGATTCGGTCCATCCGCCGGATGTCGGAGGGTACTTCAAGAGCGGTAACCCGGCCAGCAAGCGGAATTTTCCGGTTATCCTTGAAGATCTCTCCCCTCGCCTCGAGGCGAATCATGCCCGGCTTCGTCTTCACGATGAACGACCCGTGATAGCCACTACGACCGGACGAAGATTCTTTCCAATGATCTCCATCCAACCGAAGCACCCGTACCCGCACCTCCTCGATGGCCATCCCCGCATAAACCGTCTTCCCTGTTATTACCACTTGCCCCGATCCTCCCCAACCGCACGCAGGTAACCGGAACAGGAGGAGCAATATGATCGCCGGGAATGCGAAACGTCCGTGGATAATATTCTGGGGCATGTTACTCCAGGGCAATCCGTCCGGCGCGACTTCGAGGGTCTGACGGCGACCGTTCGTATTGACGACAGCCGTTTTCACGCCGGCAAACACTCTTCTTCCGTGACAAGTATACGGCGTCCGGATAAAGGAACCGCAGACCGTTGCCTATGACGCCCAGTACGCCCCCACGCGTATTCGTTGCACTCCGGGGTGTCAGTCGAACTTGCAGGTTCACTTCACCGCTTTCGAGATCTCCTCCCTCAACTGTTCGGCCGCCACGATATCGACCGTGCTGAAGGTGACGACTCCCTTCCGGTCGATGACGAAGAGGGCCGGCGTTCCGGAAACGGCGTAGGGATCCGCAATGTGGAACGTATCCCCGTCGAGCTCGTCAAACACGATCCGAAAGGAAACCTTCTCCTCGACGGCCATCCGGTCTATCACCTTCTTCATCTCCCGCCCGTCCAGGTTGACGCCTACGACCTGGAGACCTATCCCGCCATATTCCCGAGCCACCTCGCCTATCAGCGGAAACTCCTCCCGGCACGGCCCGCAGAAGCAGGACCAGAAGAACAGCAGGACCGCATCCTTGTCGAGGGACTCTCTGAGATGAAATTTCTTTCCCCCGAGGTCCTTCACGGTGAAGTCGGGCGCCTTGCCTCCCACTTTTTTCAGGAGGTCGATTCCCTTGACCGTCGGGATCTTGGTGTAGGAACCGCCCTTGACTTCCTGTGCACCGGCGCCTCCGGCGAACAGGAGCAGGAAGAGGAGGATGGAGATCGGTGTGGTGAGCGGGCCGCTTCTCATTTTGGCATCTTCTTTCACACCCTCATTCATTTCTTGAGTTCCTTTACCGCCTGAGCGACAACACTGCGCAGTTGCTTCTCGTCTCCCGGCTTGTACCCCACGTGGTAGTACCGGACCTTGCCCGACGCGTCGATCAGAAGGGTTGTCGGCAAGACCATCGCGTTGAACGAGGTAGCCACTTTTCGGTCCTTGTCGATGATGACGGGGAAGTTGATCTTGGTCTCCATCCCCTGCATGAACTTCGCCACCCGGTGGGTCCCGAAGGAGTCGAGGTTGACCCCGACGATCACCAGCCCCTTGTCCTTGAACTCGTTGTAGATCTCGGCGAGGCGGGGCATCTCCTCGATGCAGGAAGCGCAGTAGATCGACCAGAAGTCCAGCATCACGACCTTCTTCCCCTTAATCTGAGCGAAATCGATCGGCTGTTTGTCGATGGTCTGCCCGGTGAACATCGGTGCCGGGTCGCCTTCCTTGATCCCTCCGCCCCCCGAGAAGAACGCCGCAGCCGGGCAGGCGACCGCCAGCAGGGCCAGCGCGGCAGTCAAGCGGCGGACCGGAAATCTGCGCTTCAATGCCTTTCCCCCTCTTTGTGGGGCACTTCAACCTCCGTAGCTGTGGAGGCCCGACAGGACCAGGTTGACGCCCAGGTAGCACATGACGGTTGCAAGAAACCCCACGATCGACAGGATAGCCGCCCGCGTCCCGTGCCACCCACGAGTGATCCGGGCGTGGAGAAACGCCGCGTAGACGAGCCAGACGATGAGCGACCACGTCTCCTTCGGGTCCCACGACCAGTACGTCCCCCACGCGTAGTTCGCCCACGCCGCTCCGGTGATGATCCCCGCAGTAAGGAAAGGGAATCCCCAGATGATGGACCGGTAGACAAGGTCGTCGAGAACTTTGGATGAGGGGAAGCGGGCGATGATCCCCTCCGTCGTCCTGGCCTCCTCCTGCCTGGCCTTGAGGAGATACATCACGGCCACGCCGGCGGAGACGGCGAACGCCGCGTACCCGACGAAGCAGGTGATCACGTGGGCATGGAGCCAGTACGACTGGAGCGCCGGCACCAACGGCTGGATGCCGCTCTCATTCGTGAAGGCGAATACCATGGT
>JAKALO010000122.1 GCA_021824125.1 Deltaproteobacteria bacterium | reverse complement strand
GAAGTGGTGGTAGAGGGTCCCCTCGGCGACGCCGGCCTCGCGGGCGATCTCCGACGTCGGGGTGTCCCCGTATCCTTTTTCGGCGAACAGGCGGGACGCGACCGCAAGTATGGCGTCGCGTTTTCGAGTTTCCCCCAAGATCTTTCTCCTTCCGGATCCCCTCCCGGCCGAGTGAGCACTCAGTCGGTTTCCGGATTATATGAGAGGCGGTGCGGGGGAGTCAAGGGACGGTTGGACGCGTGGCCCCGGTGGCTGGCGGTTGAATCGCCGTCAGGAGGTACCCGAAAGGATCGCTTCCCGCTCGCACACCTTGGGGGCCTCGGCGGCCAGGAAGTCGGCGACCCGAAGCTGGACGACGTCCCGGTGCGTACCCGCCGTGAACGCGATCTCCTCGTTCTCGGTGAGCTCGTGGCACACCAGCACCGGAACCCCGTACAGCGATCCGAAGATCGGCATCGCGCCGAGATCGCAATCCGAGAACAGGGGAGAGAACTCGGACTCGGTGGCGAGCCGGGCCTTCTTCGCCCCCAGGCAGCCCTGCATGCGCGCGAGGTCGACCCGCTCCGTCGCGGGGACGACCGCCATCCAGATCTTCCCGTCGACGTTCACCATGACCGACTTGGCGAACTCTCTGCCGGGGACCCGGGTGACCTGCGCGACCTGCTGCGCGGTGAACGCCTCCGGGTGCGTGACGACCTTGTACGGGATCTTGCGGTCGATGAAGATACGGGCGAGCTTCTCCGGGATGCTCATGGCGACCCTCCTGCCGCCGCTGGCGGCTTCCCTGGCGGGTTGGGTCGATGAGTGGACGCACGACGGGTCCAAGTCAGTCTTGATTATACCGCAAGCGGCGAAAAAGGGAACGTCGGGAAGGTTTCCGGACGGCGGTAGCGCTCTTTGGGAACGGGGGCCTCGCCTGAAAAAGGATTAAAGAATCAGGCAGACGGCGGCGATAAGGAAAACACGGACTTCCATTCCCTGGAGTGAAGAGAATGAAAAGAGCCTGTCTTGCGATTCTAGCAATCACCTTCGCGGGTTGCGCGACCTCTCCGGAAATAACCTCCTGGAACATGGCGAGAGAGGTCAACACGCCTGCGGCATATCAGGACTTTGCCAGGCGCTATCCGAACAGCGGCCATGTGGACGAGGCCCGCGAGATGGTCGTGAAATCCAAAACGGAGCAGATCCTGAAGGCCAGCACCGTGGCCGAGTGCGTCGGGATCATGAAGACGAACCCCGACCCGAAGACCGCCGCCACGGTGGCGGACCTCGCCTTCAAGGCCGCGGAGAAAGAGAGCTCCGTGGGGGAACTTTACGATTTCCTCGCCAACTTCAAGGATCACGGCGGGTCGCCGTCGATCCGGGTCAGGCTCGAGGAGCTCGAATTCAAGAGTGCGAGCGAGTGCGCCTCCACCGGCGCCATGGAATATTTCCTGTTAAGAATGGAATACTTCCTGTTCAGATATCCGGAGTCGCGCTTTGCCGCGGAGGGGCGAAAGCTCCTTTCGGAAAAGAGTTACGAGCAGGTCAAGGCATGGGGGAACCAATACGGCTTCAAGGCTTTCCTCCAGAGGTTCCCGGAAAGCCCCCATGCGGCGGAGGTTCGGGGATGGATAAAGACCGCCACGCCCCAGGCGGGCGCCCCGAATTCCCGGGAAGCGCTCGCCCTGGCCGTCGAGAACAGCCCGTGGCTGAAAAGACACGGATGCGCCCTTCTCCTCTCCGCGGGAATCAGGAAAAAAGCCGGCGACGTCGATTCCCTGAGATACGAGCTCTACAAACTCGAAAAGGGAGCGGCCCCCGGGAACCTTCCGGAAGCCTGCTCGTCCGTGGCCGTTTCGGCAAGGCCCGGCGCGGGGGAGTCCCTTGACGAGTCCCTCCGGATGCTGGCGAAGGCGGAGGGGTGGAGGAAAGAGCTGGCGGACCAGTGGAAGGTGTACGGGCAGCGGGACCAGATGGTCCGGGGCGCCGTCGGCGCGAGCCTTAAGGTAAGCGACGAACTGGAGACCGCCGAGCTCTCCGAGGAAGTTCTGGGCAGCGGCCCCCTCGGGGGGCTGGACGCCGGCCGGGAAAAGGGCTCGGCGTACGCAAGGAAGGCCCTCGAGCGGTTCAAGGTGGCGGAGAAGATGATCGCGAGGGACAGGGAGGATATAAAACGTCTCCTGTTCGATACGGACAGCCTGTACAGGCCGCTGCAATTTTACGTAACCAGCTGCCTTGCTGCGGATTAGTTCCCCCGGGAGGAAGGACATGAAATACGCGATTTTCAAGGCGGGCATTCTTGCGGCGTGCATGTTCGGCGCCCAGGGCCTGGCGTTTGCGGAGAATCCTCTCTTCCTGCCCAAGGTCGAGACCGGGCCCGAATTGATGTCCGCGGCCGAGACGGACGGATTGAAGAAGGAGGCCGAGGCGCTGAAACGGAAGGCGGAGCTCCTGAAGGCGGCGGCGGGGAAGAAATACGCGGCCGCGAGCGAACTGCGGATAAAGGCCGGAGGGTTCCGGTCAGATTCTTCCCGGAAGGGGGAGCTGCTGCGAAGCAAGGCGGAACAGAGCGCCGAGGTGTCCAGCATGATCGGAGACCTGTTCGGCCTCATGTCGGGCATGGGCGGCATGGGCGGTGGACAGCTTTCGCAGAACGCGGCGCTCACATCCGCCTTGACCGGGAAGATGATCCAGGGCCAGCAGGCGGGCGCCGCCAAGGACGTCATGGCGGCCCACGGGCAGGCGGGACAGCTTTCCATGGAGGCCGAGAAGAAGGCCGGTCCCCTGGAGATGCGCGCCGACGAGCTCGAGAACGAGGGGAACCGGCTGATGGAGGCCCACAACCGGCTCATCGGAATAGCAAACGCGAAGTCCCTGCTCGTGGCTTCCGAGGAACTGCTGCGCAAGGTCGACGCCGACGGCCGGCGCATGGAGCGGCTCAAGGAAGTATCCCGGGAATTCGTCGCGTCGATGTCGGGCCG
This sequence comes from Deltaproteobacteria bacterium, assembly GCA_021824125.1. Lineage (GTDB taxonomy): Bacteria > Desulfobacterota > Deferrimicrobia > Deferrimicrobiales > Deferrimicrobiaceae > JAKALO01. The sequence goes on along the minus strand of JAKALO010000122.1, from coordinate 4,063 downwards.
CTGACCTTCCTCATGCTCGAAGGGAAGAAGAGGACGGGGGTATGGCGCTTCGTACTCCTGGTCGCCCTTTCGCTGCCGGGTCCGCGCGTATGGGCCGATGCCGGGACGGGCAGGGCCGACGGTCTCTGCGCAAAAGCCGAAACGGCGGAACGGGACGCGAGGGAAGCCGAACGGAAATCCGAAGAGCGTAAGCGTTTTCTGAAAGGCAAGGGGGGGATCGCCTCCCGGAACGACACATTGCCGACCGGCGGCGATTCGGCGGCGATCCGGCAGTCCGTCAAGGCCAGGCTCTCGGAGGTCCGGGCGCTCCTGCCGCAGCTCCGGCAGGGTGCGGCCGCCGCGGCAAAGGACAGGGGAGTCGTCCCGGGACTCGGCCAATACTTCGCCCAGATGGAGAGCAACCTGAGCCGGGCGCTCCAGGCCGCCGATGCCTGCCTGGACGCACCTCAATTTTGCAGCGTCCCTTCGATCTCCTGCCCTCCCATGCCGGCCATGCCGGCCGTCAACCATTCAGGGAGCGCCAATTTCGTAAGGCAGGTCCAACAGAGCTACGTCCAGTCGGCGAACCAGTTCCGGCAGGCTTGCCAGAACCTGAACGCAGGGATACTCGGCGATGTCGAACGCCTAAAGCGGGAAACCCGTAGCGGCGGCGCGATGGTGGGGCTCCCCGGGATCGCCCCCGCGCAGCCGTTCGTGGATACCGACCTCTATCTCCGGAGGGCCGAAAACCTGCGGCGAGAAGCCTCGCAGTCCCGGCTGGAAGCCGACCGGGTATCGGGCGTCCGGGGCTATTGCGGCGCCCGTTCGCACGGGCGGGTGGATGCGAAAACGTCCCATGCCATTGTGGAGTCGTTCAAGGCTGCGGAGCGGCGTCGGAAATCGGAGGCGGACTTTCCTCTCGACGCGAAAGTCATCGACCTCAAGACGGAGTGGGAAAAGAAGTGGGACAAAGAGATGGCCCTCAATGCGCCCAACGGTCCCCTCCCGAAGGTGACGGGGGGCGAGGAGAAATCCGCGCCGGTTGATTCGAAGGTTCTGCAGGAGCAGGCCGAGTTTGAGAACAGGAATGCCGACTGGACGAAGAAACAGAGTATGCTTGTTGAGGAGAGACTCAGGGAACCGAACGAGTATGCCAGTGCAATCTATAAATCCCTGAAGACGAACGCTCCTCCCCCGCCGTGGAAGACCTTTAATGAACTTCAGTCTGGGGATGTGCTGCTCATTGAAGGAAAGGCCATCGCTTATCTTGACAACAAATTTTCCGCCGGGAACGATACGTCCAAGGCATCGCATACCGTTATTTATCTCAAGGAGGTGAAAGGCAGTAAACTCTTCCTGGATAATCAACCATTTGAAGGTCCACGCATTATTTCCGAAGATGAGTTCAATGAGTTGTATGGCCCCCGCCAGGCTCAAGTGGCCAAACTGGCACAGCCGCTGAACGAACAGGAAGGGAAAAAGCTTTTCACGGCGGCAGTGGAAATGGCACAAGAAAACCGCAAGAAAATAGCCAATAATTGGTTCGGCACCCCTTTATTGGACACCAACTACGGTGCGTGGGGTAAAGAGAATGTGGTCTGCTCGGAATCCGACTGGGCACTCATCAATGCGGCCGGTCGGAATATTCCAAAGTCTGGTGACCGGATAAAGGTGCGCTTGGGTGTTGATTTCAGCCCCGCAGATTATCAGAACTCTCAATACTTCCTGGTTACCCCCTTCTGGTAACGAATTGAGAATGGAAAATTGTTTGAAGGCGGAAGGACATGAACCGCATAAGCAAGATGTACGTAGGCGACATCAACCTGCGAAAGGCGCTGCCGGAATCGAAGCGGCGCATCAGGGCGATGCGGAATAGTTGCAAGTCAACCGGTGAGAAGCAATGACAGGGGATCGTGTTACGCGCGTGTGCTTTCTGGTGCTGTCGCTTCTTCTCGTGACGACGGGCGGAGCATTCGCCGCAACGGAAGTCGATGCCATGAGGATGCTCGACACGTCCACCCTCGGCGACCTCTTTGCCTATGACGTGGGTCAGGGGGGAGCCGTCTTAGTTCTCACCAGGGACAACGTTTATGATGCGGGCGCGGGGGATTTCCTGTTCGGGGAGCCCCTTAAGAACCCCCGGGGACTCGCCTTTGCCGGCGGGAAGCTTCAGTTTCTCGCGAACGGCGGCCTTTTCGTCGTGGACGCGAGGATGCCGAGAAAGCTCCTGGATGTTCCCCTGAAGAACGAGGTCTTCGTCCCGGACGCGGAGCGGACCTTCATCAGCGGCATCACGACGGCCGGGAAGCCGATGCTGTTCATCTATAAGGAGGGCGTGGGACACAAGGCGCTGCTCGAGCTCGACGCCCCGATCGACGCCATGGCCCTCGCGCGGGGGAAACTGTTTTTTACCGTCGGGGCCAGGATCTACGTTCTCCGGGAGGGCGGCCCCGCGAAACTATTCGCGCACCTCCCAGGTTTTTCGCACATACCTTCCATCGCGGTCGATGACAAAACCGGATTGCTCTACTTCTCGGACGGCGACAATCTCTACGCCGTGCGCGGCGGGGACTTCATGGTCGTTCGGACAGGCTTGGGGGGGATGCTCCGGTGCCGGGAAGGCGTCCTCTACGTCCTTTCCTGGCGCGACCACGCCCTGTTCAAGCTGAGCGGCCTCTCCGAGGCGTTCTCCACCGCCGGGGCGCTCGTTCCCCTCGAGGATCCGTGCAGGAGCCCCGTCCTGTCCCTCTATTGCGAGGCGGAGAAGAAACGGGCGGTCCTCAAGTCCCTCGCGGCGCTCCAGGGATCGGTCGCACCCGGGGACGCCGCCGCCCGTGAGGAACTGGACGCCTACATGGCCGAGCAGAAAAAGGAGCTCGAAGGGATCATGACCGGGCTCGAGAAGGAGGCGGCGACCGGGACGAAAGGGGTCCTGTGGGGCGGCGGCCTCGAGCCGAAGGCGATCGGCGCTAACACCGCGATCGCGACGGAAGGGAAAGGGGTCGGGCTCACCCTCTGGGACGGAAGCGGGATCCGTGTCGGGCCGGAATCGAAGGCGGTCATCGGCGATTGCGGGCCGTCGCGGGAATGCAGGCAGACGTTGGAGAAAGGCCTCCTGTATTTCGAGGCGGGCAAATCACCCGTCGAGGGGATGGCGGGCCCGGCGCCCCGGGCGTTCGAGATCGTCACCGGGGCGCTGACCATGGGATTCGGCCCGGCGCGGCTTGCGGTATTCGCCTCCGGGGACAGGACATCCATCGTCGTCATCGAGGGCCGGGTGAAGGCCGTGGCGCCTCGGGGCGAATCGGTGATCGTGGCGTCCGGCGAAACACTTGAGGTTCGGCGCGGCGAGCGGCCGGGGATGCCTTCGCCTGCAGAGATGGGGAGATTGAATAAATGGTGGGAGGAGATCCGATGAGAGACCGTTCGAGGGGGTGGGTTGTTCCTGTTGTCGCGCTGGCCCTTCTGTTTATGGCGGGCTGCGCGGTGAACTCGACGTTCGTCTACAAACCGGGGGCGCCCGTGGCGGGCGGGCCGAAACTGCCGGCGAAGGTGGCGGTCCTCCCCTTCAAGGACGGCACGGATAATTTCACGGATCGCGGATCGGTCTTCAGCAGCGGACAATACAACATCGCGAAGGCCGGTATCTCGGCCACCATGACCGCGCTGACCCCGGAGCTGTGGGCGAAATCGTTCGCGGAGGAGCTTGCGGTCTCGGGGAGCTTCCGGTCGGCCCGGTTTCTCTACAGTCCCTCGGAGCTTGCGGACGAGGACTTCTTCGTCGAGGGCACGTTGACGAAGGCCTTGATCGGGAAGACGTGGGACGACGGCAACGAGTTCGCCGTCTCCCTGAGGGCCCTGTCTGGAAGCGACAAAAGACTTGTGTGGGAAAAGGAAGTGACGAGGCAATGGAAGACGCCGAGTAATTTATATGCCGGATGCGGGATGGGGATTCAATGCTCGGTGGACAAGTTTCATGCGGAGCACAACAAGGCTATGCAGGGGATCTTCGCGGAGGCCGGGGCGGACCTTGTGGCGACGCTCGCGGCCCTTTCGGGAAGCGGGGCCGGAGAGGGTGGCCTCC
>JAKALO010000121.1 GCA_021824125.1 Deltaproteobacteria bacterium | reverse complement strand
GATGGCCGCGGGCGGCGAGGTGTTCGTCCTCGACATGGGGGAGCCGGTCAAGATCGTGGACCTGGCGAAGAACATGATCCGGCTGTCGGGGAAGGAACTGGGCGTCGACGCCGAGATCGTCTACACCGGCCTGCGCCCCGGCGAGAAGCTCCACGAGGAACTGGTCGTGGAGGGGGAGGACGTCGTCCGCACTCCTCACCCCAAGGTGATGAAGATGATCGGCGACGGGCAGTTACCGGAAGAGTGGGCCCGTCAACTGAACCGGCTGATCGACCTGGCCATACAGGGGGACCGCGTCGGAGTGGTCCGCCAGTTGAAGGTGCTCGTAAAGGGATATACACCCCACTACCATTTCCACGGAATGGCGGATCCCCCCGAAGAAATCCACCCTTCATCCATCATCGCCCCCCCCTCCAAGTCCCTCCACTAATCAAAAACAGGGACGTTCTTAAAAACTCGGAGTTCCACGAACTTATTAATCCCGAAATGTGATAACATGAGGCTATCAATGTAATCATGAGGTCATCATGGTGCGAACGCAAATCCAGTTGACCGAGCGGCAGGCACGGGAGTTGAAAAGGATGGCGGCCAGGGAGGGTGTATCGATGGCGGAGGTCATCCGGAGAGCCGTGGACGCGAAGATCCGCGAGGGTGGCGGCGAGGTTTCCCGGGAGGAGCGGGTGCGCCGCGCCCTGGAGGTGATGGGCAAGTTCCGCTCCGGGTTGAAGGACGTGGCGGAAAGACACGACGATTACCTTGCGGAAGAGTACGGCAAGCGATGATCCTGATAGACACGTCGGCGTTCTACGCGATTCTGGACGGGGACGACGCGTATCATGCCCGCGCCGTCGAGCGGTGGGAAAAGGAACTGACCGGCGAACGTCTCCTGGTTACGACGAATTACATCGTTCTCGAGTCGATGACGTTGCTGCAGGCAAGGCTCGGTATGGGCGCAGTCCGTGCGTTCCACGATTCAATCCTGCCGCAAGTGCGCCTGGAATGGATCGACGAAAACGCGCATTCCAGGTCAGCGGGCGCATTTCTTTCCACGGAGCGGAGAGGTCCGAGCCTGGTGGATTTTTCGACGTTCGATGCGATGCGCCGCATGGGAATCCGGTCCGCTTTTACGTTCGACCGGCATTTTCGTCAGTACGGTTTTGATACCCTTCCGTAGGCTGCCTACTTCCTCCCCCAGAAGGTCTCGACCAGCCCCACCTTCCAACCGCCGTCTTCCCAGTACAATTTCAGCAGCGCCGGTTTTTCGGAGGATTTGTACGTGATCAGGATCTCCGCGCGGTCTGCGCCGATCATCCCTTTCTCCCACCGGCTGTGCGAAAGCGCACGGTCGGGATCGAACCGTTCCAGGAATCCTTCCCAGTATTCGCGGGCGACGGGTCCGCTCGCGTCGAAGTCACGGCGGATCTCCGCTTTCGGGATCTCCTTGCCGCCGTTTCGTACGATCGCCTTGAAGGTGTCGTCGACGATGGTGTCTTTGGACGCCGCGGTCACCGCGTTCCAGACGGCCGGGTAGTCGCGGTGCTTCATCGACTTGAACATGTATTCGGCGGAGGAGAGGACCTCGTCCAGCGCCTTGTCGGGATCGTCGGCGGACGCGCACGGGCAGGATAAAAAGGTAATAGCCACCAGGGTCGTGCAGAATAACCGTAGGAAACCACGGGTGAGGTAGGGATAAATCCTGGCCAAGATTATTCGTCGTGCTCAGGTCGACGGATCAGTGGTGCACCGTCGTCGTCGTCCCGCCGCCGCCTCCGCCTCCGACCGCGATCCCGATCGCCACGAGGCCCGCGGTGATTGCCGCCGCCTTGCCGATGGTGCCGGATGAAACGCCGGCCTCGACGGCTTTCCCGGCTTCCTTGCCTTCTTTAGCGGCCGCGGCCGCTTCCGGCGGCTTTGCTGTCTCCCCCGGGGGAGCCGCCGCGGGTTTCTTTGATTCTTCCTCTTTCTGCTGGGGCGCCGGGCTTCCCTCCGGCGTGGCCTTCCCTCTTCCCCGGGGCCAAAGTTCCCAGTCGGCGGCGAACGCGGTCATCGCCGCTCCCTGCGCGGTGACGAGGAAAAACGCGATCAGCCCCACGGAAAGGATCCGCTTCACATCGCACCCCCTGGCTCCCCGAAAATCCCTTTGTAAGTCAAAGCTTTATCTTGTCGACTTATACAGGTTTTCCGCGTCCCTGTCAAGGTTGACCCCGACGTTCCGGCCGATGATGTCGAACAGCGTCCGGTAGTGGTCCACGTCCTGGGCCACGTCGCGTGTCCACGGCGACAGCGCGTAACGGTAGGCGCTCTGCGAATCGCGCCCCGTGAACAGGCGGATGGGGATGTCCACGGAGATACCCTTGTCGTGGTATCCGCGGTTGTAGGAGTCCTGGAACATGGACGTTCCCGTGAAGCTGTACCAGGCCGACAGGACAACGCCGTTGATCGATTTCGACACGGAGACGCGGGCCCCCTTGTCGCCTGCCAGGAAGCGGCCACCCTTGATGTCCACGTGGACGTCGAACTCCGGCAGGTTGAGGCGACCATTGAGAAACGCGGTGTGGAAGGTGTCGTCCCCCTTGAGCCGGAACGGGTCGTCCGGTTGCCGTTTCCGGACCGCGCTTCCGCCTGCCCCGGCGAGAATCCTCCCGTTGAAAACAGGCATCGCGATCTCAACGTCGACGCCCGCGTACTCGACCTCCAGGAATCCCGCGGCGACTCTCGCGAACAGCGGGTCCCGGGTCTTGACGACCTGCTCCGCCATGAGCCGGCCCAGGGCGATTTTCTCCTTCTTGTATTCCGCGATGTCGCTGCGAACCGGGATCGAGAGGGGAGCGTTCGAGGTGGAGACGTTGTTGACCGGGTAGCCCTCCAGCCCCAGGACGGCTGTGCCGCCGGGCCAGGGGTACGCGTTGACCCATGCGGAGAGCCCGAACCGGTACTTGAAGAAGCCGGAGGGGTCGTTCAGGAACGTCTCGAAGGTGGGGCGGGCGCCGATGGAGAGCCACTTCCGGTGCGCGGTCTCCGTGATTCGTGCCGGGTCTGCGTCTGCCCGGTGCGTGGAAAGCCCCCGGAACCTTTCCGGCGTGATCTCCCCGGCGGACAATCCCAGGATCCCGGCCCGGGTGGTCACGAACTCGGTGAGAGGCATGCCGTTGTCCTTGAGGCGGATACGGACGTAGTCGACGGTCCCGGGCAGCCGTGGGGCGAGCTGCTCGACGATGACTTCCACCGCCCTCGGGGCGAAGTAGTACGTTTCGTTCTGCGCTTCGACCCGCAGGGTGACGCCGTCGGTCTCCACGCCGACGTCGCTGAAGCCCGATTCGTACAGCGCTGCCGCGATGCGGTCGGTCGCCGGGTCCTGGCGCCTGCCCGGGGGCTCCCGGTAGGGGGGGTCGTAGATCGGCACGAGCGGTTTGCCGATGTCGAACGACAGGGAGGCGGTGACGCCGACCTGGTTCCCACGCTGCCAGCTGGCGTCGATCTCGGACCACCGGGTCGGCTTCCACCGTAGTCCGGCGTTGATCCGTGAAGAGACGGGGCCGGGGAAATATTTCTCCTGCGCCGGGTCGTTGGTCTGCCGCTCGTACCGGATGGGGCTGTACTCGGCGACCAGCGCGAATCGGTCGGAAACGGCGAACTGGACGCCGCCGAAGAGCTGCGCGTCGCGCCACCAGGCGCGCGGGTTCTCGAACATCTCCATCCCGAAGCTTTCTCCTTGCGAGGCGAGAGCGCGCTTGCCGAACCGGCCGTTCCCGAGGCCCACGGTGAAGTCGAAAGGGTAGATCTGCTTGCTGGCGACGATGGCCTGCGATGGAAACAGTCTCGTGCCGTGCGGGTCCATGATCGCGAGCGCGACGGCGGGGGTGTATTTACCTTCGGGCAGGAACTGGAGCTTGAGGTCGACCGCCTTGTCCTTGTAGTCGCCGTAGCCGGAGGTGAGCGCGGGGATTCCCATGACCTCCGTGACCCTGGCGTTCACCTCCAGCCGCTCGAACAGGCCGACGGTCCCGAAGTACGTCCGGTAGGGACGCGCCTGCGTGGCGCCCATCCGGTAGCGGTTCTCCTTCATCACTCTCGCCGTCGGGGTCTCGAGGAACCCGGTGAGCCCGATGTTGGACGGGAAGGTGAACGGCTCGTCGCCGGCGCCGGCGGTCCGCGGAGCCAGGAGGAACGGCAGGATGAGGATCGCGAAAAAATAAAGGGCGAGGCAGCGTCCCCGAAAATTACGCGCCTGGTCCCAGGGCTGTGTTCGTACCGCGCTTCCCGTTGTTCTCTTTTCCCCGTTTACGGTCACGGCGGATCGACCCGGACGCCGGTTAGAGCGTGGATCTCCATCAGCAGGCGCGGAAGGTCCCGGATGCCGCGCGCCGGGGAGGAGCGGCCGGGCTTCACCGGGACGACGATCGTGTCCCCCGGCTCGATCGAGGGTTCGCCATCGACGAGCGCGGATATTTCCCAGCGGGCCCGCCCCGCGTTCCAACGGACCGGGCCGTGATCGAGCGGGGCCGCCGTCCCGTCCGCCTTGAGCAGGTATGCGTGATCCGGGTCCGCGTTGCCGGTGAGGCCGCCGGCCATCCGCACGTAATCCTCGAAGCGGGTTTTCGCGTCGTACGGGAGCGGGATGCTCGAGTCGCCATTTGCGACCTCGCCGGTGACGGTTACCTTGCCGTTCCGCGCGGGAATGGTGAGCGAGTCGCCGTCCTCCAGGGGGAGATCGTCTTCGGTCCATTTCAGCAGCCGGGGGTGGGAAAGCCGGATGGGTAGCCGCGTCACGGGAGGGAGTTTCCTCAGCCCATCCAGTAATTCGCGAATTCGATCCTCGTCCACGCGAGCGGCGAAGGCGTGCTCTTCCAGCAGGGAGATCGCGTTGTCGAGGGCTTTCCGGTTCCGCTCACGGGCGGAGTCGCGGGTGAGGGTCGCCCCGCGCAGGAAGGCGTTGTCCATGTAGCCGCCGGCCCGCTCGATGAGAGAGGAAAGACGGTCCCCTTTCTGGAACGCGTACTCCCCCGGCCTTGCGACCGCCCCGAGCACGGTCGCGCTGAGTTCCCGCGCATGCGCCGCGTAGCCGCCCGGGCCAATACCCGCGATCAGCAGGAAGGCGAGTGCGCCCGCCCATTTTATGACGAAATGCTTCACCTCGTGTGTCCCCCCGGTCGATGCCGCCCGTCCGATTATTAAACCACATGGGGAGGCGGTGCCCGTGACGGTATTCACAGGGTGGCGGGATTACTGTATCTTTATAAGGTTTAAGATCTTATGGGCCAGGAGATGGAAATATGAACGTCGCGATCGTGGGGACCGGATACGTTGGGCTGGTGACGGGAGTTTGCCTGGCGGAGCGGGGGAACGAGGTCCACTGCGTCGACAACAATCCGAAGATCGTGGAGAAGCTGACTTCCGGCCAGGTGACTATCTACGAGCCGGGCCTGGACGAGATCTTCCAGCGCAACCTCAAGAAAGGGCGGATACTGTTTTCCGGAGATTTGGAGGCGGCGGTGCTCCGGGCGCAGGTGGTGTTCCTCTGCCTGCCGACCCCGCCGGGCGAGGACGGCTCCGCGGACCTGAAATACATCCTCCAGGTGGCGGACGATATAGGCAAGATACTCGCGCGCAGCCCCGGGGCCGGCTACAAGGTGATCGTCGACAAGAGCACCGTGCCGGTGGGGACGAGCGGCAAGGTGGACGCCGCGATCCGCAGGCACGCGGACTCGAAGATCGAGTTCGACGTCGTCGCCAACCCGGAGTTCCTCCGTGAGGGGTACGCGGTCGAGGATTTCCTGCGCCCCGAGCGCGTGGTGATCGGCAGCGGAAGCGAGCGGGCGGTCGCGATCCTGCAGGACCTCTACGAGCCGTTCATCCCGGCGGGGCACCCGGTCATCGTGATGGACGAGAAGAGCGCCGAAGTGACCAAGTACGCGGGGAACGCGTTCCTGGCGATGAAGATCTCCTACATGAACGACCTGGCCAACTTCTGCGAGGCGGTGGGGGCGGACATAGACCAGGTCCGGCAGGGGATCGGGTCCGATTCGCGCATCGGGCACAAGTTCCTGTTCCCCGGACTCGGGTACGGCGGGTCGTGCCTGCCCAAGGACGTGAAAGCCATCCTGAAGACCGCGCAGGACGCCGGGACGCCGCTCTCCATCCTCCAGTCGGTCGAGGACATCAACCAGGAGCAGCGGAAGAGGTTCTACCGGAAGGTGGAGAAGCACTTCAAGGGAAAGCTCGAGGGGCTGCGTGTGGCGGTCTGGGGGGTCGCGTTCAAGCCGAACACCGACGATACCCGCGAGGCTCCGGTTTTCTACATCCTCGACGAGCTGCTCAAGGCGAAGGCGTCCGTCGTGGTGTTCGACCCCGAGGCGATGGAGGGGGCGAGGCGGCGGTACGGGGACCGGCTCGAGTACGCCGAGTCCTGCTACGGCGCGCTCCAGGGGGCCGATGCGCTCATCGTCGTCACCGAGTGGAACGAGTTCCGGAAGCCGGACTTCGGGCTGATGAAGAACCTGATGCGGCAGCCGGTCATCTTCGACGGGCGAAACATCTACGAACCGAAAAAGATGACGGAGCGCGGGTTCCTGTACCATTCCGTGGGCCGCCGGGCCGCCGAGTCCCACCCTCAAAAACAGGGACGTTCTTAAAAACTCCGCCGGTGTAAACAGGGCGATTCCCGGCTAATAGATATTGAGGTTGGTTGCATCAGGTCAGAGTTTTTAAGAACGTCCCTGATTTTGAATTTCAAGGAGATTGAGATGATCGACGGCGTTGTGATCAAGCAGCTGAAGGTGATCCCGGACGAGCGTGGGCGGCTCATGGAGATTCTGCGGGTCGACGACGAAATCTTTAGTAAATTCGGCCAAGTGTATCTAGCCACGGGATACCCGGGCGTGGTCAAGGCGTGGCATTACCACAAGGTGCAGACCGACCACTTCTGCGTCGTCAAGGGGACGATGAAAGTGGTACTGTACGATTCGCGCGACGGTTCGCCGACCAAGGGAGAGGTGAACGAGTTCTTCCCCGGCGAGCACAGACCGATCCTTCTCC
>JAKALO010000120.1 GCA_021824125.1 Deltaproteobacteria bacterium | reverse complement strand
CATCGGCGAGCACACGGACGTCCCCGCGGGCGACATCGGGGTGGGCGGCCGCGAGATCGGCTACCTGTTCGGGCAGTACAAGCGCCTCACGAACAAGTTCGAGGCGGGGGTCCTGACGGGGAAGGGGCTGGTCTACGGCGGCAGCCAGGTCCGCACCGAGGCGACCGGGTACGGCTGCACCTACTTCGTCGAGGAGATGCTCAAGGGGAAGAAGAACGGCTTCAAGGGGAAAAAGGTCGTCGTGTCGGGGTCGGGCAACGTGGCGATCTACACGCTGGAGAAGGTCCACCAGCTCGGCGGCAAGGTGATCGCGGTGAGCGACAGCAACGGCGTGATCGTCGACGAGAAGGGATGCAACATCGAGACGATCAAGCAGCTGAAGGAAGTGGAACGGCGCCGGATCAAGGACTATTGCGATTACCACAGGCACGCCAAGTTCATCCCCGGCGGGAACATCTGGGACGTCCCGTGCGACGTGGCGATGCCCTCCGCCACGCAGAACGAGATCACCGGGAAAGACGCGAAGAAGCTGGTGAAAAACGGCTGCATCGCCGTCGGCGAAGGGGCGAACATGCCGACGACGCCGGACGGAGTGCAGGTGTTCCTCTCCGCGGGGGTGCTGTTCGGACCCGGCAAGGCGGCCAACGCGGGCGGCGTGGCCACCTCGGCGCTCGAGATGCAGCAGAACGCCGGGCGCGAGGCGTGGGGGTTCGAGGAGACGGACGCGAAGCTGCACCAGATCATGCGCAACGTCTACCAGCTCTGCTCCGAGGCGGCCGACGAGTTCGGTTCCCCCGGGAACTTCGTGGTGGGCGCCAACATCGCGGGGTTCATCAAGGTGGCCCGGGCGATGTCCGCGCACGGCCTGGTGTAGCGGCCCGGTTCCGACAGGCGATCGCACACCCGGCGGCGGGGGGGGAGGCATCTCCTCCCCCCTCCCCGCCGATTCACTCCGGATTTTTCACGCGGCACGCGATTCCCGGCATCCGGACTTCGCATCGCAGCATCCCCTTGCCATGTCTGATAGGATTACCCGGATATCCCGACGAACCGGAGGAAGCCGTGCGCACCATCGTCCTTCTCTTCTGCTCCAACATCTTCATGACCTTCGCCTGGTACGGCCACCTGAAGACCCTCCAGTCGAAACCGCTCTACGTCGCGATCCTCGTCAGCTGGGGGATCGCCTTCTTCGAGTACGTATTGATGGTGCCGGCGAACCGGATCGGCGTGCGGAGCTTCACCATCCCGCAGCTCAAGGTGATGCAGGAGGTGATCACCATGGTCGTCTTCGCGGGGTTCGCAGTTTTCTACCTGGGAGTGCCCCTGAAGCTCGACTACATGTGGGCGGGGCTGTGCCTGGCGGGGGCCGCCTGGTTCATGTTCCGGACGATGTAGATACCGTCATCCCCCGGCCGGCGGCGTTTGGACATCGCCCGGGGGATGCGTTACATTGGATGCGGAGGGACCCCCGATGCTCGTCGGAAAACGGATGACGCGGAACCCGAAGACGGTGTCTCCGGACGACCCGCTGTCGCTCGCCGCGGGGATCCTTCGGGAGCACCGGTTCCATCACCTTCCGGTGGTCGAGGGCGGAAGACTGGTCGGGATCCTGTCCGACACGGACCTGCGGAACGCCTCGTACGCCGCGATGCCCATGGGGGGAGAAGGGGGACCGGCGGGGGACCGGCCGGTCCGGGAGGCGATGCGGACGATGGTCTGGTCCGTCACCCCCGACGATTCGGTCGAGGACGCGCTCCTCATCCTCACCCGGGAAAAGTTCGGCGCCCTCCCGGTCCTCTCCGGGGACCGCCTGGTGGGGATCATCACGAGAGCGGACCTGCTGAACGCCTTCGTCGACCTCCTCGACGTGAACGGGGTCTGCTTCTGCGTCGACGTCACCTTCCCCCGGAACATGGCCCGGTTCGAGGAGCTGATCGAGACCTTCGCGGGGATGGGCGTCGAGGTCCGCAGCGTCCTGATCGCTCCGCAGGGCGAGATCGGTGCGCTGAACGCCCACCTGCGGGTCGCCACGATCGACGGCCCGGCGGTCCGCCGGGCGCTCCGCGAAAAAGGGTTTCTGATCGAAGAGCAGGTCTCCCGCCTCTGAGTTTGGGCTGCGCCGCCTCGGAGGGCGGGGCTCCGTTCGTGGCTCGCCGTGCGATGAACCCGCACGGCTGCGCTTTACCTCACTGCGCCCCCCCTCCTGCGGCGACTCCGCCCGACCCTCCCGTTGTGTGCGCTTTCGGTGCCATCTTCCCGAACCGTTGCCGTATTTATGATGGGGAGCACTTAGTCCGTCCTTACGCGTCTGACGTAGGACTTTCCTGAGCTGTTCCCCGACCACGTCCCTCCGCATCGCAGCAGGTCTTCCTCCCCGGATTTATGTGGCAAGGCTGTTGCACCGTATTCGGCCATTGCCCGGGAGGCCGATGCGTATGACAATGGGGGCCAATGTCACCATCCTCACGAAAAGGCATCGACGGTACCCGATGCCGCTGAGCTGGAACGAAATCCGGGCCCGCGCCCTCGTCTTCTCGAGGGAGTGGACGGACGAGTCGTCCGAGGATGCGGAGGGGAAGTCGTTCTGGGACGGATTTTTCAACGTTTTCGGCATCACCCGCCGCCGGATCGCGTCCTTCGAAAAGAAAGTGAAAAGGATCGACGGGAAGGACGGCTACATCGACCTCCTGTGGAAAGGGGTCCTCCTTGTCGAACAGAAGTCTCGCGGCAAGGATCTCGACCGGGCGTACGCCCAGGCGACCGACTACTTCCCGGGGCTGAAAGAGCGGGATCTCCCCCGGTACGTCCTGGTTTCGGACTTCGCCCGCTTCCGCCTGTACGATCTTGAAACCGGGGAACCCGTCGAATTCCCGCTCCGCGACCTCCACAAGAACATCCGCCGGTTCGGCTTCATCGCGGGATACCAACCGCACGAGATCCGGCCGCAGGACCCGGCGAACATCAAGGCGGCCGAGCGGATGGGCCGCCTCTACGACCGTCTCCGGGAGTCCGGCTACAAAGGGCACCCTCTCCAGGTCTACCTCGTCCGGCTCCTGTTCTGTCTCTTCGCCGAGGACACGGGGATCTTCGAGAAGCAGCAGTTCCGCGAATTCATCGAGCGGAAGACCGCCGAGGACGGATCGGACCTCGGCGACCGCCTCGCGACCCTCTTCCATGTTCTGAACACCGCGGACGACGGGCGGCTCACGACGCTCGACGAGGACCTTGCGGCGTTCCCCTATGTGAACGGCCGACTTTTCGATGAGCCGATTCCTCCCGCCGCGTTCGACACCGGCATGCGCCAGGCGCTTCTGGACTGCTGCGGCCTCGACTGGAGCCGGATCAGCCCGGCGATCTTCGGCTCCCTCTTCCAGTCGGTCATGGACCCGGCGGCGCGCCGCAACCTCGGGGCGCACTACACGAGGGAAGAGAACATCCTGAAACTGATCCGCCCGCTCTTCCTCGATGCCTTGCGCGCCGAATTCGAACGGGTCCGGCGGAACCGCCGTCAGTTGGAGGAGTTCCACAAGAAACTCGCTTCCCTGCGATTTCTCGACCCTGCATGCGGGTGCGGCAACTTCCTCGTCATCACCTACCGGGAATTGCGGCTGCTCGAGCTCGACATCCTCCGGGAACTGTACAAGGACCGGGAGAGCGGGTTTCTCGACATCTCCCGCATCGTCTGGCTCGACGTGGACCGGTTCCACGGGATCGAGATCGAGGAGTTCCCGGCCCAGATCGCACAGGTCGCCCTCTGGATGACCGACCACCAGATGAACCTGCGGATCTCCGAGGAGTTCGGGAGCTACTACCACCGCCTCCCGCTTCGGACCTCCCCGAACATCGTCTACGGTCCGGAGAAGGGGAACGCCCTCCGGATCGACTGGTCGACCGTGGTCGATCCGAAGGATCTCTCCTTCATTCTTGGCAATCCGCCGTTTGTTGGGAAGCAACACCAGAATGCGAACCAGAAAGCCGACATGGAGGCCGTTTTCGAGGGAGCACAGGGGACGGGAGTGCTCGACTTCGTATCGGCGTGGTACGTGCGGGCCGCTCAGTTCATGGCCGCCAACCCGCGGGTCCGGACCGCCTTCGTATCGACGAATTCGATATGCCAGGGAGAGCAGGTCACCGTCCTCTGGCGGGAACTCATGCTTCGGCACAAGGTCCGCATCCATTTCGCGCACCGCACCTTCCGGTGGAGCAGCGAGGCGCGAGGGAAAGCCGCGGTCCATTGCGTGATCGTCGGGTTCGGGCTGGAAGACGTCTCGGATAAGACGCTATTCGACTACGAGACGCCCGAAGCGGAGCTGTTGGCCCGGAAGGCGGGAAACATCAACGCCTACCTGGTCGACGGCCCAGACGTGTTCCTAGAAAACCGGAAGAAGCCACTTTGCTCGGTGCCGGAGATGCGATATGGGAGCAAACCCGCGGATAGTGGACATCTGCTGTTAACCGACGAGGAGAAAAACGAGCTATTCACCGCCGAACCGGGGGCGTCGGACTGGGTGAAGCCATTTCTTAGCGCCGATGAATTCATTAACGGATCGAATCGATGGTGCCTGTGGCTGAAGGGGATCAATCCCGCCGATCTGAAACGGATGCCTGAAATAATGAGGCGTGTTGAAGCGGTAAAGGTATTTCGTTTATCCAGCAAGAAAGAATCGACAGTCGGATGGTCGCGCTATCCAGCGTTATTCACGGAGGACAGACAGCCTGACACCGATTTTTTGTTGATTCCGCTTCACTCATCGGAAACCCGAACATATATCCCATTTGGATTCTTCGACAGGAATTCCATCGTCGCTAACTCGAGTTCGTGCGTGCCAAACGCCACTGTGTACCACTTCGGCATCCTCTCGTCGACGATGCACATGGCTTGGGTACGGGCGGTGTGCGGGAGGCTCAAGAGCGATTACCGCTACTCCGCCGGGATCGTCTACAACAACTTCCCGTGGCCGGAACCGACGGAAGCGCAACGAAAGGCGATTGAAGCTGCCGCGCAAGCCGTCCTCGACGCCAGGGCGAAGTTTCCGGGGAGCGCGCTGGCCGATCTGTACGACCCGGTCACGACACCGCCCGAACTGGCAAGAGCCCATGCCGATCTCGACAGGGCGGTGGACAAGGCGTACGGAAGGACCGCCTTCGCCTCGGAGATGGAGCGCGTCGCCTTCCTCTTCGAACGGTACGAGGCGCTGACCCGCCCGCTCCTCCCGCCGACCCGGCCCGAACGCAAACCCCGCGGAGGCGGGGGGCGTAACCGATCTTCCAGCCGGGAATAATGCGGATTGCAGAGGTAATGGGTCTTCCCGGGTTCGACAGCGTTTCAGGACGGGATTGAGGGACCGCTTGGCCGTAGTTCGGAGATATCCTTTCCACGAACAATGTTGTAACCCACCGTGTAGCAGTAAATGCTGGCAGGAACGAATTGAATCCTGATTCCATCGACGATATGCTCGACGGATACCGTCTTCGTTGTTACGGTCACGTCCCTTAAATCGTTCGAACGGCAAAAGCGGATCAAGTTTTTCAGTTCCCAGGGGCGCTCCGCGAAACGATCCGTCCACTTCACTTCGACCGCCCACCATGGCTTCTGTTCCGGGCCAAGCGAGACGATATCCACCTCCCCCTGGTTCCAACGGGCGTAGTACAACGGGGAGGCGGTCCCCTGTGTCGAATGGAACCATTGGGAAAAAATCCCGGTTTCGGCCAAACTCCCCATTGCTTCATCGTCTTCGCCCATCGGCGAAAACAGGGCGCTTCGCATCGAGGGATTCGTCAGGTATACCTTGAAGAAATTCGCCCGTTGGAAACGCCGGGCGCTTCGGTCGATGCGGTGCACCACTTTCAACAGGAACGCCGCTTCAAGGTATTCGATGTACCGTTTGATGGTGTTCTTCGCGACACCGGATTTTTGGGATAGCTGCTCAAGGGAAATCTCGTTGGCGGTGTTGAAGGCAAGCGTGGTGAACAGATAATTCAGTTCCTGGATGTCCTGGATCCCGTACAGTCCGGGAAGGTCACGAAGCAAGACCTTGTCGATGATGTCGGATTTTACGAATCTCGCGGGATCCGCCTGGATCTTTTCGGAGAAGATGACCTCGGGATAGCCGCCGAAATTCAGGTAATGAAGGAACTCGCGGTTCAGTACATGTATGTTGTTCGTCCCCGGCCCCCCCGGTTCGTTCTCGTCGTGCGAAACGAGGTCGTTTTTCCCGAGAAGATCGAGATATTCGTGAAAGGTAAGGGGCGGAAGCAGAAAATCCGTGAAACGCCCCGCGCCGCTTTCCGTGCTTTTCAGCCGGAGAGCCGCCGCGGCCGATCCGGAAGCGACGAACTTCACGGTCGGATGGGATTGCACCAAAGACTTCAGGTGGACTTCCCAATCTTTCAGGTACTGGATTTCGTCAAAAAACACGTACGCCGTCCTGGAAGAAAGTTCCGCCCCGCTTGCCCCGACGTACAAGCTCAATAATTCTTCTAACCCGCAGCCGTTATAGATCGGATGATCCACCGAGATATAACAGATTTGCCTCGGTTCGATTCCTTCGTTCATCAATTGCTGAATCGCATGGTGCACCAGAACCGTTTTACCGACCCTTCGCGGCCCCATCAGCAACAGAGCCCTCCTGATAGTCGTTTCCGTGACCAGCGGATAAAACAACTTGAAGTAAGCACGGCGCCGTAACGATGCGTACGATTCATGGATGGTCGGCTTCATGGACCACCAGATGTTTTCCGCCTGCATTCGCCGGAGCACCTGGTCGCGCGGAACAACCTTCATTTTGCCCCCCGATCCATCGATAAGATCCTGACTGTGACTCTATTATGAATTAATCATTAGATAAGATCAATGTATTAATCTTAAACACGATATCAATAAAAAGCGTTACATTTCAGCATTATAAGTGGTTGAAATCGTCGTCCTGCAAGAGGTTTGGCGGCCATTCGGTCGGAGAGACGTCGATTACCCCTTCCCGATCAACCTCCGGAGCACGTACGGCAGGATGCCGCCGTGGAGGTAGTAGTGCGCCTCGGCGGGGGTGTCGATCCGCGCCAGCGCGGGG
>JAKALO010000119.1 GCA_021824125.1 Deltaproteobacteria bacterium | reverse complement strand
GGGGACGAACGGCCCGATAAAGTCCCGCACGACCTTCGTGTCGGAGAAGATCTCGACCCGGCGCTTCTGGTGGGAGGTGAAGAAGCCGTCGAACGCCACCATCACGGGTAGGCGGACCGACATATCCTCGCCGATCTTCGGGGCCATGATGTTCATGTCGTAGACGGCCTGGACGTCGGAGGCCATCAGGATGATCCAGCCCGTATTCATCGCCAGCATGATGTCGCTGTGGTCGCCGCGGATGTCCAGCGGCCCGGACACCGACCGGGTGACGATGTTGAACACCATCGGGAAGCGGGTCCCCGACTGGACCGGCAGCTGCTCGAAGCCGAACAGTAGCCCGTTGGCCGAGGTGGCGTTGAAGACTCGCCCGCCCGCCGTGGTCGCCCCGTAGCAGATGCCGGCGGCGCCGTGCTCGCCGTCGCCGGGGATCATCCGGATGTCGTGCTCCCCCTCAGCCTTCATCGCGTCGAGGGTCTCCGCGATCTCGGTCGATGGGGTTATGGGGTAGTACCCCATTATGTGGTAGTTGACGTGCTTGGCCGCGACCGCCGCGATCTCGTTGCCGCTGTGGACGACGACGTCCTGCGCCGGCCTCGCACCCGCCTTTTTCGCCGTTTCAGCCATCTGGATCTCCCTTGCTTCCCTTATTTCAGGAACTTGTGTTTGACGATTATCTTTTCCATGTCCTGCTCGGCTTCCTTTACGGGGACCAGGGCGCCGAACTTGCAGATATGGGTGCAGCGCAGGCACCCCTTGCAGTACTGGTAGTCGATGCCCAGGAGCACCATCCCGTCCTTGCCGGTCTTGGGGTCCTTCCCCCGTTCCCAGACGAAGCAGTAGTCCGGGCAGGTGAGATCGCACTCGCCGCAGCGGGTGCACTTGTCGACGATGAACGATGGGATCATCCCGGTGCGGCTGGTGGAGAGGTCCTTGAACCGCATGTTCCCGACCGTGTAGATCGTCCCGCCGATGGGGGCGTTCTCGTAGCCCAGCTTGGGGACCTCGCGCCGGAACGGCGTCGCCGGGAATTTGCCGTCGGCAGGAAATTCCTCGAAGCTGACCTCGTCGTGCCCGCGCTTTAGCGCTTCGAGGTTCCCCTTCATCAGGGCCTTGTACTTTCTTCCGAACGCCTCCTGGACGGCGTCCTCGATCGCCTTCCACTCGAAGAAGCTCGCCGCCTTCGCGATGGCGCCCATCATGACCATGTTGACGCGGGAGCCCGTGGCCATGGCGATCTCCATCGCGTCGACCGTGCCGACCTTTCCCCCTTCGAGCTTCAGGAAGTCGCGCGCCTGCGCGGGAGTCTTTCGCGTGTTGAGGATGACCGTCGTCTTTCCGGGAACCGCACCGGCGGTCACCGGGACCGTCCTGGCCAGCGCTTCGTGGAAGATAGCAAGGACGTGCGGCTCCTCGATCGGGCTGTTCACGCGCACCTGCTGGCCGGCCTCGCACAGCCGGACGAACGCCTTGACCGGCGTCCCCTTCTTTTCGGAACCGTAGGAGGCGAACCCCGCCCCGTTCAGCCCCATGCCGAGGATGCCCGTTTCGGTCAGGATCTTCCCCGCCACGTTGGCGCCCAGCCCCCCGATGCTCTCCATGCGGATCTCGAAGAAACCGAGGTCGTTTTTCACCGGCAGCTTCACCGCCGCCTTGCCATTGCTCATTGCACCGCCCCTCTCGATGATATTCCCCTGTACCCTTACGCCGGATCGATTCGATTCAGACGTCCCGGCGCCCCTTGATCGCCCTGCCGACCGTGATCTCGTCGGTGTACTCGAGATCCGCCCCAACGGGCATGCCGTAGGCGATGCGGGTAACCCGGACGCTCAATGGCTTGAGGACACCGGCCAGATAGGACGCCGTTCCTTCCCCTTCCGCCGTCAAGTTCGTCGCGAGAATGACTTCCTCGACCCCCCCCTGAGCGATACGGCCCAGCAACTCACGGATACGCAGGTCCTCGGGCATCACCCCGTCGATAGGGGAAATGGCCCCCCCGAGGACGTGGTACCTTCCCTTGTACTCCCCGCTTTTTTCGATCGGCACGATGTCGGTGGGATCTTCGACAACGCACATCAACTCATCACGGCGCGCGGGGTCCGCGCACAACTTGCACGGATCTACATCCGTGATGTTGTAGCATTTAGAACATCGTATCACAGCCTCGGAGATCCCGGCAATAGCCTGTCCCAATTCCCGAACGGAATCGCCAGGCATTTTCAGGAGGTGGAGCGCAAGGCGCGTGGCCGTCTTCTCCCCTATCCCGGGGAGCCTGGAGAGAAGGATGACGAGACGCCGAAGCGGCTTGGGATACGACAAGGTCAGGACATCCCCGGGAGGTTCAACCCGCCGGTGATCTTCGCCATCTCGGCGGCCATCATCTCGCGGGAGCGCGCAAGCGCCTGGTTGACCGCCGCGCGTACGAGGTCCTGGAGGAGGCCGGTTTCCTCGTGGGAGATCACTTCCTTCTCGATCCGCACCGAGAGGATCTCCTGCCTGCCGTTAGCCACAACGGTCACCATCCCGCCGCCGGAGGACGCCTCCACCGTCTTTTCCGCCATTTCCTCCTGCAGCTTCGCGAGACGGGCCTGCATCTCCTGCGCCTGTCTGAGCACGCTCTGGAAATCCTTCATCCTTTCCCCTTGGCGTGGCGTCTTGTAACCCGACCGAAGCGACGGCGTTCCGACGCCGGCATGTTCACTGTATTTCCTCTTCGGGCTCGTCCGGGGCCGACTCTTCCGCTTCCGGGGCTGCGTGAACCGGCTCCTTCCGTGGCGCGGGCCTGATTTCGAGGACCGTCGCCCCCTCGAACTCACGGAGGAACTCCGTAAGCAACGGGTCCGATAACGCCCTTTTCTCCGTCCGGTTCTCCCCTTTCCCTACGGCCACCGGCTCAGCGCTTTTTTTTTCCCCTGAAGAAGCGGAAAGACGTATCTCCAGCTTCCTGCCCGCGGCCTCCGAGACGGCCTGCAGGAGAACCGGCCACTTGTCCTCTTCGCGGAGCCGGTCCAGAACGAACTGGTGAGGGGAGGAGATGATCAGCGCGTCCCCCTCCACCCATCCCTTCATCTGGGAGAGGAGGCTCAGGAGGACTGTCTTCTTTTTCGCGCCCACGTTTTTCAGGAGCGTGTCCCAGATCTCCATCTTCGCCGGAGCTACGGGCGACAAGTCCGCCCTTGCTCCCGCCGGAGCGTCCGTCTTCGCCGCGGCCACGGACGACGAATCACGCGATGATTCCGTTTTCGCCGCGGACGGGCGCCCGGTGTACGTCGTTTTCGACTTCGGGAAAGGATCCACGCCGGCCGTGACCGCGCGGGCCGCTGGCCCGGCGGCGGCTTCCAGCGTTTCCACGTCGATGAGGCCGGGGGCGTTGACCAGGCGAAGGAGCAGGAGTTCGAACCCCAGTCGCGGAAACTCCGTGGACAGGACGTCCTTCTCCGAACGGAAGGCGATGTCCAGCAGGAACATCCACTCCTCGCGGCTCTTTTTTCCGCACAGCTCCTTCACCCGCGCCAGCGAGGAGGGAGAGTGCCGGAAGAGCAGGTCGTCGTTTTCCGTGAACTTCCACACTGCGGCGTCCCTCAGGACGTCCACGAGGGACAGGAAGAGGAACTTGAGGTCGGCTCCCCGGGAGAGGAGCGAGGAGAATTTCCTGATCGCCTCCGCCGCGCTCCCGGACGCGACCGTGTCCGCCAGTTCTATGGCCGCTTCCGTGCCGACCAGCCCGAGCATGTCCTCGACCAGGGTCGCCGAGATCCGGCCGCTCCCGGACACCGCGGCCTGTTCGAAGAGCGACTGGCCGTCCCGCATCGAGCCGAAGGCGTACCGCGCCATCAGGCGCAAGGCGTCCCCCTCGCAAAGGATCTTTTCCGCGGACGCCATGTCCTGGAGGCGGGAGAGGATCTCCTCCTCGGTGAGCATCCGGAAGTCGAGCCGCTGCACACGGGAGAGGATCGTGTCCGGGATCCGGTTAGGCTCGGTGGTCGCGAAGACGAAGACGACGTGTGGGGGCGGTTCCTCGAGGATCTTCAGCAGCCCGTTGAAAGCAGATTTAGAGAGCATGTGGACTTCGTCGATGATGTAGACCTTGTAACGCAGGCGGGAGGGGGCGTAGGCGGCGTTCTCCCTGAGGCGGCGGACGTCGTCGATGCCGGTGTTGGAGGCCCCGTCGATCTCCTGGACGTCCGTGGCCGTCCCCGCGAAAACCTCCCGGCAGGCGGCGCAGTCGGCGCAGGGGGTCGGTGTAGGGCCCTTTTCGCAGTTGAGGGCCCTCGCCAGGATCCGCGCGAAGGTGGTCTTGCCTACGCCGCGGGTACCGGAGAACAGGTAAGCGTGGTGGATCTTCCCGAGCGAGATTGCGTTGGCGAGGGCCCGGGTGACGTGCCCCTGCCCGACGACCTCCCCGAACGTCTTGGGGCGCCATTTCCTGGCCAGCGCCTCGTATGCCATACGCACCGCTCCTGTCCCTTCACCCGCATTCGTTCCCGGGGGTTCGCCGGCGGCCAGGGGAGCCGCCGGCACACGGAGCTGTGCGGCTACCGCTGCTTCCTTCCGGACCTGACGGGGTTTGCCGACTTCCGTTGCGGCGGGCCTGGCCGCCGGCGCACCCCCGGAAGGGCCGCCGGCAACGAATAAACCACCGAAGTGTTAGATGCTACGGGATATCCGGGCACATTTCAAGAGATGGCTGCCTTCGCTCCTCGCGGCATAGAAAACCCGACGCATCGGAGCTTCAGCGGGCATCCGCCGTAGCTCGTAAGCGAGGGGCATTATCCCATGCTTACGAGCGAAGGCGGATGGCGGAGGGGGTGGGATTCGACCGTCCAGGCTCCGGCGTTCTCGCCTGCGCCCCCACGGCCGCCTCAGCCGCCTGCCGCGCTCCGCAAGGTCGCGCTTTCCCTCGCTACTCGCTCGGCGGCGGCCTCGGGTTCGAATCCCATAATCTCCGATCTGAAAAACATTGGCGGAGGGGGTGGGATTCGACCGTCCAGGCTCCGGCGTTCTCGCCTGCGCCCCCACGGCCGCCTCAGCCGCCTGCCGCGCTCCGCAAGGTCGCGCTTTCCCTCGCTACTCGCTCGGCGGCGGCCTCGGGTTCGAATCCCATAATCTCCGATCTGAAAAACATTGGCGGAGGGGGTGGGATTCGAACCCACGTGGCGGCTCGCACCGCCAAGTCGATTTCGAGTCGACCCCGTTACGGCCACTTCGGTACCCCTCCGCGCGCAGGGACGATATTATACCGAAAAGAGTCAAAAACAGGGACGTTCTTAAAAACTCCGGATTGCTGAACCCTCCCACGCGTTGAACCGCACGGGAAAGATGGAGAAAGTTGCAGCAAGGTGTCTTAAGATTTTAAGAACGTCCCTGTTTTTGAGACGATGCGGGGAGCGGCAGGGGGTTTCCATTGCACGACGGGTGGCGAATCGCAGCGCTGATCTTCTCCACGGTCGGGTACATCTTCGCCTTCCTCCTGATCCCAAGGATCATCCTCGAGCGGCGGCAGCCGGCCGCCACCGTCGCGTGGGTCCTCTCCATCGCCCTTCTGCCCGTGGTCGGCGTCCCACTTTACTACCTTATCGGGGGTCGCCGGGTCCGGCGGCACATCCGCGCGAAGATCAACGCAGTCGGGTCCGTTGAAAGCTCCGTCGAAAACCGGGTCCGGCCGGAGAACCTACCCTCGCCCCTCTCCGTCGCGTGCGGGCGCGTCCTGTCCGCAGCCGGCGCACCTCCCCCCCTCACAGGAAACCGGGTGACCGTCATCGAGGAGGGGGATGCGGCGTACGGCGAGGTCCTCTCCCTCATCGAGGAAGCCCGGGATCACATCCACGCGCAGTTCTTCATCCTGGACGTCGATGTCGTAGGGAGACGCTTCATCCACGCCCTCGCCTCCCGCGCGAAAGCCGGGGTCCGGGTCCGCCTGCTCCTGGACGCCGTCGGGTCCTGGCGCGCCCTCCGCCAGATCGTGCGGCCGCTGAGAAAAGCGGGCGGGGAGGTCGCGGAATTCCTTCCTGCCCTTCCCATCCATCGCAGGTGGTCGGCCCACCTCCGCAACCATCGCAAGCTGCTGATCGCCGACGGGCAAACCGCCTTCACCGGCGGGATGAACATCGGAAAAAGGTATATGGCCCCCCGCGCGGTGAAAGATCTTTGGCGGGACAGCGCGGTGCTTATCCGGGGGACGGCGGTGAGGGACCTGCAGGTCCTTTTCCTGGACGATTGGGCGTTCGCCACGGAGGACTCCGTCCCCCCGGGGATTTTCTTTCCCGACCTTCCTTCCCCGTCCGCGGGGGACCCGACGGACGGCCTTTTACAAGTAGTCGCCTCGGGACCGGACAGGACGATGCGCCCCATCTACCAGGGGGTGTTCACGGCGTTCAACCTTGCGTGCCGGCGGATCTGGATCGCGACGCCCTACTTCGTCCCGGACGACGCGATCAGCACCTGCCTGGAGAACGCGGCGCTTCGCGGGGTCGATGTCCGACTGATCGTCCCGGAGAAGTCCGACGTCAAGTCGGTCGCGATGGCGGGGCGCTCCTACTTCGACGACCTGATGCGGGCGGGCGTGAAGATCCACCTCTACCGGCCGACGAACCTCCACTCCAAGGTGCTCATCATCGACGACGATGTCGGGGTCGTGGGCTCGTCGAACGTGGACTGCCGGAGTTTTTTCCTCAATTTCGAGCTGGGCGTGTTTTTATACGGCAGAAAGGAGATCGACGCGCTTTCTGCGGGCTTCGAGGCCGATCTCTCCAACTCCGCAAGGCTGGACGCGGCGGCGTTCGCGGGCCGCCCGAAAATCTCCCGCCTGCTGGAGGACACTTTCCGGATTTTTTCCCCGCTGTTTTAACTCAAGCCATTAAAAAATCAAAAACAGGGACGTTCTTAAAAACTCGATTTGACGCCGGTCGGATACGAAATATTGCCCGATTCCCCACCCCGAGTTTTTAAGAACGTCCCTGTTTTTAAGGGGAGTTTTTAAGAACGTCCCTGTTTTTAACCTGTTTTTAAGAACGTCCCTGTTTTTGATTTAGCGGCGGGAGCGGAAGAACTCCGTGAGGAGGGCGGCGCACTCGGCGGTGAGGACCCCGGAGATCACGTGCGCCCGGTGGTTCAGCCGCGAATCGGAGGCGATCCGGTAGAGGCTGCGGACGGCGCCCG
>JAKALO010000012.1 GCA_021824125.1 Deltaproteobacteria bacterium | reverse complement strand
CGGCGTCAGGTCCTGGAAGATCACTACCCTTCCGATCACCTTGCCCTCCGTGTCCTTCAAGGGGGAGGAGGAAAACCCCAGGAAGATCTCCGCACCGTCCGATCGGCGGAAAAAGAGCTCCGGACGTGGAAGGCGGGACTCTCCGCGGGGGTCCAGGAGCTCCAGTCCGGCGAGGACCTCCTCGATGCGTTTCCCGCTCACCTCGTCCCTTCTGGCACCGAGGATGCCGCACGCCGTGTCGTTGATGAGGTTCACCCTCCCCCGGATATCGGCCGTTATGATCCCGGAAGGAATGTTGTCGACCACGTGCTTGTGGAACGACTCGAGCTTCTGCAGGTCGTCCTCGCGGGCCAGGACGCGCTGGCGGGTTTTCCGGATGTCCTCCCCCAGGAGGCCGGCGAGAACGCCGGTCAGGAGAAAACCGAATGAGTTCGTGAGGGAGGGGCGGAGAAAGTGGGACCACGTCAGGTATACGGTGTCCCCGCCCGGGGGAACGAGCGCGCCGCGAAACTGCAGGTACATCATGGAAACGTAGGAAGCGGCGGAGAGGACCGCCCAGATCATCGCCCCCTTCAGGTAGAGTTCGAGGCTTCCCAGGAGGATTATGACGATGTACATGAACGCGAAGACGCTGTCGTAGAGCCCCGTCGCGAACACGATCGTGGAAACGAACGCCACGTCCACCAGCGCCTGGATGATGGAGACCGCGAGGGAAAGTTCACCGCCGCCCCAGACGGCGAACCGTAACAGGAGCCACCCGTAGGAGATTACGACGGCGGCGTAAAGATACTTGAAGCCCCCGACGACGAAAAGCTCGGGCTCCTGGAACTGGACGGACACCACCGACGCCAGGAGGGCGAAGGTGATGCCCGTCCGCACCAGAAGGAGGTTTCTGGTCCCCGCAGGTTCCCCTCCCCGCCCCGGGGCGGAAACCGGGGGCACGTTTATCCCCCGACGACGCCGGCCAGCTTGAAGATCGGCAGGTACATGGCGATGACCAGCCCCCCGATCACCACGCCGAGGAAGATCATCAGGATCGGTTCGAGCAGCGCGGTCAGGGCGTCCACGGCCGAGTCGACCTCGTCGTCGTAGAAGTCGGCGATCTTGTTGAGCATCGTGTCCAGCGCACCGGTGGCCTCGCCGACCGCGACCATCTGGGTGACCATCACGGGAAACACCTTGCTCTCGGCCAGCGGGTCCGCGATCGTCTTTCCCTCGCTGATGCTCCGCCGCGCCCGGGTAATGGCTTCCTCGATCACCTTGTTCCCCGCGGACTTGGCGACGATGTCCATGCCTTCCAGGATCGGCACGCCGCTGCTCACCATCGTGCCGAGGGTGCGCGCGAAGCGGGCCACGGCGATCCTCTGCAGGAGGCTCCCTATTATGGGTGTCTTGAGGAGAATACGGTCGATGTTCCTCCGTCCGCCTTCCTTGCCGTAATACCAGCGTATGGCCATTCCGATCAGGACAAACACGACGATCACCAGGAGGAAATACTTGCGCGTGAAATCGCTCAGGGCCAGGACGAACTGCGTGGGCGCGGGCAGCTCCTGGTTGAAGTCCGCGAACATCTTCCCGAAGATAGGTATGACGTAGAGCAGCAGCACCACCGTGACGACGACCGCGACCGCGAGGATGGTGGAGGGGTAGACCATCGCGCTCTTTATCTTCTTGGCGAGCTTCATCGCCTTTTCGATGTATGCCGCCAGGCGCGAAAGGATCGTGTCGAGTATCCCGCCCACTTCACCCGCGGCCACCAGGTTGACGAAGAGTTCGTCGAAAACCTTCGGGTGCTTCAGGAGCGCATCTGCGAAGGTGGAGCCGCTCTCGACGTCTTCCTTCACCTTCATGACGACCGACTTGAACGCCTGGTTCGTCTGCTGCAGTCCCAGGATGTCCAGGCACTGGACCAGGGGAAGCCCGGCGTCGATCATGGTTGCGAACTGCCGCGTGAAGATCGCCAGCTCCTTCTGCGTGACCTTCTTCCCGAATCCGGGCATCTTGAACCCGAGGTCCTTGGACTTCTGCCTGACCTTCACCGGGACGATCTGCTGACGGCGGAGCTGTGCGAGGACGAACGCCTCGTTGGGGGCGTCGAGCTCCCCCGTCATGGTCCCCCCAGCCCTTGTCTTGCCTTCCCATTCGAATTTCGGCATCGTCTCCTCCGAAGGTCCTTCCCGCTATCCCCTTCGCCCGGGGGCCTGCGGGGCGTTGTGCGCCTGCGTCATCAGGTTCCGGAACTCATCAGGGTCGGAGCTCCTTCCGACCGCGTCGTCGAGCGTGATCTCCCTGCGGAGGAAGGCGGCAAGCAGCGACTGGTTCATCGTCTGCATCCCGAACTTGGCCTGCCCCACCTGCATCTGCGAGTAGATCTGGTGGACCTTCTCCTCCCTTATGAGGTTCCGGATCGCCGGGTTGGGGATCATCACCTCCAGGCAAAGCACCCTTCCCGTCCCGGACGCCTTGGGCAGCAGGATCTGCGACACGACCCCCTCGAGCACGAACGAAAGCTGCGCCCTGACCTGGGGCTGCTGGTAGGGGGGAAATACGTCCAGGATGCGGTTTATGGTCTGAACGCAGGAGTTGGTGTGCAGCGTGGCGAACACCAGGTGCCCGGTCTCCGCCACGGTCAAGGCTGCCTCGATCGTCTCTAGGTCGCGCATCTCGCCGACGAGGACTACGTCCGGGTCCTGGCGCAGGATGTGCTTCAACGCCTTCTTGAAGCTCTGCGTGTCCGCGTTCACCTCCCGCTGGTTGATGACGCACTTCTTGTGGGGATGCAGGTATTCGATAGGGTCCTCGATCGTGACGATGTGCTCCTGCCTCTCGGCGTTGATCTTGTCGATCATGGCCGCGAGGGTCGTCGATTTTCCGGAGCCGGTCGGCCCCGTTACCAGCACGAGCCCCCTCGGTTTCTTGCACAGGTCCTTCAGGTTGGCCGGCAGGCCCAGCTCGTCGAACGACCGCACGCGGAACGGAATCGTCCGGAAGGCCCCCGCCACCGCCCCCCGCTGCATGTAGATGTTCGCGCGGAACCGGCTCAGTCCCTTCACACCGAAGGAGAGGTCGAGTTCCAGTTCCTCTTCGAAGCGCTGCTTCTGCGCCTCGGTCAGGATGCTGTAGCAGAGGCGCTTGGTGTCCGGGGGGGTCAGTGGTTCCGCGGGCATCGGGAGCAGGCGCCCGTCCACCCGGATGGTCGGGGGGATCCCCGTGGTTATGTGCAGGTCGGAAGCGCCCTTCTCGTACATGATGCTGAGCATCTCGTGCATCGCGATCATCGGAATCCTCTCCTTCGCCCTTCCCGTTTAATCGGGGGCGGTCACCCGGAGCACTTCCTCGAGCGTGGTGACCCCTTCTTCTATTTTCGACAACCCTGACTGCCGGAGCGTCTTCATCCCGATGCGGATCGCTTCCCGCTTCACCTCGATCGCCGACCCCCCCCGCAGGACGAGGTCCTTGATCTCCTCCTTGACCGGCAACACCTCGTAGAGGGCGACGCGCCCGCGGAACCCGGTCCCGTTGCAGTCGTCGCAGCCCTTGCCCTTGCACGGCTTGGCGTGCTTCAGGCGCTCGGGCTTCATCCCGGCGTCGGTCAGCGCCTTCGGCGGGATCTTCACCTCGTCCCTGCAGTTCGCGCAGATCCGCCTGGCCAGCCGCTGCGCAACAATGAGGTTGAGCGACGAGGAGACGAGGAAGGGCTCGATTCCCATGTTGAGAAGCCGCGTGATCGTGCTCGGCGCGTCGTTCGTGTGGAGGGTGGAGAGCACGAGGTGCCCCGTGAGCGCGGCCTTGACGGCGATCTCCGCGGTTTCATAGTCCCGGATCTCACCGACCATGATGATGTCGGGGTCCTGGCGGAGGAACGAGCGGAGCGCCCCCGCGAACGTGAGCCCGATTTCCTCCTTGGTCTGCACCTGGTTTATGCCGGCGAAGTTGTACTCCACCGGGTCCTCGCACGTGCATATGTTGTCCGAGGTCTTGTTAAGGTCCGAGAGCGCCGAGTACAGGGTCGTCGTCTTGCCCGAGCCGGTGGGGCCGGTGACCAGGATCATCCCGTAAGGTCGGTGGATCGACTCCTGGAAGTCTTTCAGCGCCTCCACCTCGAAGCCGAGCTTGGTCATGTCGAGCTGAAGGCTCGCCTTGTCCAGCAGGCGCATGACGATCTTCTCGCCGTGGATGGTCGGCAGGACCGATACGCGGAAGTCCATCTCCCTGCCCTTGCCGATCTTCAGCTTGATCCTGCCGTCCTGCGGGAGCCTCCGCTCCGCGATGTCCAGGCTCGACATGATCTTGAGGCGCGAGGAGAGGGCATTGCGCAGCTTCAGCGGGGGGCGCATCACCTCGTAGAGAACCCCGTCCACCCGGTAGCGCACGCGGAATTCCTTCTCGTACGGCTCGACGTGGATGTCGGAGGCGCGCCTCTTGATGGCGTCGGTGAGGATGAAGTTGGCCAGCTTGACGACCGGCGCGTCGTCGACACGCGTATCCTGGTCCAGTGTTTCGAGGTCCTCTTCCCGCACGACTTCCAGGTCTTCGTCCAGTTCCGAGATGATGTCCTTGAATTCCATCGTCTGGTCGAAGTACTTGTTGATCGCGGTGGTGATTTCCCGCTCGGAAGCGAGGACCAGCTCGACCGCGTAGCCGGTCTTGAACCCGATGGCGTCGATGATCGCCATGTTGGAGGGGTCCGCCACGGCAACGATCAGCTTTGCGCCTATGCGGTTGATCGGGAGCGCCAGGTGCTTCTGGACCATCTCTTCGGGGAGCAGGCGCACGACCTCGCCGTTGATCTCGTACTTCGCGAGGTCGATGACGGGGATGTTGAACTGGCGCCCGAGGAAGGCGAGCAGCTCCGGCTCCTTGATGGAGCCGGACTTGACCAGGAGCGAGCCGACCCGCTCCTTCGTTTTTTTCTGGGTCTCCAGGGCGCTCCTCAACTGCTCGGGAGTTATCAGGTTCCCCTTGAGGAGCATTTCCCCGATTTTCGTTGCCATCACGGACATCGAATAGTCACCAAATAGAAATATAAATTAAACTATATTTAGCATAATTTAGGGGTATCATCGCAACTGTTTTTACGCGACAGGCAAAAATTCCCCCGCGGGGCATAACCGGCTCCTCGAATAACAGGGATTCGAGACGACCCCGGGCCGGGACTTTCGGGGTGGGGGTCACCTTTCGAGTTCGAGGTTCCAATAGGTGAAATCGACGAGGTTCAGGAACGGAATCCACTCCCGGTGAATCGGGGTCCGAAGGGAAAACGCGTACTCGGGGGTCCAGCGCGGCCGGCCAGGGCGCACTATCATCCGCATGCCCGTCTCGTCTGGAAGCATCCCCCCTTTCTGCTTGTTGCAGGGGAGACAGCTGCAGACGATGTTCTCCCAGGTGGTCTTCCCCCCGCGGGACCGCGGGATGACGTGGTCGAGGTTCAACTCGCTGCGAGGAAAGTTCCTCCCGCAATACTGGCAGGTGTTCCGGTCCCTTACGAAGATGTTGTGCCTGCTGAAGCGCACGGTGCGCTTGGGTACCCGGTCGTAGGCGACCAGGACGACGACCCTCGGGATCCGGATCATCCTCCCCACGAGGCCCACGGCCTCGTCGCTGGCGTGAATGGAAAGCTCGCTCCAGGACTGGAAATCGAACATCTCGTATCGGGAATTTATCGCCCGGGCGAGACCTGAATAGAGCAGGCAGAACGCCCTGCGGACGCTGGTGACGTGTACCGGGAAAAACGCGCGATTCAGGACAAGTACGCCGGAATTCAACATATCTTCTTATACACTGCGAAAGGTCGCCCGTTCAACATGCTTTCTTTTCGACGGCGGCCAGGAGCGCAGCCGCCAGTTCGGGGAGCTCGTCGTCGCGGACCGTCCGCATGTCCAGGAGCAGTTTTCCCCTTACGATCCGGGCGATCACCGGGGGTTTCCCGCCCCGGAGCCTCTCCTCGATGTCCTCGACTCTGACAGCCGGGTGTGATAGGGCGACGCAGACGGTCGGGAGGTGGACGTCGGGCATCGCACCTCCGCCAGGGGAAGAAAGGCCTTTCTCGACGGAAAGGAGAAGTCCGGCTCCGCCCCCCCTCCTCACCCTCCGGACAAGTTTCCGGGCACGCGCGAGCACGGAACCCTCCCCGTCCGTCATCATGGCGAGAACCGGTATCCGCCGAACGGCCCTGCGCTCGTCGGCGTAGAGCCTCAACGTCGCCGCCAACGCCGCAAGCCCCATCTTGTCTATCCTCAAGGCCCGCGAGAGGGGGTGTTTCTTCAGGGGCGCCACCAGCTCCCTGCGCCCCACGATGATCCCCGCCTGGGGGCCCCCGAGCAGCTTGTCACCGCTCACCGTAACGATGCCGGGGCCTTGCCTGAGCGCCTGACGGACGGTCGGAGTCCCCGCGATTCCCGCGACGGAGAAGTCGAACAAGGCTCCCGAGCCGAGGTCTTCCAGGACCGGGATCCCCAACCGGTCTCCCAGCGTCGAGAGGTCCCCCGCCGAAACCTCCTCGGTGAACCCTGTGATGCGGAAATTGGACCTGTGGACCTTCAGGAGCAGCGCCGTCCGGCCGGTCACCGCCCTTTCGTAGTCCGTAAGCCGCGTCCGGTTCGTCGTTCCAACCTCTACCAGGGCGGCGCCGCTTTCCGTCATTATGTCCGGAATCCGGAACGAGCCGCCGATTTCGACGAGTTCCCCACGGCTTACGAGTACATCCCGGCCCCTCGCCAGCCCGGCGAGGCAAAGGAGCACCGCGGCCGCGTTGTTGTTCACGACATGCGCCGATTCGGCGCCCGTCAGCGAAAGGATCAGCTTTTCCACGTGAACGAGGCGGGAAGAGCGACCCCCCGACGCGAGGTCGAACTCCAGGTTGGAATACCCCCGGGCGACCAGGGAGACGGCGCGGATCGCCTCTTCCGGCAGCGGCGCCCTGCCGAGGTTGGTGTGGATAACTACGCCGGTCGCGTTGATGACCCTCCCGAGGGATTCTTCCTCCCCGGTCGCTATCTCGCCCGGCAGACGGGACAGGAGCAGGGATGCCCATTCCTCGCGGCTCCGGACGGGCGGCGCGGCGGCCTCGCTTCGGAAGTGGTCCAGTATCCTGCGGATGGCGTCCACGACTACCGGCCGGGGGTGAACGGACAGCGCCTGCCGCACCTCGTCGGCCGCAAGCATCGATGCTACGGAGGGAAGGCTTCGGAGTCCTGCCGGATCGGGCATAACCCGCGGTCGCGAACCGCGTCAGCCCTTCGCCAGTTCCCGGAGAAGGATTTTCTTCCCGTACTGGGCGTTCTTCATCACAAGGTTCTCGGCGAGGGCGGCATCCTGCTTTCGGAACGCGTCGATGATCTCCTCGTGCTGCTTGATGGAACCGTCCATCTTTCCCCGGATCGCGACGATCAGCCGGAACCGCTGGAACTGCCTCACGAGGTTCTGGACGATGGAGTGAAGCTTCTCGTTTCCGCACGACTTGAGGAAGATGTCGTGGAACTCGTTGTGAAGGGTCAGCACCTTGCGAAGGTCCTTCTTGGCGGCGGCCGCCTCCATCTGGCGGTTCACCGTCTCCATCTTGACGATTTCCTTTTCAGTCAAAGTCCTGGCCGCGCACCGCGCCGCGTACCCCTCGAGCACGGTCTTGAGATCGTAGAAGTCGGAGATGTCCTTCGCGGAGAGCGAAGCGACGACCGCTCCCTTGCGGGGGATGACCGTGATGAACCCCTCGGACTCGAGCTGGCGGAACGCCTCCCTTATCGGGGTCCGGCTGATGCCGAAGCGGTCGGCCAGTTCCGGCTCCGCCACCCGAGTGCCGGCCGGGATCTGCCCGTTGACGATGGCGCTGCGCACCGTTTCCACTATTTTTTCCCGCAGCGTCATGTGGCTGTCGATCTGGATTTTCAGTTTCTGCAGCAATATCAACCCCCACGCCATTTCGCAGTTTGCCGGATAATGTATGCAGTATACAGTTAATTGTCAAGCATTATCCATGTTGTCCGGGCGACTCGCTTGCCCCGCGCCACGCGATGGGGTACGCTTCTCCGGACCGAAATCCCGCCCTGGAGGAAAAGGTTTGGGGAAAATGGACTGGACGATACACGCCACGGTTCCCTGCCAGATGCTCGGGAACCCCGAAACGGTGCGCCTGCTCGCCGGTACGGGCGTCGGACCCGAAATCTACCTTTCGGGGGCCTCCCTCGACTCCCTCTCTCCCGGACGCGCGGAAAGCCTTGCTGAAACGGTGCGCGCGGCGGGCGTTAAAAGCGTCACTTTTCACGCCCCATTCGAGGATATCTGCCCCGGCGCCCGCGACGAGGAGGCCCGGAGGGTAGCTTCCCGACGTCTCCGGCAGGCGATAGAACTCGCCCCCTTGTTCCACCCCCGGGGGATCGTGGTCCACGGCGGGTACTCGGGCTGGATCTACGACTTCGACCCCCTGAAGTGGCTGGAGCCCGCCCGGCGGACGCTCGGGGAGGCCATGGAATCGGCGGAAAAGACCGGCGTCGACCTGTTCCTGGAAAACGTGTTCGACGAAGTCCCGGATCACATGCTCCGGCTGGCGGAGGCGATCGGGTCGAAGCGATTGGGCTTCTGCCTGGACCCGGGTCACGCAGCCCTGTTTTCCGGTATTCCCGTCCACAAGTGGGTTGAGGCATTCGGCCCGGAACTCCGGGAATTGCACGTCCACGACAACCGGGGAACGCGCGACGACCACCTTCCGGTCGGCGAAGGCTCCGTAAACTTCGGCGGGATACTTCACGCGGCGCTGGACGCGGGAGCCTTTCCCATACTCACCCTGGAACCCCACCGGATAGAGCACTTCCACCGGGGGCTGGCCGCCCTGCGGGTGCTGCTTGCGGGATTACCGCCGGGAACGGCGCGGAGACCGTAGAGGGCTAGTTAAGGTCACGAAGCGTTCTCACGATGATGTCGAGAGCTTCCACACGGGAATAGCCCCTCCTCAATTCCGGGAAGATCACCGGCACAGGGGATTCGCCGGAGATCTCGTTCCGCAGGTACCGCAGGAAGACCCGCGCGACGTTCGGGTCGTAATGGCGATAGATGCAGGACCGTATCTCCGTCAGCGTGGCAACCAGGGACAAGCCATCCCGGTACGGGCGGTCCGAGACCATCGCATCGAACGCGTCGGCAAGGGCGATGATCCGCGAGCCGATCGGTATCTGGTGCTCACGCTTGCCGGCGGGATAGCCGGATCCGTCCAGCAGTTCGTGGTGGTCCCTGGCAAGAAGCGCGACGTTCGGGTACGGGAACCTGATCTTGGACAGTATTTCGAAGCTGGTCCTCGGATGCTTCCGGACCTCGCCGATCTCCTCGGGTGTGAGCGCCGACGGCTTGTTCAGGATGTTCTTCGCGGTCCCGATCTTCCCGACATCGTGGAGAATGGAGGCGATGTGGATCGCCTCCACCTCGCCCTCCGGCAGGTCCAGTCCCTTCGCGATCGACACCGATATCTTCGCCACGCGCTCGGAATGCCCGCGGGTGTAAGGGTCCTTGGCCTCGATCGCCGTCGCGAGGGCGCGGATGGTGTCGATGTATATCTCCCGCATCCCGTCGATCAGGCGCTCGTTCTCCTCCATTTGGAAACGGAGCACGTCGTTCAGGCGGGAGATGTCGGCGATCACACGCTGGTTGGATATGTGCGTGGACAGGAAGGATGTCATCACGCTCAGCGTCTCGCGCTGCCTGACCGTCATGGGCTCCCCGGAAAACGTGGGGCCGAGAACGAGAATCCCGAGGTAACCGTTCCGGGCCCCGAGGGGGCACAGGAACTCCACCGTGAACGTGGGCACCGCCC
Organism: Deltaproteobacteria bacterium; assembly: GCA_021824125.1. Taxonomy (GTDB): domain Bacteria; phylum Desulfobacterota; class Deferrimicrobia; order Deferrimicrobiales; family Deferrimicrobiaceae; genus JAKALO01. The sequence continues at coordinate 22,892 of JAKALO010000012.1, read as the reverse complement.
GTTCCACATCGGAGGCCGCTTTCCTGATCGCACCGTTGATCGTCGTCCGCCCCAGGCTCACCGGCCGTCTCGTGCGGCGCAGCGCCGCGACAAGATCCGCCGACTTGTCGATGGGAGGGATTCCCGGGGGAAGTCCGCGGGAGACACGCACCCGGAATTCGCCGTCCTCCTCCAGGAACAGGGCGCCCTTGGCGATGGAATAGGTGCCCAGTATGACCATGAGCGCCAGGTGGAGGGACTCGTCGAAGTCGCGGGACCGCCCCATGCACAACGTGAAATCCCGAAGCGCCTTGAGCTTGAACGCCTCGCGCCGCCCGGCAGGCAGGCGTTTGTCGCAGGAATGCGCGACCTTACCCGGATTGACTGAAATGGCCAAGAGCCTCTTCCTCCCGATCGAATACCCGGACGTGGCGCGCCACGCCGGTCATCTGAAACAGTTCCCGGTTGATGCGGGAGAGGCAGCAGAAGGCGAGCACCCCGTTCCGCTCCATGATTTTCTCCACGACGCCGATGATGATCGAGATCCCGATGCTGTTGATCAGGCGGGTCCCCTCGAAATTAAGGAGGATCTTCCTGACCCCCCCGTCCAGGACCTCCTGGACCACCCTTTCCACCTCTTCCCCCATGAGGCTGTTCAGGTACCCGTCGATGTACACCACGAAAGCGTCCCCCGCGTTGCGGGTCCTTACAGTCAGGTAATTCATCTCCGATTCACCCGGGACCTTGCGATCCCCCCTCCTCTTTCTCGGGCGCGGAACCAAGGAATTTCACCATCCGCACCGTGGTCCCCTGGTCGCCCGTCATGATCTCCACGTCGTCCACAAGCTCCCGAATGAGCTTCAGCCCCCAGCCCCTGTTGCGCTTGCTCTCCTCGCCGGTCCGCCCCCCGCGGAACCCCTTGCCCTCGTCCTGTACGAAGAGCTCGATCTTCTCCGGGGAGAGTATGTACCGCAGCCGGACCTTGCCGGACTCCGCTCCGCTGTGCTCGAAAGCGTTTATGCACGCCTCGATGATCGCCATCTTGACCCGGTCCACCGTATCCTTGTCGAGGGAGGCGTAGGCCGCCACCTCCTCCGCCACGCGGGCCGCCACGACCTCCGTGTCCGCCTTTATCGGCAGGACCAGCTCGAACTCCAGTGGCTCCGTCCCCGGCGGCACCTCGGCGGGCCTGCGGACATCTGGCTCGAGATCTATCTCTTCCATTCCGAACAGGTTGAGGAAGAGGCGCATCTGGGAGCGATGGGTCAGGAAGATGTCGTACCGCGCCACGAGCTCGACGGCGGCGGGGTCGACGGCCCCCTCGAACAGGATCCACTTCCGGAGCTGCTCGTCCCTGAGCCCCTTCTCCAGGCTCAGCAGCCTGCACCGGTTCTCGAAGTGCTCCACCGACCTTGCCGTGAGCGTCTTCTCCGTCGTCACGTCCACGGCCCATATCACGAGGTTCTCCTCGGAGAACTCCGCTTCGTGGAACCCGTACGCGACCAGGTCGAAATCGAACCGCGGGCCGCCCCGCCTGGTCTTGTAGCCGGTGGACACGGAGCTGATCTTGGGCAGCCGGAGCTTCTGCGCCTCCTTCTCCATCCCGATCACGACCTCGAGGAGCCCCTTCCCGTCGAACCGCTCCCGGAAGCCGCCGAACCGGAACAGGAGCGTCGGGACTTCGCGGCAGTCCCACCTTCGCATCAGCTCCTTTGTGACGGCGATCCACTTTTCCCTTCCGCCCTCCACCGCATCGAGGGCGGCATACGAAAGCTTTGACTGCACGAGTGACGCGGCGACCTGTGACGAGGTCTTGCCGACGACACCCCGCTCGAACGCCCAGTAAAGGAAATCGGCCAGCACCGGGTCGTTCACGAACCGCAGCTGCTCGAAGTCGGACTTCAGCAGGCCCTTGAACTCCAGCGAGGACAGGATCTCCCCGCCCTCCGCGGGGGAAGTCCCCAGAAGCGACAACGCCCCCTCGAACGTGTCCAGGGGGAACTGGTCGCAGACGACGCGCTTCAGGAACTTGATGGCGCGCACGCGCCGCAGCCTGTCGGGAAACGCGTTCTCGAAGAACTCGCGCCAGTACCGGTTGAGCTGCCCCTCCGTGACGGAGAGCGCGAAAACGTTCTCGAACCCGATCACGTCGGTGACCTGCAGGTTCCGGAAGGAGATCTCATCGGCGAGTATCCGCTGGTAGATCGGAACGTGCCCCAGCCGTGCCGCCGCGCGGGTCTGTATTTGCGGGGGCATCCCGATCTGCCGCCGCTCGAAAACGGACGCCCACATCCTTGCGGAGGCCGCCGGGGAAAGCCCCCCAACCTCCATCAGCTGGAAGGTCCCGTAAAGCCCTTCCCTCTTGAGGGACGCGGTGACGTGCCCCGGAGACGAACCCGAGATGATCATCGGGAAATGGCCCGACTTTATGTGGGAACGCAGGATCGAGAGGATGGCGCCGTCGGGCATGTTCTGCAGCTTGGACGTGTACTGGAAGTCGTCGAAGAGCAACACGGGGTAGAACACCTCTCTCCCGGAACCGAACGGGAGGGAGAGTGCGTTCACGAGCGCCGACAGGCCGTCGCCGCGCTCCGCGCACATCCTGTGTGCGTTGAGGAATTCCCGGCACTCGTCGAGGCCGAACATCCCGAGCCTCTCGCACATCGCCTCGGCGTCGAACGCACCGAGGGGCGACTCCCCCAGGAAGGCCAGTACCTGCCACAGGTACTCCTGGAGGAAATGCTGGGAGAGCGCCAGGGGATGCGAAAGGATCTTGCTGAATGAAAAGTAGAACGGGAAGGGACGGGGGGCCGGGCTGCCTTCCTGCAGCCGCTGGAGGTCGTGCTTCAGCTTCAGGAGGATGGAGGTCTTCCCGATGTTGGGGGGCCCGAAGATCATCACGGACGAACCGATGCCGGACCTTCCCTCGAGACAGACGCGAGAGAGGGCGGCCAATTCCTCCTCGCGGCCGAAGAACTCCTCCGGCCGGAACGATAACCCTGCGCCCTGGTTCCAGATCAAACGCATTGAGGAATATTTCCCACAATTGCCATTATCCGGATAATCTAACTTGAAACCATTGATTTTTCAAAAATTAATTGGGAATGTAGAAAATCATGAGAACGATTCCTCCTTCGATCCAGAAACCGTCCCGCTATTGCGGAAGCGAGGTACGACGTCCTCTCCTGCCCTGGGAAAGCGCGGATATCCGCGTCCTGCTTGCGTTTCCGGACGTTTACGAGATCGGGATGTCCCACCTCGGTATCCTCCTCCTCCACGAGATACTGAACTCCCGGCCGGGCATCCTGTGCGAGCGGGCATTCGCGCCCTGGCGGGACCTGGAGGGGCACCTGCGCGATAACGCGATCCCTCTCTGTTCCCTCGAATCGGCGCGGCCGGTGCGCGATTTCGACGTCATCGGGTTTTCCCTCTGCTACGAACTGACGTACACGAACGTACTCTCGATGCTGGAACTTTCCGGCATCCCGCTGCTCCGCGACGAGCGCAGGGAAAACGACCCGCTGATCCTGGGCGGCGGGGTGTGCACGCTGAATCCCGCGCCCGTCGAAGCGTTCTTCGACGCGCTGCTTGTGGGGGACGGCGAGGAAGCGATCCTGGAAATCCTCTCCTGCGTCCAGTCGTGGAAGGAACGAAAAGGAACGCGGGGCGACCTGTTGCGGGGTCTTTCCCGGGTCGAGGGGGTGTTCGTCCCCGGTGTCTCCACCCGTGTTTCCAGGCGCGTCCTGCCGGACCTTGCGGGTTCACCCCTGCTCCCCGCCCCTATACTTCCGGCAATGCGCGTCGTGCACGACAGGCTCAGCATGGAAATTTCCCGCGGCTGCACGAGGGGATGCCGGTTCTGCCAGGCTGGCTACGTCTACCGCCCGGTGCGGGAGCGGGACCCCCTGCTCCTTCTGCGCTATCTGCAGGAAGTGGCGCCCCGTACCGGGTACGACGAGGTCGGCCTGCTCTCCCTTTCGGCCGCGGACTACGGCTGCATCGACCGCCTGATCACGGAGGCGATGGAGACGCTTTCCCCGGAACGCGTCTCCGTCTCCCTGCCTTCGATCCGCCTGGACGCCCTGAGCGAAAACACCGTCCGCCAGATCCGGAAAGTCCGAAAGACGGGATTCACGCTCGCCCCTGAGGCGGGCTCGGAGCGGCTCCGGAAGTCCATCAACAAGGACATCCGGGACGAGGAACTCCTGCGTTCCGCCGAGTGGATCTACGCCAACGGGTGGCAGACGCTCAAGCTCTACTTCATGGTCGGGCTCCCGGGTGAAACCCTGGAGGACGTCGCCGCCGTCGGGCGCCTCGCGAGAAAGGTGGCCTCCGTCGCCCGGACCCATGGAAGGCGCAACTCGGTCACCGTGAGCCTGTCGGCCTTCGTCCCCAAGGCGCACACCCCGTTCCAGTGGGAGCGGCAGATCGGGAAAGAGGAGATAGGGGAGCGGCTGGCGATCGTGCGCGCGGAGGTCGGCCGGGACAGGAACGTCGAGGTGAAGCACCACTCCGCCGCCGTCAGCGAGCTCGAAGGGGTCTTCTCGCGCGGGGACTCGCGGCTCGCCGGCGTCCTCCTCCGGGCCTACCGGCTGGGGGCGCGCTTCGACGCGTGGACCGAGTCGTTCCGCCCCGAGGCGTGGGGCCAGGCGTTCCGGGAAGCGGGGATCGACCCCCGCGGGTACCTCGAGGAACGGGACCCGGCGCACCCGCTCCCGTGGGATTTCGTGGACGCCGGGATCGACCGCGGATTCCTTCTTTCGGAGCGGGAGAAGTCGAGGTCCGGGGAGCCCACCCCCGACTGCCGCGCCGACGCATGCTCCGCGTGCGGCGCCTGCCCGCCGGGGCTCGGAAACGTCACTTATTCCCCGGATCGCATGGGTGAAAGGCGGGCCCCGGGAGTGGACCCGGGAGTCGGCGGCGCCCCCGCGGCGGCCGGACGGCACGTCGTCCGCATCCGGTACTCCAAGGAAGGTCCCGCCCGATATCTCTCCGGGCTGGAGATCCAGTCCCTCTGGGGCCGGTCCCTGCGGCGCGCGGGCTTTCCCGTCGCCTACAGCCAGGGGTTCAACCCCGCCCCGCGCCTCTCCTTCTCCCCCGCGCTGCCCGTCGGAACCGAAAGCCTCTCGGAATTCGTGGAAGCGGAGTTTTACCTTCCCGTGGTCGCGTCGGAGATCGAAAAGAGGCAGTCAGAGTTCCTGCCCGGGGGAATCCGGATCGTTTCGGCGAAACACGTGCCCCCGGGGTCTCCACGCCTTTCCGATTTCGACCTCGTCTGCGCGTACCGCATCGATCCCCTGCCGCCATACGGGCTTCCCGGCGAGGTGGATCCCGGGCGGGTAGCCCGCGCGTGGGAAGCATTCCAGGCTTCCCGCTCTTTCCCCGTGGCGATTTCGAGGGAGGACGGCCGGCAGGAGATCGACCTGAAACCCCTCGTGTCGAATTTTCTGATGAATGACGGCGCGCTCTTCATTACAATCATCCATGGAACGGGCAGGGGCGTACGGCCGCTCGACGGGGCCTCCGGTCTTCTTGGCGTCGCGTTGCCGCCCGACCGGTTCGCACCGAAGAAAATGACGGCGGAACTGGTTCCCCGCGGGAAACGATAACGTGCAGAAATCCAACAAGCTCATAGTCATCAACGCCTCCCCCTACGAGACGCGCGTGGGCACCCTGGATTCGGGGATCCTCGTCGAGTTCCTCCTGGAGCGCAGGGGTGAGCAGAACATCGTCGGCAACATCTACAAGGGGAAGGTCATCCGGGTGCTCCCCGGGATGCAGGCCGCCTTCGTAGACATCGGCATGGACAAGGCGGGCTTTCTCTTCGCCGGGGACTTCGTTACCCCGCAACTGGAGTTCGACTCCGACGGGGGCGAGGAATCCGTTCTTCCGGACGAGATCGGCATCCGGGAAGCGAGGTACCCGCAGGAGCACTTCCTGCCGCCGATCGAGGGGCTTATACGCGAGGGGCAGCACATCCTGGTGCAGGTCGCGAAGGAACCGCTGGGCACCAAGGGAGCGCGGATCACCAGCCACATCACCCTGCCGGGACGGCACCTCGTTCTGCTCACCTGGTCCGGCCACATCGGGATCTCCCGGCGGATCGACGACCCGGAGGAGAGGGAGCGCCTGAGCGGGATCGTCGAGAAGATACGCCCCGAGGGGATGGGGGCGATCGTCCGGACGGCGGCGGAAGGAAAAACGGATGCGGAAATCAAGGCGGACATGGACTACCTGGTCCGCCTCTGGGAGTCGATCCAGAAGAAAAGCGACGCCTCCAGCGCGCCCACCCAGGTCCACCGGGAGCTGTCGCTCTCCCTGCGGGCCGTGCGCGACCTCTTCTCCGCGGACATGGACCGGATCGTGGTCGACGACAAGGAGGAGTTCGGCAGGATACTGGGGTTCGCGGCGCAATTCTTCCCGCGCATCCAGGACCGGATCGAGCTACACGAAGGCCCGCAGCCGATCTTCGAGCACTTCGGCATCGAGATCGAGCTGGCGCGCGCCCTCGACAAGAAGGTCTGGCTAAAGAGCGGCGGGTACATCGTCATCGAGCAGACCGAGGCTCTTACGGTGATCGACGTCAACACGGGGAAATACGTAGGCCGCACCTCGCTGGAGGAGACGACGGTCAAGATCAACCTGGAGGCGGTCAGGGAGATCGTTTACCAGCTTCGCCTGCGCAACATCGGCGGGATCATAACCATCGACTTCATCGACATGAAGAACGAGGAGAACCGCGAGAAGGTGTACCAGGCGCTGGTCGAGACCCTGCGCGCCGACCGGAGCAAGACGACCATCTGCAAGATCTCGGAGCTGGGGCTTGTCGAGATGACGCGGAAACGCGTTCGCGAGAGCCTGGCGCGGTCGCTCTCGGAGGCCTGCCCCTACTGCTCGGGCGAGGGGGTCATCAAGTCGAAGAAGACGATCTGCTACGATATATTCCGGGCGCTCGAGCGGCAGGGCGCGTTGCTCTCCGGGAAGCAGGTCTCGCTCCACGTGCACCCGGCGCTCGCGGAGGAGCTGTTCGGCGAAGAGCGGATGTTCCTCGAGATGCTGGAGACGCGCTACGGCATGAAGATCAACATCTCGGCGTCCGACAAGTTCCACATCGAGCAGTACCAGATCGAGCACCCTTGACTTTGGGCGGCGCTATCCATAGTCTTACTGGCTGCAACTTCTCTTTGCCCGACGCGTAACGCCGGCGTAGCTCAGTGGTAGAGCAGCTGATTCGTAATCAGCAGGTCGTCGGTTCAATCCCGACCGCCGGCTCCAAATTTTTCAACGTAGTATCCCAACTAAAATTTGGAGCCCCATAAAGGGATTGAACCGGTTTCGGGCGCCGAGCGAGCAGCGAGGAAGAGGGCGACCTTGTGGAGCCCGTCAGCCCGAAACCGCGCCGCACAAGCCGATCGCGTGATCGCGGAGGCTCAGGCGGGCAATCCCGACCGCCGGCTCCATTTTCTCCCGGATACTGCTATACTTGAAAGATGGGAAACTCCAGTAAAACGGCGGCCGCCAAACAGAAGCCCATCTACCGCGTGCTCTTCCAGAACCACGGGAACCTGTACGAACTCTATGCGCGTAAAGTGTCCCAGGGAGATCTCTTCGCGTTCGTCGAGGTCGAGGACATAATCTTCGGAAGCCGCGGAGGGGTTCTCGTCGACCCATCGGAAGAAAAGCTGAAGTCCGAGTTCGCGGGCGTCAAGCGCACGTACATCCCGCTGTCGGCCATGGTTCGCATCGACGAGGTGGAAAAGGAGGGCGCGAACAAGATCGTCGCCCTGGCCGCGCCCCACGGCAACGTCACGCCCTTCCACATGCCGCCGGGCCCTCACGAGAGCAAACCCGGCCGGAGATAAGCCGCGATAACCGTCAGGGCTTTAAGGTCGCCTCCTCCACGATCGCCTTGTACGCGTATCCCGAACCGAAATCCTTGTCTTTGTACAGGGTGCCGCGGGCCGTCACCACGTTCCCGACGGAGGGCAGGTCCTGGGAGGTCGCCACCAGGTCGTGCGTCCCGCTCGAAGGGTCCCCGCTGCCGTCCTGCAGGTGGACCCAGTTCTTCCCCATAATGCCGGCCGACACCTTGGTCACCCTGCCCCGGACGGCGACGCTCTTCTTGTCCAGTTCCGCGCTTTTCTTGTATATCTCGGCCACGGTGTAGGAATCCGGCCCCTTGGCCTTTTCGACAGGCGTTTTGTCGAAAGACGCCGCCTTTCCGCCGTCGCCGCCTTTCGTTTTGGACATGTTTCCGAAAGCGAGCGCCTCCACGCCGGCAAAAACGAACGCCGTCGCCAGAACCAAGGCCAGGAATCCCGAAAATCTCCTCATCGAATGATCCCCCTTTGTCTTCACAAGCGCCTGACCACGTCGAAACGCTCGTGTCCTTCGTCAACAGGAATGAATTTTTAATATATCAGCATATCCTCATCGGGCTCTCAATCCAACCACTAACCGGCATTTCGCCGAGGTGTAAAATGAGAACGAAAGGAGGGGGCATGCCGGAACTTTCCCGGGAGAACCTCGAACCTTACCTCTCGACCGTCCTTGGGGCGCCAGTGCGCGTCCTGCGCCTTTCCATCCTCGGGGAAAAGGTCCGGGACTGCGCCTTGAAGGGGTACGGCTACGGCATGCCCGTCCTGGTGGATTGCGAGGCGGGGGGGCGGCTCCGGAAGGTCGTCGTCGAGACCCTCTCGCCCGGCCCCTTCGGGCACGAACACATGTCGGACCGTGCCCAGATGCTGCTCTGGGATCACGATACCTTCAACCGTCTCCCCCGCCACGCCCGGTCGATCGACGTCGGGGGCTTCGTGAAGGAAGGCGGGCTCCTCTCCGTCGGGAAACTCGAGGAGTTCTTCCTCCTTGCCGAGTTCGTGGAAGGGAAAGGGTACATCCACGATCTCTCCCGCCTTCAGGCGGGCGGGTCGCTCTCCGACCTCGACCTGGCGCGCGCCGACGCACTCTGCGACTACCTGGCCGACATCCACCGCCAGCGCGGAACCGACCCCGGCCTCTACGCGCGGCGGATCCGCGAATTGCTGGGCCACGGGGAATGCATCATGGGCCTCGCCGACAGCTATCCGCCCCGGTGCGGTTTCATAACCAAGGAGATCCTGGAGGCGATCGAACACCGCTGCGTCGCCTGGCGATGGCGCCTGAAGGAGCGCACCCACCGGCTGCGACGGGTCCACGGGGATTTCCACCCATACAACATCCTGTTCCGGGAAGGGACCGACTTCAGCGTGATCGACCGCTCCCGCGGCGAGTGGGGCGACCCCGCGGACGACGTCACATCCATCACCGGGAACTACCTCTTCTCCTCGCTGCAGCGCGACGGCCGTCTCGCGGGGGGCTTCGAAACCCTGTTCCGCCGGTTCTGGGACCGGTACATGGAAAAAAGCGGGGACACGGAGATCCTCGAGGTGGCGGCGCCCTTCTACGCCTTCCGCGGACTGGTCATGGCAAACCCCCTCTGGTACCCGACGCTTGCCGACGACGTCCGGCGGAAACTCTTCGCGTTTCTGCATGCGGTACTCGACTCGCAGGCCTTCGACCCGGGTCTGGTAAACGACTACTGCGGTGCCTGAAAACAAGGCGCGACAGGGATTCGCCGTGTGGATCACGGGTCTCCCGGCCTCCGGGAAGTCGACCCTGGCCGCGGCGCTCGAAGCCGAGCTCTCGGGGCGAGGGGTGAACTTATCCGTCCTTGAATCCGACGCCCTGCGCCTGATCCTCACTCCCGACCCTCGCTACGACGAGCGTGAACGGGAGGTCTTCTACGGGGCGATGGCCCACATAGGACAGCTGCTCGTCCGGCACGGCGTGTCCGTGATCTTCGACGCCACGGCCAACCGCCGCGCCTGGCGGGACAGGGCGAAGCGGCAAATCCCCCGGTTCATCGAAGTGTACGTGGCTTGCCCCCTTGCGGTTTGCGAAACCAGGGACCCCAAGGGCATCTACCGCAGGAGCCGCGACGGTTCCGCCCGCAACGTCCCCGGCATCGATGCCGCCTACGAGCCGCCGGAGGCGCCGGACCTGGTCGTGAACGGGGACCGGGAAACGCCTGCGGATGCCGCGCGGCGTGTCGTTGCGGCACTTCTGGAAAAGGGGTACCTGACGGCCTGAATGGGCACGCAGTCTCCAAAACCCGTTCCACGGCGGGTTTCCTCCAGGGTCCTGCGGGCCCTGCGCGGGCGAAAGCCGCTGTGGCGTTTCCTGGAGTCGTTCTGCCGGACCGTCGAAGACGCCGGGGGTAGATCCTACCTCGTGGGCGGATTCGTGCGCGACCTGGTCGAGGGGAAAACGGGGAATGACATGGACATTATGGTCGCCGGAATCGGGTTCGAAAACCTGGGAAACCTGTTGGGGTCCCTCCCGGCGAAGCGGCTGGGCATTAGCCGCGTCCTTCCGGTCGGGAAAGCGTTCACCGTCTACAAGGTACGCGCGACCTGGGCGGACGAGGAGATCGACGTGTCGCCGGCCCGCACGGAGCGATCCACGGGGACCGGGCGCCGGGATTCCACCACCCGGACAAGGGACGTGGACGCACGGAAAGACGTCGCCAGGCGCGACTTCACGATCAACAGCCTCCTTTTCGCCTTCCATCGGGAGGGAACCAGCCTGGACGGCTCGGCCGTCGACTTTTTCGGCGGCATCGACGACCTCGGGCGGAACCTCATCCGTGGAGTCGGGAAGCCGGAGGAGCGTTTCCGCGAAGACCCGCTGCGGATCCTGCGAGCCATCCGGCAGAAAAACGAGCGGCGGGGAGGATCCATCGAGAAGGGGACATGGAAAGCCATCCTCCGGACAGCCCCGGCACTGCTCTCATCCGCCTCCGGGGAACGCGTCGCCGTCGAGCTGCTCCGATCCCTTTCGGCAAACCCGGCGGGAACGGTTGAGGACCTTTCCCGCGCGGGCATCCTCCAGGCTCTCCTTCCCGGGCCCGCCACGCGTAACGCGGATTTCCCGGAGCGGATGAAGAGACGGTACCGGTTTCTCGAGAAATCGATGGGCCGGCCCCTCCCCCCTGCCCTGCTTTTCGCCAATCTGCTCGTGGACGCTTCGAAGGCCGAATGCGAAGGAAAAACGGGGGACGAACGGAATATATTCCGTCTCCCCCTGACGGAAGCCGCCGCGCGACGCCTCCACTTTCCCCAGGTACGGACCGTCATGAGGCTCCTTTCGGACCGGAACCGGCTCGCCCACGCAGGACTGTCGAGGAATCCGCACGCCCGCATCGAATCCCTCATCGGAAGGTGGAAAAACCCGGGGCCGCTGCTCGCCCTTCACGAGGCGGTCCGAAAGACGGAGGGCGGAAAGGAATCGGATTTCCGTGCGTCGCTCGCGATAGCCGTAAGGAAGCCCCCGCTCCTGACCGGGCAGGACCTCCTCGACGCGGGGATCCCGGCCGGGCCGCGGGTGCGGTCGATCCTGGAAGAGATCCGGGAGGCCACCTTGACGGGCAGGATCGGGCGGCGGGAAGAGGCAAAAACCCTGGCGCTGTCGCTTTATAGGGATTCTCGCGAAACCCGGCCGAAACGGTAATCCGGGGCCGTTTTCAGCCCTGCTCGACGGCTTCTATCAGTTTCTCGGGCGAGGCCCAGTAGAAGTTCGACTCCACCATCTTGACCACCCCGTTCTTGCCGATGACGACGGAGGTCGGGAGGGCGTTGATCCCGAAACCATCCCAGAGCGCCAGGCCTTCATCCATGAGGATGGGGAAGGTGATCCCCAGCTTCTCCTTCACCGTGCGCACCCGGAGGAGCGACACCGATTTTTCGGAATCCTGGTTGACAAGCAGGACGACCACGTCGTTCCGCTTGCCGAAGCTATCCTTCAGGAACGTCAGTTCCTCCTCGCAACGCGAGCACCAGGTGGACCAGAACGCGATCACCACCGTTTTTCCCCGGAACTGACCGAGGGAAACCTTGTTCCCGTCGATGTCCTTCAGGGAGAAGTTGGGCGCCTCGTCCCCCGGGTGCAGCGTCACCGCGACCGCGGGAGCCGCCAGGAGGACAAAGACCACGAGGAAAAACCCGACGAGGGACTTTCGGATACCGGTTAATTGCATCGTGCGACCTCCGCATTTTCTTACCAGGAGGTCACAGCAAATATAATGCCATAAATCAAACAATATCCATTACTGTTTATTTAACCAATCAAATCAATTGTTTTCCTGGTTATGCCGATATATTCGCCTAAGGTGGAATAACCCTGTTGCGCCAAATAACCCAGTGGTCTTATCTTCGGTTCCCCACGCCCCTATCTCCACGTTCACCCGGATTGTCTCGACCTCTCCCGTCCTTGCCGGAACCCACATCCGGGGAAGGGACGCGACCTCCCGGCACTTCACGTCGTTCCTGCGCCCGGGGAGGCGGCGTGGAAACCCGGGGAGGCGGTGTAGAAACCCGCGGAGGCGGCGGCGTGGCCCTCTCCACGCGCTCGGGACGTGGCGGCGGCGCTACCTTCTCCTCGCGAATACTGGACTCCGGCCCGGAACGCCGGGAACGATCCCTTTCGGGTCGAACGGCAGGCGCCGGATCCGGACGCCGTTTCTCAGGCGTGCTCCTTCCTTCCGGGGGACGCACCACCTTGTCGCGGTCCGGGCGGGGCCGCGGCTCCACGTGTATCTGCTTTTCGGGGCGTACGCGTTCCGGGCGCCGCTTGACGGCGGAATCCCCGTCGCGCGGACGAGCGACCGGGCGCGGCGGCGGCTGTCCCACGCGTTCCCCGCGAGCTCTTACCACCACGTCGCGCCTGTCCTTGCGAACTGCCGACCAGTCGCGCCACTCCCTCTTCCCCCGGTTATCGACACCCCTCACGAAAACCGCATTCCGCTCCAGCGGCCTCTCCCAGCGGGCAAGCCGCGGGTCGGACCGGGTGAAGCCGGACCGCGTGAACCGCTCCCCGGGCCGCAGCGGAATCCATCGCACGTTTCCGCCTTCCCTCACGAAGCGCACGTTCCCCGGGTAGAAATGGGTTCCCCTGTGATAATGGCGAAAGTTCCCGAAACCGAAGGTGATGCTCACGGAGGCGAACGAACGGTAAGGGGACCAGACCCAACCGAATACCGGGTCGGTCACCCACCATCCGTAGTGGTACGGGTACCAGCCCCACGGTTCATACGACACCCACGTCCACCCGAAGGGAGACACCCATGCCCATCGCCCGTAATAGTAAGGTGTCCAGCCGACGACGACGCGGGGGCGCCAGGCGTAGCCGTAGTCCGTCGTGTTCACCCATTCGCCGTAGTCCCGAAGCTCCCGCACCGTGGCGGGGGGGGCGTCCACCCTCCTCTCCTCCTCGGACAGGGGAGGAGGAGAGGCGTAATTATCCTCATCGCCGCCTCCGTAGGCGGTGATCCGGACCTCCTGGCCGATCATCGCGGCCTCGCCGGCCTTGACCCGGAAATCACCCCGTTCGACCTTGACGGCGGCCTCGCCGGAACGCACCACCAGCCGGGTCTGCCCGTCCTCCTGCACGAACAGCCAGTACCGGCCCGGTACGGGGAAACTCGTTTTTCCGTCACCGGGGATCGCCACCCTCACCGGCGAAAAATCCTCCGGGGGAAGGTCGAACCGGATTTCGCCCGAGCGGAGACGGAATGCCGAAACCTGATCGTCGAACCTGCGGACGTCGATTTCGGTCCCGCCGGTCAGAAGGACGAACTGGCCTCCGTGGAACTGGAGCTCGGCCTCGGATCCTTCGGGTATGTTGACTCGGGACCTCTCGGGGACCGGGCTGTTCGTGGCGAATTCCTCCCACTCGCCCGAATCCGGCATGCGCACCCAGGCCGTCCCCTCGAATACTTTCAGGCGCGCCACTGAGTACGCGGGAAACCCCTCGTCCCCGTTATCTTTTTCCTCCGCCAGGACCGGCCCCGAAAGCGCTGCGACCGACAGGACGACCAATGCAGCCACGAACACGGAAAATGCGGATATGCGCTTCATCCCGGATCGACCCCCTCTACCATGATATCCCATGTCCCTTGGACGGCGGGACAGGGAGATAAATTCACCTTCGTGCATCGGTCCCATGTCGTATTTAAACCCGGAATTGGTCGATTGGTTCCTCTTTTATTTTTTCCCGGAAGGAGGCTGGTATACTGGTCCACCTGAAAATCTTCCCGGCGGGGCGTGACGTGCACCGGATGGACGAACGGAACCGAAGGATCGGCGAGATGTTCTCCGCGATCGCGCCGAGATACGATTTCCTGAACCGTCTCCTCTCCCTCGGGCGGGACAGGACCTGGCGACGGGAGGCCGTTTCCCGTATCCGGCCGGCCAGGGGCGGACGGCATCTCGACGTGGCGACGGGGACCGCCGACGTGGCGCTGGAGATCCGGAGACAGAAAGGGGACGGTGCGTACGTCGCGGGAGCCGACATCTCCCTGGAGATGATGCTGATCGGCCGTGAAAAGGCGGGGCGCCCCGGGAAACCGGACAGGATGGCTTTCGTGCGGGCCCCATGCGAGTCGCTCCCGTTCCGCGACGAGGCCTTCGACTCCGCTTCCGTCGCCTTCGGGATACGGAACGTGGCGGACCGGGAGCGGGGCCTCATGGAGATGTGCAGGGTCGTAAGGCAGGGCGGGCAGGTCGTCGTGCTGGAGTTTTCGAAGCCGGAGGGCACTGTCTTCGCAGCCCTGTACCGCTTCTACTTCACGAAGGTGCTCCCGCGGATCGGCGGCCTGCTCTCGAAACGAAGCGCCTACGTCTACCTTCCCGAGTCGGTACAGGCGTTCCCGGATCCGCCCGTGTTCGCGGAGATGATGAGGGCGGCGGGCTGCGGCGCGGTCGAGGTCCGGCCACTCACGTTCGGGATCGTCACCCTCTATGTCGGCGTGCGGACGTAAGTTTAAATCGTGTCCGTAGCCGTTTCCTGGTCGAACCACCCTTCGAACAACGCGGTCGTCATGTACCGCTCCCCGGCGTCGGGAAGGATCGCCACGATCGTCTTACCCGTGAATTCGGGGAGCTTCGCCAGCCGGGCCGCGACGGCCGCAGCCGCCCCGGCGGAGATTCCGGAGAGAAGCCCTTCCTCCCGTGCCAGGCGCCGCGCGTAGTCGATCGCCTCTTCGTTCGTCACCTGCTCGACGCGGTCGACCAAAGAGAGGTCCAGCACGTCGGGGATGAACCCCGCGCCGATTCCCTGGATCTTGTGCGGCCCGGGCTTGAGCGGCTCGCCCCTCAGTTTCTGCGTGATCACCGGGCTGTGCGACGGCTCGACCGCCACGGAGACGATCTTCTTACCCTTCGTGTTTTTCAAATAGCGTGAAACCCCCGTGATCGTACCGCCCGTGCCGACGCCCGATACGACGACATCTACCTGTCCGCCCGTGCCCTCCCATATTTCCGGACCAGTGGTCTCCTCGTGGATCTTCGGATTCGCCGGGTTCTTGAACTGCTGGGGCATGAAATATTTCCCCGGGTCGGACGCCACGATCTCCTCCGCCTTGTCGATCGTCCCTTTCATCCCCTTCGCCCCCTCGGTCAGGACGAGTTTCGCCCCGAACGCCTTGAGGACCATGCGGCGCTCGACGCTCATCGTCTCCGGCATCGTCAGGATGATCCCGTACCCCCGCGCGGCGGCGACGAAAGCCAGCGCGATCCCGGTGTTCCCGGAAGTCGGCTCGACGATGATCTTGCCGGGGCCCAGGAGCCCTTTCTTCTCCGCGTCCCAGATCATGGAGGCGCCGATCCGGCACTTCACGGAATAAGACGGGTTGCGCCCCTCCACCTTCCCCAGAACGGTCGCACCGTCGCCGTCGACGATCCGGTTCAGCTTCACCAGAGGCGTATGACCTATGGATAGCGAGTTATCCTGGAACCATTTTGTCATGCCAGACCTCCCATATTATGTCTATCGTCTATATAGTATTTAATGGTTTCCCCCAATGTCAAGATATTTCAGCCACACATTTTTCCCGCTCGTTTCCCCGCCCTTTCGTGCGCTTCCCTTTTTCCGTGTTTAGACGTATGGTTTCGAGGATGAAGATCCGACGCCTGTGCGTGTTCAGCTCTTCAAGCAACCATGTCCCTGAAAGGTTCAGGGAGGACACCCTCCTGCTCGCCGACCGGATGCTCGAGGAGGACATCTCGCTCGTCTTCGGAGGGGGATCCGTCGGGCTCATGGGAATCCTGGCCGACCGGATACTGGCTGGAGGGGGAAAAGCGATCGGCGTAATCCCGACGTTCCTGCGCACCAAGGAGCTCGCCCATGAAAGCCTCACGGAAATGGTCGAAACCGGCTCCATGCACGAACGCAAGCAGGAGATGAGCCGGCGCGCCGACGCCTTCGCCGTCCTGCCGGGGGGGTTCGGCACGATGGACGAATTCTTCGAGATTCTCACCTGGAAACAGCTGGGACTGCACTCGCGCCCGATTGTGGTCGCCAACACAACGGGGTGGTTCGACCCTGTTCTCTCCTGGTGCCGCCGTTCCGTGAAGGTCCGGACCGTCTCCCCTAAAAACATCGATCTTTTCGAGGTCGTTCCATCCGCGGCTGACGTCGTCGATGCCCTGCTGCGGCGCCGTCCCGCCGTCCCCTCACCCGGCCGCCTCTCGCGAACGTAAAAGGTAGTTGATCGCCGAGGAGCAGAAGACGACGAGGAAAGTCGCCTCGGGGTGGTCGACGGGAACGCCGACCGGTCCGGAACCCGGCAGTCCGCTCACCGCATGGCACCGGCGCAGGATTATCTCCATACCGGCCAGCAGGTCCGGCGGGATCCCGAACGACTCTGCGACAGGCGCGACGGTCCCCAGGGCTATCTTGCCCTCCTTGTCACCGAAACTGCGGACCACCGCCGCCACGGCCAGCGAGGCCTCGCGCACCGCCTCCCACGACGCCGGCTCGGGCCGCCTGGAAAGGTAGCCGAGCGCGGAATCGAGGTGACGGGAGGCCGCGGGCAGGTCGAACAGGTCGAGTTTCTCCTCCGCCGTGGCGACCGCGTCGAACCCGAGGGAATCCGGGAGGGGGACGAACTTGTCGCGAAGGAGGCGCACCGGGGCGCCCTCCAAGTCCAGTATCTCGTTCATGCTGCGCCGGATCAGTTTCCTGTCCACCTCCTTGAGGCCCGCCCTGTCGTCGACGAGCAGGAACTCGACCAGATCGTAGAGGCGGTGGTCCGGCAAGGAGAGGAAGCGATCCCGGAAGGCGGCGCGGGACGCGTCGTTGTCGCTCGCCGGGAGGTCGTCGATCGGCTCCTTGAAGAAGGCGAGGCAGGCGCCGCGCAGGACGGCGGTCCAGACCGTCCTCGAGTGGTCCGTGGAGGAAACTATCCGGAACAGGAGGTTCCACAGGGAGTTTCTCAAAGGGGAACCAGGGGCGGAGGATGGTTGATCGGTCACGGGGGGCTCCCTTTCGTCGTGTCAGGAATGTTATCGCCCGACCACTTTATCAGGATAGCCTCCGTGAGGACGGAGACAATTTAAAAAAAACCCCCGGAGATCGATCCGGGGGTCGTTGCGTTAAAGGTTGGTTGACGGGTCTACGGTCCGGTCTTATTCCCTGTGCCCTACCCTTCCCAGTGGCCCGGGACCCACATCCTCACCTCGACGTCCCGGTAGTGCCCTGGAATCCAGACCCGGCGGGTTTCACGGCCGTAACCGTCGTCGCCGTCGCGGCCGTCGTCGTCATCGCCGTCGTAGCGGTCGTAGCGGTCCCGATGACGGCCGGCCCGCTCGATCTCCCAGTGGCCGGGGACCCACTGCCGGTCGAGGCGCGTCTCATAACGCCCCGGTACCCACACCTGTTCGGGCGGGTAGTAAACCCTTGGCGGCGGGGCGTAAGCGGGGGCATGGTACGGGTAGGGGTTCGCAAGGGCGTTCCCCAGGATATGAAGCCCGATGACCCCGGTGAGGATCTTGCCGGCCGTCGCCCACTCGCGCTGACCCGCGGAAGCCGGGGACGGCGCCATGGCGCCCAGAAGACCCGCCGCAACGACAATGGCCACTATCTTTTTCATCGTCTCTTCCTCCTTCTGCCGGTTTTACGCCCTGCCGGATTAAACCCGGCACCCTCGAAAAAGTTCCCTGTTCACCCATCAGACGACGGATGCAGGAAATATATTCACACGGAAGGCGGTTATTCGGCGGATATGAGGAGGATCAGGACGCCGGACTGGTGTGGGGGGCCCGCCACAATCACCATCCCCCCGCGGCTCAACCCCAGCGTGGTGGTCAGGAGGTTCTTCCCCCCCTCCATGATCTGCACCGCGAGCCGGACCTTGTTGCCGGGTGCGTCGACCGGGGTCACCCGCATCGCGCGGTTTCCGGGGAGGTTGAAATCCCCGGTTTCCCCGATCGCAAGGGGGCGCTTCATCCGGTCGAGCAGTGTGTAGGAAGAGTAGTTGAACATCGACTGCAGCTTCGTGCGGAGGGAGGAGAGGGAAGGATCGATCGAGCTTCCCTTGCCGGAGGCGACTACCACGCCGATTTCGACGGAAACCGGGTCCCGGGATGCGGACACCGCGCCCCCGGAGAAGAGGAGGAGAGCCAGGAATGCGATGAACGGGGCGTAAAACCCCCGGCGGGCCTCAGGTCTTGTCATTTTCGAAGATCCAGATCACCCGGGGGAGGTCCTCCCCCCTGTCGACAAGGGCCACGGTCGCCGTGTCCGATTCAAGGTTCTCCACCGCCACATCGAAACTGGTCGGGTTGAACGGGGGCCTGCTCACCCCCGAAGAATAGAACAGCAGGGCCAAACCCGCAAGCGCCGCGGCCGCGGGGAGCCAGAACCACTTCCGCGCCATGGAGGCGAACCGTCCCCGCTCCTTCCGCTCGTCGATCCCGGCGCGGACCCGGGTCCACATCGCGTCCAGGCGCGGGGCGTTTTCCGCTTCGCGCGCGCCGGTCCACGCCCGGAGCAGCACCCCCACGCGCCTGTACGCCGCGGCTTCGGCGGCACAAGAGGCGCAGGACTCCAGGTGGCCGCGGACCCCGGCCGACTCGGAGGGCGGGAGCCGCCCGTCGATCTCTTCCTGCAAAACCTGCAGCACTTTTCCGCATTCCATGACGCTACCCTTCCCGAAACCCTTTCAGCGCCTCTTTCAGCTTCGCACGGGCGTAATGCAGGCGCGACATCACGGTACCCACGGAACACTTGAGAACTTCGGCTATCTCCTCGTACGAGAGCCCCTCCACCTCCCGAAGGGTTATGACCGCCCTGTGGTACTCCGGGAGAGCCTCGATCGCCCTGGTCAGAGCCTCCGACAACTGACGGTTCTGCGCGAGCTCCTCCGGTGTCCTGGGATACGCCACCGAGTCGGGCGGCGACCCATCCTCCGAAAGCCACGTCTCGTCGAGGGGAACGGTCTTCGTCCTCGACGATTTCCGCCACCGGTCGATCGCCTGGTTCACGAGGAGACGGTAGAACCAGGTGTAGAAATTCGAGCCGAACCGGAACTCCTTCAAGTTGTAATACGCCTTCACGAAGGAGTCCTGTACCACGTCGAGCGCGTCGTCCGAATCCCTGGTGATCCCCAGCGCGACGTGGAAAGCGCGGTTTTTATACCGTTCCATCAGTTCCCGGAACGAATCCTCGTCCCCCGAAAGGGAAGCGCGTATCAGCACATCGTCGGGGACGCCCTTTTTCTCCTTTTCACTCATAGGACGGATCTTTTCCCGGATCTATTCATCGTCGGGAGGCGCGGGTTAATGGATTTCCCCCCAGTTCTTCCCCCGGCTGACGGAAACGGTCAGGGGGACGGAGAGGGTGACCACCCCTTCCATCGCCTCCCGCACGATCCTCCCGGTTTCGTCCGCTTCCCGCTCCGGGGCCTCGGCGATCAGCTCGTCGTGCACCTGGAGGACCAGGCGGGACCCCATCCCGCGCTCCATGAATTCCCGGTCGATGCGTATCATCGCGAGCTTGATGATGTCCGCGGCGCTCCCCTGGATAGGGGCGTTGATCGCCATCCTCTCCGCCGCCTCCCGGAGGACCTTGTTCCTTGAATTGATGTCCCGCAAATACCGGCGCCGCCCCAGGATGGTCTTCACGTACCCTTCCTTCGCGGCCTGCCCCTTCTCCCGATCGATGTAGTCGCGCACCCCGGGGTAGCGGCTGAAGTACTGTTCGATGTACTCCTTCGCCTCCCTCCCCCCGATTCCCAGCTCGCGGGAGAGCCCGAAGGGGCTCATCCCGTACAGGATGCCGAAGTTGATAACCTTCGCCCTCCGGCGAAGCTCGGGTGTGACCTCGGAAGAAGAGACCCCGAAGACCACCCTGGCGGTCGCCGCGTGGATGTCCTCGCCGTCGAGGAACCCGCGGATCAGCCCCGGATCGCCGCAGAGGTGCGCCAGCAGCCGCAGCTCCACCTGGGAGTAGTCCGCCCCCACGAAGAGGCAGCCGGGGTCCGCCACGAACCCGGAGCGGATGCGCCGCCCGAGGTCCGTCCGGATGGGTATGTTCTGCAGGTTCGGGTCGGAGGAGGCGAGGCGCCCGGTGGCGGCCTGCGTCTGGTTGAACGTCGAATGGATCCGGCCGTCGCGGGGGTCGACCATTTCCGGAAGCACGTCCACGTAGGTTGATTTGATCTTGGCGAGTCCGCGGTACTCCAGTACGAGTGCCGGGATCTCGTGGGCGCCCCTCAACTGCTCCAGGACCTCGACGTCGGTCGAGTAGCCTGTCTTGGTCTTCTTCAGAGGGGGGAGCCCCAGTTTCTCGAAGAGCAGGAACGCCAGCTGCTTCGGGGAGTTGATGTTGAAGTCGGGGCCGGCGATGCGTGCGACTTTTTCCTCTATCGCCCGGATTCCCAGGCCCAGCCCCCCGGACAGATCCCGGAAAATTCCCGTGTCGATCCGGATCCCCGCCTCCTCCATCCGGTAAAGGACCGGCAGGAGAGGCATGTCGACATCGCGGAAGATCTGCGTGAGGCCCGCCTCCTCGAGCTTCCCGTCCAGGACCAGGCCCAGCGAAAGGAGCGCCCCGGCATCCTCCGCGGCACGGGCTTCCGGAGACTCCGCCGACGCGGCCGGTCCGTCGGGATGATGCCGTGCGAAAAGCCTGGCCAGGGTCGGCGTCCCGTCGTCCGGGGCGAGGAGGTACCCGGCAACCTGCAGGTCGAAGAGCGGCAGGGGCTTCCCCGGCAGTTGACCGCCATGGGCGCGGATTATGGCTTTCCCGTCGAAGATGAAGATCCTTTCGCAGAGGTCCCCGAGACGCCGAAGGGCTTCCGGGACGCCGGATTCGGGGAGGACGAAGGTCCCGCGGCCGGCCGCCGAAACGCCCGCCCACCCTTTACCTCCGGCGGCGACGGCCGCCCCGGAGAGCTCCCCATTACCGACGCCGGGAAAAAGTTCCGCCGCCCCGGAAACCATCGCCCACTCCCGCGGGCTTGCCGGCACCTCATCCCGAAGGGGAAGGGAGGGCTCGGTGTCCAGCCCCAGCTCTTCGAGCAGCTTCCTGAATCCCAGCTTCCGGAAAAGGGAGGCGACCCGCCCGGCCTCCATCGGGCGAAGTGCGAGATCGTCAAGGCTCTCGTCCAGGGTTACCCGGCGGTCGATCGTCAGGAGCGTCCGGCAGAGCCTCGCCGTCGCGGCGTTCTTCTCGATCTTGTCCCTGCGGCTCCCCTTGAGCCGGTCGGGGCGTTCAAGAAGTTCCGAAAGCGTCCCGAACTCCCGGATCATCTCCCCCGCCGTCTTCTCTCCGATCCCGGGAACGCCCGGGACGTTGTCGGAGGGGTCGCCGGCGAGCGCAAGGAGGTCCACCACCTGGGAGGGATCGACTCCGAAGGTCTCCCGGACCTCCGCCTCCCCCACCATCCGCTCCTTCATCGCGTCCCGCACCCGGACCTTCTGGGAGACCAGCTGGTAGAGGTCCTTGTCGGACGAGATTATGACGACTTCCATCCCACGCTCCTCGGCCATGCGGGACAGGGTGCCGATGATGTCGTCGGCCTCCGCGCCCGGCACCTCGACGCGTCGCACGCCCAGCGCGTCGATCACCTCCTTCACCAGCGGAATCTGCGCCGCGAGGTCCTCGGGTACCTTCAGGCGGTTCGCCTTGTACTCCGGATATAGCGCGTGGCGCGGGGTCGGCTCCCGGCTGTCGAAGACGGCGATGACGGCGGCGGGCTTGTCCTGACGGAGGATCTTGAGGAGGATCCGGGCGACTCCCAGGACGACGTTGGTGGGCGTCCCGTCCGGCGCGGAAAGCCGGGGGACCCCGAAGAAGGCGCGGTAGAGGACGTTATGCCCGTCGATCAGAAAGAGCGACGCCATCCGCCACCTGGGGGTGCTCCACAACGAGCGTCTCGGCGAGGGTGTCCCCCGCCCGCTGGCCGTCGGCGTCGTAGAAGCCCAGGTAGACCTCTATGAGGAGGACGACCAGCCCCACGGTGTACGCCAGGAAGGGTCCCGCCACGGGGACGAGGTAGATAAGGAACGGCGCGGCGACGGTCAGGTTTCGAAGGAGGGACGACTGGAAATCCATTCCTTCCCGGTCGACGCGGACGACCTTCAGGCCGGTCAGTCTCTTCCCCGCGCTTCGCCCACCCGGGAAGCCGTCGCACATAAGGATGTAGAAGAGGGACGCGAAGACCCCCGCGGCGCCTGGAACGTGCCACAGCGACATCGCTATGATCAGGTCCGCGGCCTTGGCGACCAGGCGGGACAGGTACCTGGCCCGGCGGGCGTCCTTGAAAAACTCCCTCTGGTCCTGCCAGCGGAAAGCCATCCGTTCACTCCCCGGCGGGATTTTCGTTGCGCGCGAAGAACAGGAAAGCCATCGTCGGCCGCCGGTTCCCCGGCTGCGTCACGAAGTGGATCGACTCGAAGCGGTATCCCTCTCTCGCCAGGCGGTTCAGCGCCGATTCGATCTCGTGGTCGCCGACGTCGGTGATCTCGACTACCTTCCAGGACCCTGTCCCCGCGGCCCGCGTCATCGCCGTCACTCCGAAAGGATCCTCGCCGCGT